>JBEBRI010000013.1:0-38602 GCA_040394915.1 Sphingobacterium sp.
ATACGATCCGGGGGGAATGTTGCCTCACGTAGAGCCAATACTAATATCTATCGCCACAATGGCGATGATGGATACTATAATGGTATGTGCGAGTGATCTTCATATTATTAATAAAACAAATGTAACGCATCAGACATTCGAATGCAAACTTTTTTAAATTTTTATTCGTTGAAAAACGATTAAGTATCAATATTGAAGCATATCAATCCATTGCGTAATTTATTTTAGGAACATGCAGAGAATGTTTCAATAAACCATCAGAATGATGCATTCTCTAATCTAAAATATATAAAGAAAAGTCTGACATCCCGAAGAATGCCAAACTCAATTTTAATGTTTCAATCTATATTTTACCGCCTTTTTCGAGATTCCTATTAAGTCGCTCGAAAAATACATTAAAAGTCGAATTTTATTCTCGCGCGAATTCCCCATTCTGGAGCATCAGGATTATCCAAATAGTTCAGACGTTTTACTAAATCGACGCGCAAGATTTTAAAGATATTTGATATACCGGCACTAGCTTCCATGTATGGTTCACTTCCGAAAGTAAAACTTGATTGTTCACCTTTGCCATTCGTTTGCCATGCAAATACCGAATTGTTCAGATAAGGATTATTAGCATCTCTCAATCCACCATAGACACCCTTGAAACTAAATACTTCGCGAAGCTTTAGTTTTTTCAATAAGGGGATCTTATTGAAGATAAAACCGTTCATGTAGTATTGCACATTGATTCCTGCATGGTGATCCGAGACAAACTCCATAAAGTTCATCAAATTATATGACTGCAATTGATATGCGTAAGTTTGATTTGCGCGATGAATGTTCAATAATGGATAAGGGATGTTGCTACCGAAGGTATAGGCCCCATCAAGCGTCACATCTGCATATCCAAGTTGCGATAAGTAGAAGCGTTTGAAGATATTCGCTGATAAGGAATGGTAGCTGTAGTCTCCACCCAGCAAACCTTTGATACCCGCCGTATAATTCATTGTAAAGATTGGGTATTTATTGAAAAGAGGGGTACGGTATAATTTACCTTGATAATATTCCTCTTTTGGCGCGTATCGAAGTCCAACATTAAATTCGGTCGACTGAAGGTTTGCCAAATTCTCAAAACCACCATCTGCCTGTGGGAGTCGATAAGACAACACCCCTGCCGGCGTTTGTTTCCAACGACCAAGACCTGCATTTACGGAGAAGTTATTGTTAAACTCAACCTTATAATCTACGCGATATTCTTCATTGTAAAGGTAGCTCTGATTCTCTCCGCGTTTAAACGATAACAAAACGTTATCTTCTTGAATAAACTCTAACTTCTGACCTGGAATTTTAGTATCATACGATGCTGATACGCGAATATAGTGTTGTGGGAAATTATAGATCGACTTATTGTTTAACGAATAGGTTCCAGCCATAAAATACTTCCATTTTTGATCATCGAAACCATACGCCGTATAGCCTTCTAGATAAAAGCGTTTACTCAATCGATCAGTTGTACGACCTCCAACACGCAACCTGAAACCCTCTACCGGATTGTAAGAATAGAACGTATTTACAGGACCAATTTCCACCGGGCCAGCTTGCTTATATCCCGATAAAACTAGGGCGCTAATGTCCATAAACGTACGGAAGGATGGCATTTGTTGCAAACTATCAATATTATTATAGATCAAGTTTTCCGATTTACTCAAAGGCTCAGGGCGTATGGACGCCCAATAACTTTCGGGTTCATTAGTGATCTCTTCTTCTTTCTTAACAAAATAAACGTCAGGCACTAGGTAGGTGCTATCCGAGCGCTTTAAGCCTTGTTGATAATCATTAATAAGGACAACACGTTTACCTTTGATACCTTTCCCTTTGCCTGTAATCGCGAAATCAATTCCTAAACTCGATTTACTTAGATAAAACTTATTGTTATGGTCTTTGTTAAAAGCTAACTCGATGTCTAAATCACGTACAAAATTTAAGTTAATATCATCAGCCACTGTCATTGCAGCACGCTGAACGGCATAATTCCCATCTAACGTGATATATAGCTTTCCAGTAAATAATAAATCATTTTTATTGCGAGGGAAGAAACTAAGCTCCACTAAATTAGGCTGTGCAGTCTTAATCGTATCTGTAATATAGAAGCGGTAAAAAGTAGGCGCGCTATTCGCAATAGGACTTAAAAATTGATTTGTTAATATCTCGATATTATTATCATAGATTTCAACTTCATCATAAAGTCTATTGAAATATTTACTCAAACCATCGTTATCAACAAACTTAGGGTCAAACTCCGCTTTCTTCTCTGCCATCACATATTGTTTTTTGGCATTCGGATCTTTTCTATAATAGACTTTGGAGAATTTTTCTTCCATATAAGCCGGAAGAACATAATTTCCATTTGCACTCGTTGTATCGTCGTCTTGAAATAAAAACTGATATTTCTTAAAGACTTTTTTATTCTTGAATTTGTTGTCGAGATTACTCAGGCCTAAGCTAATTTTCTCATACTGATTGAACTCCGCATAGGTTTGCCCGGTTAAACGGTTCTGGTCCCGATGCGCTACAACTTGGCGGATTAATTCAACTGCTGGATTATTTTTATTAGAGTATTTCCCACGGCGCGGTCGTTTAATAACAACCGCTTCGATTTTATTTGATGGAAAAAGAAAAATCTTAGCATTACCAGCATTATCCGCTGTAATAACAAACTCTTCGCTGTCGAACCCTACAGAACTAATACGTAATTTACTGAGTTTACTCGGCAAAGACAACGTAAATGTTCCATTCGCTGTCGACGAAGTGCCAGATTCTTTCGTTGTGCCCATGATGCTGATAGAGGCATAGGGGATCGCTTCGTAGGTCTCTGCATTCATAACTCTACCCTTGACAGTAATAGTTTCCTGCGCCCACGCAGTGGATATACTGAGGAGTGTAATAATAAAAAACAAAAAACCTTGTATCGATGATTTCATAGTTCTTACTTTCTGACTTTTGTATTAGTTTGTTCAAAAAGTTATGCAAATAACAGCTTTATTATTCGAATATGAAAGAGCGTTTTTATCGATTTGACGTATTTATGATAATTCTTATCAAAAATTACATGTTATAACATGAAAACAACATTGTAAGAGCTTAGCTACACGTATTTTATCCGTTTGTATAGACCTATATTGTTCGAAATCAAAAATCCCGAACCTGCTAAAGGATAACTCTATTTTTTAGCTAAAAATAGATGATATTTTTTTAAATTTTAAAATGTTGATATACAGTATATTGTAATTGTGTATTTCCTACAATATGCTAAATTTTCTTTTTTTCTTGCTAAAAATATATCTAGATTTGTCGCAAAATAAAGCCTATATAATGACAAACGTAATCAGTATTCAATTAGAAGCTCTAGGCGTTCGACCCAAAGAGCCGATCTATGTTCAACTGCCAGTACCAGAGCTTGTTGAGCATGCTGTCAAACAAAATCAAGGATCTCTTACCGATAGTGGTGCATTAAGTTTCGCTACAGGGAAATTTACGGGGCGCTCACCAGAGTCCCGTTTTATCGTTAAAGACGAATTTACTTTAGACCAAGTGAACTGGGGGAAAGTAAATAAAGGGATGACTGTCGCCTTATTTGATGAGCTCCAAAACCGTGTTTCAAATTATCTTTCTGAAATACCACTTTACATTCGTTCTGTACAAGCCTGCAATCATAAAGCTTATGCACAACAAGTACTCGTGGTTTGCGAAACGCCGATTCAAAGCCATTTCGTTGAAAATATGTTTATTGAGACTGATATTGAAAAGCAAGCGCGCATTGATTGGACAGTATTGGTGGCATCGGAATTACAGATTGCAGATTATGAGGAGCTCGACTTGCCAACGGCACACTGTGTCGCAATCGACTTAACCCGTCAAGTTATATTGATTATTGGTACCGCCTATACGGGTGAAATTAAGAAAGGTGTATTCAGTGCTTTGAATTATCTTTTGCCATTAAAGCACAACGTATTGACTATGCATTGCTCCGCGAACGTCGGCAAAAACAATGATACTGCCTTGTTCTTTGGTCTTTCAGGTACCGGTAAAACTACGCTTTCTTCCGACGAAGGGCGTTATCTTATTGGCGACGATGAACATGGCTGGGCAGAAAATGAAATTTTTAACTTCGAAGGTGGCTGTTATGCAAAAGGCATTGGATTAACAAAACAACATGAACCACAAATCTTTAATGCCGTTAAGTTTGGAGCATTAATTGAAAACGCCAAATTTAAACCTGGAACACGAGAGATCGATTACAATGATATCAGCATTACAGAGAATTTAAGGGTTTCCTATCCACTGGACTTCATAGAGAATATTAGCAATAAGAATTGCTGCAATGCGCCGAAACATATCTTTTTCTTAAGCGCGGATGCTTTTGGAGTGTTACCTCCGATATCGAAGTTGACGGCAGAACAGGCTATGTTCTATTTTATCAATGGTTATACAGCGAAGGTTGCTGGAACAGAGATGGGCGTAAAGACGCCAACAGCAACATTCTCGGCCTGCTTTGGTGCAGCATTTCTTCCTTTACACCCCATGCGTTATGCTGAAATGTTAAAACAACGATTGGAGAACCATCAAGATATTCAAGTTTGGTTAGTGAACACAGGCTGGGTCGCAGGGCCATATGGTGTCGGGCGTAGAATCCAGTTGGCTTATACACGTCAGCTGATTCGCAGTGCCATGGACAACGTAATCGGCGAAGCAGGCTACGAATTACATCCGACCTTTAATCTTCAAATGCCTAGAGAGTGTCCGGGCGTTCCAGCAGAGCTCTTGAATCCAAAACGAGTGTGGGCGAACCAAGAAGGCTATGTCGAAATGGCTGAAAAGCTAAACGGCATGTTCGAAGAAAATTATGCACAGTATGTCAAATTAGAAGCTTAATCGCTCAAAGCGGATAGAATAATGAGTATACAAACATTAGAACAATTTATCATTGAGCAACAAGCTCAATTTCCGACTGCAAAAGGTGAATTTACGCGCTTATTGCAGGCCATCTCTCTTGCTGCAAAGATTGTTCATCGAGAAGTCAACAAGGCGGGATTAGCCGACATTCTAGGGAAACATGGTAATTGCAATGTCCAGGGTGAGGAACAACAAAAGCTCGATGTTTTTGCTGATAACCATTTTATGGATGCCCTAAAACGTGGTGGCGAATGTTGTTACCTCGCTTCCGAAGAGCATGAAGAAGGTATCGATCTGACCAAAGGAAAGCATTACCGTCTCGGAAAATACATGGTTTATTTCGATCCATTGGATGGCTCTTCAAACATTGATTCAAACGTATCTGTCGGGACAATCTTTTCGATTTATAAACGTAAAACCGTAGAAGGAGAACTCGATAAGGAGGACTTTGAACAATCGGGGCGTCAACAAGTTGCAGCGGGATATGTTATCTATGGTTCTTCAACCGTCTTGGTGTATACGACGGGAAGAGGAGTGGACGGTTTTACCCTCGATCCTTCAATCGGGGAATTCTGCCTGTCGCATCCCGCCTTGTCGATACCGAAGGACGGACATGTGTACTCGGTCAATGAGAGTAATTATAACCAGTTCTCTTCCGCAATTAAGCATTATTTACAATACTGTAAAGAAATCGATCCAACGACCAAAAGACCCTTTTCGTCGCGTTACATTGGCTCATTAGTAGCCGATTTCCATAGGAATATGATTCAAGGAGGGATTTTTCTATATCCTGCAACCGTACAATACCCTAAAGGTAAGCTCCGCTTGATGTATGAGTGCAATCCCTTAGCATTTATCGCCGAACAAGCGGGTGGAAAAGCAACGACAGGGCGCATGCCAATCCTTGATATCAATCCGAAAGAATTACACCAACGAACACCCTTAATTATCGGCAGTGCGAAAATGGTTGATATGGTTGAAAAATATATCCACGAATACGCAGATGTGGAAACAAGCTTAGTTTAATTGTAGTTTCTAGGGCAGACAGGAAAAAGTGCTTTTAAGTTATTGAGGCTTTTATTTATGTTTGCTCTAGATTTTTATATGATGAAATACGCAATCAGCTTCATTACACTTCTTGCTTTGCAAGTAACGCAGGCGCAAGAAAAGCTTTCTTCATTCTTCTCAGGAACTTGGAAAGTCGAAGGAAAGAGTCAGTTCGAGCGATGGGATATATTGAATGAATCTCATTTAAAAGGTTTCTCATATTCTCTTTCGGACAAGACGGGAATGACGATAATGGAATACCTAGATCTGAAAGTCGATGAGCAGAAACTGAAACTTGAGGCAAATGTAATTGGTCAGAATCAAGGGAAAACCATTGCATTTGAAGGATCTGTTGGAGAAAACTACATGCTATTCCTTAATCCAGAACATGATTTCCCAAAGAAAATCCTTTACCAAAAAATAAGTGCCGACAGCATCCGCGTTATCATTGGAGCGGGAGAAAAAGAAATCAGTTATAAAATGATTCGCCAAAGTAACCCAAATCCGAATCCGTCACATATTCCCGAAAATAGTAATTATGATGAAGCTCTAGCTCAGAAATTAGGTGCTGATGAACGAGGAATGAAATCATTTTTCTTTGTCGTTCTAACGACGGGGACAAATCAGACGAAGGATAAAGAGTTTATCAATACAAGCTTTCAAGGTCATATGACCAATATCAACCGATTAGTTGAAGAAGATAAACTAATTGTTGCTGGTCCTTTCGGCAAAAATGATGATAGTTTCCGCGGTCTTTTTATCTTTCAAAATGTAGCAAGCCAAGCCGAATTAGAAACCTTGCTAAAAACAGACCCCGCTATAAAAAATAACTTGCTTAACTTTAAAATTTATAATTGGTACGGCTCTGCAGCACTACCGATGTATCTGCCTTTTTCTAAAAAAATTGCCAAATAGTTGTTAGTAGAAAGTATTTAGTAATTAGTAGGTAGACGTATAGTCGCAATATATTAGAACTTAGTAAAACAAAGAAGTAGACGACTATTAGCGTTTCAGTATCTTGTAATAAGAGAAAAAACCTATGACAATTAAACGTCATAGGTCTTTTTAAGTATGTATCGAAGCAAAATCTAAAGAGCCGTTTTAAATCTAAATACTAACTACTAAATACTCACTACTAAATACTCCCTTCTAAATCCCAAGTTCTTTCAAAATAAACTGTGCATTATCGACTTTATCGGCGATCCACAAGACATAGCGAATATCTACGCCGATGGAGCGGCTATAGCTTTCGTTCCAAGCGAAGTCATTGATCGTTGCATCATAAGCGCGGTCAAAATTGACACCAATTAACTCACCATGCGCATTCATAATTGGAGAACCTGAGTTACCACCTGTGGTATCCATATTGTATAATATGTTTACAGGAACATCATTAATTTCCTTTTTGAAGTAATTGCCGAAGTTTTTATCTAGCCAATTTTGTTTTATAGCCTGTGGATACGCGAATTCCGGAGCGCCTGAATTGCCTTTTTCAATTAATCCGCGAACCGTTGTAAAGGGTTCCATATAAGTCGCATCCACTGGACTATATCCTTTGATATTTCCAAAGGTTAAGCGAAGCGTAGAGTTGGCATCAGGAATAAAGTTCTTCGATTGGAATTGCTCTTTAACGGCAACATAGTCTGCCATGAGTTTATTTAGATTACCTTCACGACGTTTTTGCTCCTCACGGAATGGCTCTGTTTCCTTGTAAAGTTCATCTTGAAAGGTTAACAATTCGTCATTGTAAGCCATCAATGTGCTCGCATTTTTCAATACATCGTTGACAAATTTATCGACGTTATTCATCGCTGATTTATCAATCGCCGCTTGTATATAATTTGAAGCATCTTGTTGTGATTTGAACTGTTTGCTCGCAACTGCGGTAATTCTGTTTTGGCCCTGAAGTTGGTACGCTTGCTCGAACATATGTCCACCGATCGTTTTATCGACTGACAGGTTATAACCCTCGTAGAGCGGAAGTAATTGTTTCTTGAATTGATCGATGTTAATCTTAAAAAGCTGCTCTCGTTTTACAGTAGAAAGTTCTTTCCCCAAAGCTTCTTTGAATGAGTTTACCAAACTCGAAACTTGAAGTAAGCGAATTCCTGAATAAATGTTATTGTACCATAGTTCTTTCTCTGCATCTCCAAATACAACCGCATAGTGCTTCTCAATATCGTCCATTAAGCTGCCATACTTTTGCTTCAATTCAGGTTTACTTTGAATGAAATCTGCCAAAGCTTTGTCTTCAACTTCTTTGCTGTTGATGAGATCAATATTACGGAGACCTTTTAATTTTCCACGATAGTTTTTCATCACGTTCGCATTACGTTTGATACGTGTGGCTAATGCTAATTCAGTGGATTTATCGTCTTTCCCTGCGAGAAGCATTTGTTGATTTTGGAAATCATATAACTCTGAGGTATACGGTAATAAGAATTTCTGCTGGTATTCAATGTACTGAGCAGGGCGATGACGAAATGTTCTTCCAGGATAGCCTAAAATAAAGACAAAGTCGTTCTCATTAACGCCTTTAGGGTTAATTTTCAAATGTTTTTTAGGCGTATAAGGCACGTTTTCCTTTGCGTATTTTGCTGACTTTCCATCGGGACCCACATAGGCACGTAAAAAAGAGAAATCTCCCGTGTGACGAGGCCAAACCCAGTTATCCGTCTCACCCCCAAATTCTCCTATATCTTGGCGTGGAATATAAACTAGACGAACATCTTCAATTGTTTTATATTTGAAAAGCACATAGCTCTTTCCAATAAACATTTCCGAAACTTCGGCCTTTATTGTTGGATCGGCGGACTCGGCAGCTTTCGCTAATTCAATACGCTTTTTGTTTATAATATCAATCCGTTGAATCGGATCGCTTACTTGAGCAACTGCTTCGAGTACTTCTTTTGATACATCTTCGTAAGAGTCTGTAATACGAATTGTTAAGCCTTTTGCCTGTATCTCTTGTTCATGCGAGTTGGCGACAAATCCATTCTGTAAATAATTGTGCTCCGGCGTGGAAGCTAATTGAACAGCGGAGAAAGCACAGTGATGGTTGGTGATGATTAATCCGGTTCTAGAAACAAATGAACCTGTACATCCACTAACTTGGACAAGGGCATCAACCAAACCTATTTGACCCGGATTGTAGATGTCCTTTTCACTAATTTTTAATCCTGCTTTTTTTAATCCTGCACGGCTCAGTTCACTCAAGGGAAACATTCCTTCATCAGGAATCGTTGCCGAGAAGTTGAATGTACCCAGTGCAAGCGCGGACATTAAAACGCCCGCCTTTAAAATATTCATCATAATCATTGAATTTGTTTCATCCCAAAAATACAAAATGTTTTCGGGAGCCATGAATCCATTTAGGTAACTAACAAAGTGTTCCTATATTTGCATATAATATGAGAGAGCGCTTGCTAAAAAAACTGGAGTATATTAATAAATGGCGGATGAAGAAGATCTCTAATCGGAACTTCTTGGTAATCTTAGCCTTTGTTGTTGGTATTGTCGGTGGATTAGCTGCAGCACTATTGAAAGGAATGACTCATTTCATCGCCTCCGCATTACAAGACGATGTTGACTGGCATTATAAATATTCCCTTTACCTCATATTCCCACTCATCGGTATATTCTTGAGTGTATTATTTGTTCGTAAGTTTCTTCGTGGGAAGAAACTCGAACATGGGATTACACCAATTATATATTCCATCTCTCGAAAATCAAGCCGTATCGATTTCCATAACATCTATTCACAAATTGTAACGAGTGCACTTACCGTCGGATTCGGAGGCTCTTCCGGCCTTGAAGCCCCGATTGCCTATTCCGGATCAGCGATCGGTTCCAATATCGGGCGATTCTTCGGATTGAGTTATAAAGAGATTACCATGTTATTGGCTTGTGGTGCTGCAGCCGGCATCTCAGGGGCATTTAACAGTCCCGTCGCTGGGATGATTTTCGCCATTGAGATTTTACTACCTGAGTTCTCCATACCGGCGTTTATCCCTCTATTAATATCAGCAGCATTAGCTTCTGTAATTTCAAAACTCCTCTATAGCGAACCTTTGTTCCATACGACCACGACGGGATGGGAAGTTGAAGCCTTATTTTTCTACCTGCTCTTAGCCGTTTTAGTGGGGATATACACCATTTATTTCTCCAAGATATCCCAATGGGTTAAGGATTGGTTTGGAGCAATTAAAAACCCTTATAATAAGGTTTGGATAAGCGGTATATCGCTTGGTGTATTGATTTTTATATTTCCGGCACTCTATGGCGAAGGATATTTAACCATTCAACAAATTCTGGACGGCCGATTTGATGCGATTGTCAAGAATAGCTTGTTCTCCGATTATAAAGATATTGGGTGGATCGTCCTATGCTACACGGTCTTGACACTGTTTGCCAAATCTATTGCCTCCCTATTTACGATCAATGGGGGAGGAAACGGCGGTGTCTTTGGACCTAGTCTTGTTATGGGCGGACTTATCGGATTTGCCTTTGCATTTGGTATGAACCAATTGGGGATTGTTCAATTAAATGTGCCCAACTTCGTAATGGCAGGGATGGCTGGCGCCTTAGCCGGCGTAATGCATGCACCATTGACGGGGATATTCTTAATCGCCGAAATTACCGGTGGATATACCTTGATGGTACCATTAATGCTGGTGGCCTCCATATCGTATTTTATCAATCGAGCGGTGATGAAGCATTCGATTTATACAAAAGTATTGGCAGAGTCTGGAGACTTACTTTCTTATGAAGATAAGGATCGAACGGTGTTAAGCATGATGAAGCTGCGCTACGTTATGGAAACCAACTTCGTGATATTAAAGCCGGATGAAAGACCGATAGATCGACAATCCGATATTATCCATTCGAAAAGAAATATCTTTCCAATCGTCGATGATGAGGGTAAATTATTGGGTATTATCTATAGTGAACGCTTATTCTCCATTTTACTTGACGAGCAGGAGGGGAAGGATAAGAACTTTGCAGTGCTCGCCCAAAAGCCAAACGATATCATTTTGGAGACCGAGAATATGGAAGTCGTCATGACCAAAATGAATCGCGATGATGTATGGATACTTCCTGTGGTTAATACAAATGATCAATACCTAGGCTTCGTTTCGAAATCTTCTGTATTCAATAAATACAGAGGGCTATTGGTACGCCAAGGTATGTACTTAGAATAGCCCACCGAACCGACTTTATGTTTATGAATTGTCTAGATACCCAATCAATCAGGCAATAAATTCTTCATTTCTAATCCAACGAAAGCATTTTCTGAATAAAAAACATCGTCTTTAGAACTTTTTATCATATAAAATGTACTTACTCGTGGATGTATTGAAACCCAGTGTTTTAACATCGATCGAATCCATTCGTAGTTTATAATTAACTATAAAATAAAATGTTAACAAATGTTAAACGGTACAATAATTGTTAAATAGTACGTTAATAAGAGGAAGTGTAATAAAAATATTACGAAGGAAGAATAAAAACATATAATTACTGTGAAGAAACTCAATTTATCATTTTTAAAAGCAACATTCGTATTGTTCGGCTCCATCAGTATTTTATCTAGCTGTTCAGAGAGCAAATCAAAAGAGAAAGAAAGCAACAAAGCATTAGCACTACCAGTTTACACGGTTACGCGTGACAACGCAGTAACGATTAAAGATTATCTAGGCACGATCGAGGGTAAAGTGAATGTAGATGTACGCCCGCAAGTCGAAGGCCTATTGCAAGAAATCTATGTAGATGAGGGTGCCTTTGTACAGAAAGGTCAGAAATTATTTAAGATCGATCCTTCATTTTATCAGGAAGACCTAAATAATTCAGTAGCCAATCAGCAGGTTGCACGCGCAAAATTAAAAAACGCACAATTAGAGGTTGATCGTTTGAAACCCCTAGTAGAAAATGAAGTTATTTCAGAAGTTCGCTTATCTTCTGCCCAAGCCGATTATCAGGTGGCCAAAGCGACCTTAGATCAAGCAAATGCGGAAGTTCGATCGGCGCAATTGTCGAAAGATTTTACCGTAGTTACGGCACCGGTAAGCGGCTATATTGGTCGTATCCCAAAACGTGTTGGTAACCTTGTTTCCAAAGGCGACAAGGAACCTTTAACCTATTTGTCTGACGTGCAAGAAGTCTATGTTTATTTCGCGATGAACGAGTCAGACTTTTTATATTTCTCGAAGGCGCAAGCCAAAAAAGATAGCATTGAAGGAAGAAAATACGATAAGCAGAAAAAATTAACCTTCCCAGACGTGACTCTAGTTCTTGCGGATGGTGAAGATTATAAATTTAAAGGTACGGTGGACGCGGTGAATGGTCAAGTGGATCGTACTACTGGTGCTATATCCTTGCGCGCATCCTTTGTGAATTCCGATAATATTTTGCGTTCGGGTAGTACTGGTACACTAAAAATCTCCGAAGTTAAAGATCAAGTTATCCAGATCCCGCAAGTGGCTACGAGCGAATTACAAGATAAGACTTTCGTCTTTGTGCTCGATAAAAACAATACTGCTCAACGCCGTAACATCAAAATTTCCGGTAAGAGTAAAGCAAACTATATTGTTTCAGAAGGATTACAAGAAGGTGATCGCGTACTGTTAAGTGGTTTTGATAAACTGACAGATGGCTCGCCAGTCATCCCCATTGAACAGAACAAATAGAAATTCTCAAGAATTTAAGCTAATGCTGCCTCCCGCCAGGGAGGTGGCCTAGTCAATCTATCTAAATATTTTATATGCTTAAGACATTCGTAAATCGACCCGTCCTTGCCACGGTTGTATCTATCATATTAGTTATTCTCGGACTGGTCGGTATGAAGTTACTGCCCGTAACTCGTTTCCCCGAGATTGCACCTCCTTCGGTTGTCGTGTCGCTAAGTTATCCGGGAGCGACGGCAGAGACCGTTGCAAAAAGTGTGCTCTTGCCGATCGAAGAGGCGATCAATGGCGTTGAGGATATGACCTATATCCGTTCAACTGCGTCCAACTCCGGCTCCGGAACGGTTACCGTATATTTTAAAACAGGAACAAATCCAGATATTGCTTCAGTCAATGTACAGACCCGGATTTCCAAGGCTATAAGTTCCATTCCGGCGGAAGTTAACGAGGCTGGGATTACCACCATGCCGAGACAAAGTGGGGTCATCATGACCATTAACCTCTTCTCCGATCATCAGGATAGTATCTACGACGAAACATTCTTACAAGCCTACGCACAGATTAACCTCATGCGCCCTTTACTGCGTGTTGATGGGGTCGCACAGGTATCCCGTCTGGGTGCGCGTGATTATGCCATGCGATTGTGGTTAAATCCTGAGAAATTAGCCTTATATAATCTCGTTCCAAAAGATGTAACAGATGCAATTAAGGATCAAAACTTCGAAATAGCGCCGGGTAAATTCGGGGAAACTTCGGAAGAAGCTTTTGAAACCGTTATCAAACATAAAGGACGTTTTACCGAACCTGAGCAATTTCAAAATGTTGTCATAAAAACGAATAAGGATGGATCTGTACTTTATCTGAAAGACGTCGCACGTGTAGAATTCGGAGCAACGAATTTAAGTTCTGATAATAAGGTGGATGGTCACCCAGGCTTAACGCTGAATTTAACGCAAACAAGTGGTTCCAATGCGCACGATATTGATGTAGAAGTGCGTAAAGTATTGGAGGAGCAGGCGAAGACCTTTCCGAAAGGGATTCACTATGAAATTACCTATTCCGTTCGTGATCAAATAGATGAGTCCATATCGCAAGTAAAACATACCTTATTCGAGGCATTTATCCTCGTATTTATTATTGTTTTTATTTTCTTGCAGGACTTCCGTTCAACGCTGATTCCAGCGATCGCAATTCCGGTTTCTTTAGTTGGTACATTCTTCTTTTTGCAGCTATTCGGCTTCTCACTGAATGTGTTAACGATGTTCGCCTTAGTACTCGCCATTGGTATTGTGGTCGATGATGCTATTGTCGTCGTCGAGGCCATACATCAAAAAATGCATCATACGGGCTTAAAAGCGAAAGCGGCAACCTTGTCGACCATGTCGGAAATTACCTCTGCAATTCTCTCCATAACCATGGTGATGGCAGCGGTATTCTTACCCGTTGGTTTTATGGAGGGGCCCGCAGGGATATTCTATAGACAGTTTGCCTATACCTTAGCAACAGCGATTCTAATTTCTGCATTGAATGCCTTAACCTTAAGTCCTGCGTTATGTGCCTTATTACTGAAACCTGCACATGATGAATTGGAAGAAGAAAAGGATAAGAATAAATTTGAAAAGTATAAAGGTCGATTCTTTAAAGCGTTCAATACGGCCTTTGATAATTTTACCAACAAGTATATTGTCGGGGTGAAATACCTGATCAAAAAGAAGAATGTCGCTTGGGCAGGATTAGCTTTGATTACCGCGATTGGTGTATTTGCTATGTATAAGTCCCCTAAAGCCTTTATTCCTACGGAAGATGACGGATTTATTACCTACAACTTAGCCATGCCTCCTGGCGCTTCATTAGCGCGTACAACGGAAGTGTTAAAAAAAGCTGATAGTATTTTGAAGAAGCATGAAGATATCGCAGGGATGACTACCGTTTCTGGGTACAATGCGCTCGACGCGAGTTCAAGTCCTGCCTTTGCTGCCGGATATATCAATCTGGTACCGCATGCCGATCGTAAGAAAATAAAAAATATTGTCGCCTTCATGGACACCATTCGTCAAGATCTGGCGCAATTACATGAAGCTAAATTTACAGTATTCCCACGTCCAACGGTACAGGGGTTTGGAGACTTTGCCGGGATAGAGTTGGTCCTTCAAGATCGATTAGGAGGAGATATTCGCGACTTTAATGTTGTTGCAGATACATTTATCAATGAATTAAATGAGCTACCAGAAGTAGGTAGTGCATATACCTCATTCAAATCTAACTTCCCACAATACGAAGTTAATATCGATGTGGTTAAAGCGAAAGCACTGGGTGTGAGTATCAATAGTTTGATGTCAACAATACGTTCTTACTTTGCGCGGGTGCAAGCGTCTGACTTTAGCCGATTTGGCCGCCAGTATCGGGTTTATGTGCAATCAGATTTTGATTTCCGTAAAGATCCAGAATCTTTCAACTCAATTTTTGTCAGAAATGACCAAGGAAAAATGGTGCCGATTAGTACGATTTTGACATTGGAAAAAATCGTAGGACCCGAAACCATCACGCGCTATAACTTGTATAACGCCATTACGGTCAATGCAGAACCAGCACCAGGCTATAGTACTGGAGATGCAATGGAAGCGATTCAGCGTCACGCTGAGGAAAAGCTGCCCGGAAACTTTGGCTATGAATGGACAGGTATGAGTTATGAAGAAAGTCAATCTGGATCACAGACGATTCTAATCTTCGCGCTAAGTATCCTATTCGTCTATTTCTTATTGGCGGCTCAATATGAGAGTTATATATTGCCATGGGCGGTTTTGCTTTCTGTACCAGTGGGACTAATTGGCGTATATGGAACGATTGCTTTAGTAGGCCTACAGAATAATATTTACGTGCAGGTCGGTTTAATTATGTTGATTGGTTTATTGGCGAAAAATGCCATCCTTATTGTGGAGTTTGCTGTTCAAGAACGGCAAAAAGGAATGAGCATTGTCGATGCAGCGATCAGTGGTGCGAAATTACGTTTACGCCCGATCTTAATGACCTCGCTAGCGTTCGTTGCTGGTTTGGTTCCATTAATGTGGTCTGTCGGACCTTCAGCGATAGGAAACCATTCGATTAGTTTTAGTGCTGCTGGGGGGATGTTGTTTGGGGTTACATTCGGGATTTTTATCATACCTGTGTTATTCGTGGTGTTCAAAAGCATGGATGAACTGGTTAGAAGTAAAATTAAAACAGAGGAAGAATAATGAAGAAGAAATGTATAACAAGACTGAGTATTGTCGGATTGTGTCTTGCCATATTGTTTATACAAAGTTGTAAAATAGGGCAGAAGTATACACAACCGGAGCTCAATTTACCAGAAAATTATAGAGGAGATACACTTGCTTATTTTGGCGATACGACGAGCATTAGCAAGACGACTTGGAAGCAGTTTTTTCATGATCCTACCTTGAAGGATTTAATCGATTCGGCATTGAACAATAACTTCGATATGAAGACAGCATTGCTGAATATTGAAATTGCAAATAAGGAACTTCGTCGCAATAAATTAGACTATTTGCCCCAAGTCGATATGGTTATCGCTGGAGCCAATAAGCAATGGCGCTCCAAAGAATTTGGTTCTTCGCCATCTTCGCGCTGGTATGAGCGTCATGGAACGAAAGCACCGGAGAATATGTTTACATATTTATCCCAGTACGGAACTGAATTAGGCTTTAACTGGGAGATCGATATATGGGGGAAGATCGCAAACTCCAAAGATCAATTGTTGGCAGAGTATTTAAATACCCGTGAAGCGAAGAATGCGATTCAAACACAGATCGTAAGTAATGTCGCAAAGGGCTATTTTAATTTGCTCATGCTTGACGCGAAGATTGAAGTGGCCAAGCGCAATGTGCAATTAAACGATAGTACCCTTCAAATGATAAAGCTGCAATATGAAGCGGGCGAAATCACTTCGCTTGCAATTCAACAGACCGAATCACAGCGATTGATTGCGGCTTCCTTGGTTCCAGAACTGGAGCGCGAAATTATTATTCAGGAAAATGCATTACGCGTCCTTACCGGACAAATGCCTGAATCCATCAAGCGAGGAACAAGCTTCGAGCATTTGTTCGCTGAAAATAAAGATATTTCATTAGGATCTCCTTTAGAGATTATCCGTAATCGCCCCGATATCCGATCGGCGGAGTTCGAATTGATTGCAGCCAATGCCAACGCTAATATTCAGCAGGCGATGCGTTATCCTGCACTGACACTAGGAGGGAGCTTGGGGGTAAATGCTATGCTTCCGAAAAATTGGTTCTCAATTCCAGGAGCATTATTAGGAGGTATCACTGGTGAATTAACAGCGCCAATTTTCAAAAGCAAAACCCTAAAGACCAAATGGGAGATCGCAAAAATCGAACGCGAGAAGGCAGAGCTAGCGCTTCAACAATCCGTGGTGGAAGCTGTTTCCGAAGTTTCGGACGCTGTAATTACCGTTGATAAATTACGTGAACAGTTGGATTTAGCGAGACTTCGTGTTGAAAATTCATCAAAAGCCGTGAGAAATGCAAATTTGTTATTCCGTAGTGGCTATGCAACCTATTTAGAAGTTATCACGGCACAAGGGAATGCGTTGAATTCTGATTTAGCCCTAGTAGAGCTTCGCCAGGAGCACTTAGAGTCCTATGTAGATCTTTATCGCGCTTTAGGCGGCGGATGGAGATAATTTAAATTAAATTATTACGTTTTATAGAGACATATAACTTGAAGAATCTTCACAGTATCGTAATCGATACACTTCCTCTATCTTAACCTCAGAAATTGGGGGGAAGATACTTAACATGATGCCCGCAATGCGGGCATCTGTGTTTTATATCGAATGGAAACTTACATTTTGATCAAGGCTATTTGATTCGAAGATGAAGCGGCTTTAAGCTGTAATCAAGGGTTAAGGTAGGCTTAAGTTAGGGTTCAGCTAGGCCTCAGCTCAAAAGCTGTTACCGAAAATTAGGTCGGCTGGTGAGCGGCGAAAAGGACCAAGGAACGGACGTTAGTATGATTAAGTATATCCAGAGATAACGTTTCCAAAGATAAGTGAATGCTGGCGTACCGATTTTCTTACGAACCAATAGCGTCAATACATTCATCCAGATAATACCTACCGTCATCATACTCATATGTTCGAGTCCAAAGAATCGGACTTGTCTATTCTTCAAGCTCGCCGGCAGATCGGCCCAAAAGGACATACTTAGCGGACTACTGAGATAGAGCATCCAGCCGAGCAAGAGCTGAATATTATAGATCAGACAGAAAAATACAAGTACTTGTTGATGCCGCTGTACAAAAATATGATTGTTACGTTTATGGATATAAACCCAAATAAACTGTACAAGCAGTGCGAAAATGACAATCCAACGGTAGTAAGAGTGGTAGATTAGCCAATGAGCGTAGTTCATATGCAGAGAAAGCTTGACATTAAATTGGCATAAAAGTACGTAAGAATCGCTAATTTAGGCTTATCATTTAAAATTGAATTGGAATGAAAGGGAAGATTTTACCATTGTTTTACAGCGCCATAATCTTGGGCTTAGGATTAATTTCCGTGAATGCTTATGCGCAGACGGAGAAACCAAAGGAAACGGCACCGATAGCGAAGCCTTATCATCCCGAAGCGGATCCTCAGGCTGACTTAGATAAGTTGATTACGCAAGCGCAAAAGGAGAATAAAAACATTATCGTTCAAGCGGGCGGCAATTGGTGTTTTTGGTGCCTAAAGTTTAACCAATATATTCATGAAAATGAAGCAGTGGCGAAAGTTGTAAATGATAATTTCTTGTATTATCACGCGAACTATTCAAAAGAGAATGAAAATAAAGCATTCTTTGAAAAATATGCACCTAAAGGTCCTGCCTTAGGGTTTCCATTCTTTATCGTCTTGGATCCAAATGGAAAGGTACTAAACGTTCGAGAAAGTGGGAATTTAGAGAAAGATAAGAGTTACGACCAAGAGAAAGTTCTAGCGTTTTTCAATACTTGGGTTCGTAAGTAGGATAATTGGTTTCAGATTAATTGCTTAAGTTTTCGATCGGATAAACTCTCTCAATACGATAGCGTGATTAATTTGGGGATCTTTGGCGCCATATAAGAGAGTTACAGTTCGTGTCTCTGCGATCTTTGCAACACGCATGATCTCATCTATATGTCTTGCCAATTCTTTGACATAGTCTTCTTTAAATTGCTCAAATAATTCAGCTTGATGGTTAAATGCTTTACGCAATTCTGTGGAAGGGGGGAGCGTTTTATTCCATTCATCAATTTTTGCCTTGTCTTTAGCGATACCGCGCGGCCATAGGCGATCGACTAAGATGCGATAGCCATCGCTCTCAGCGTATGCGTCATAGATTCTTTTGATCTGGATTTTAAGCATCCTTCTTTTTGGAGAATAAACATAAAAAAATGATGGGATGTTTTAGTCTAGGCGAGTGGTTTTCCACCTTGCTGACGATAGTATGCTATCTTATGTTGAAACATTTCAGCCATTCGTCCGCCTTGCCATTTCGCGCGTTCGGCTTTTTCGCCTTCAAAAAGCTCATCGACTGTTTTACTAAATAGGGCAATCCAAGTGTCAAAATGTAACTTCTCAACGGGCATATGCATATGCGGAGGGAAAGGGCTTCCAAAATAGGTGTGCTCATCGAAGAGAACGGTCTGCCAAAAGCGGTACATCTTTTCTAAATGCTCGGGCCATCTATCTTGAATGATGTGATTGAATATGTTGCCCAACAGTTCATTCTCTCGTATCCGATCGTAGAATGTATCGACCAACATTTTGATGTCTTCTATCGTTTGAATATCTTTTTTCATCGCCTTGATCTTAATTATGAGGGTTGCTATGGATGAAGTTTAAAATGTTACTGTTCCGTACGCATGAGTACAGATTCGCCAGTCATTAGCCCTGTTGCTAAATCATGAATAGTGGTACGCTCCATCATGCTCTTTAAATCGCTGCGTATAGCAACAAAACGTTCATGCATAGGGCAGGGGTTTAGGTGATTACAATCAGATAAGCCTAAAGCACAACCGGTAAAAATTTGTTCCCCGTCCAATGCCTTGATGATATCGGCAACATTAACCTCTGTAATTTGGCGCTCTGACATCTGAAAACCTCCATGTGGACCTTTGATCGACTGCAAAACATCATGCTTCGTTAGGGCGCCTAATACTTTTGCAGTAAACGCTTCGGGTGTTGCCGTATGTTCAGACACTTCGCCAATTTTTACGCGTTTACCCGCCATGGACTGGGTGGCAATGTAGATAATGGCCTTGATTCCATGCTCAGTAGCTTTTGAGAACATACTTTATTCTTTTTATAAACCTTTTAATCAAAGATAAAAGAAAAGCTTGTTATTTAAGACTTATTTGTCGTAAATAACAAGCTTTATGCTATTCAATTGAATATGATTAGTAAACTAGCTTACCTGCATGTACGAGGTGATCAATTTTGGGAACTCGTGCAACTGCTTCTGCTGAACAACTGCTATCGACCAATACAAAGTCTGCTTTGTCATTGGACTTTGGCCATTGTTGGTTTCCTTTATCGTCTAGTGGTGATAAATTATCTGTCGCTAAGCGTAAGCTTCGTGACAACATAAATTCATTACCAAAGCCGTAAAGTTGTGCCATTAAGCTGGCTTTATCTAAGACAGAGCCAGTACCATATATGCCCCAATGATCGATGACACTATCAATTCCCGTTGCGACATGGACGCCATGTTTTAGTAAGGTAGGAATAGGCATTACGCGTCCGCCGAAAGGAATGGTCGAAACAATTCCAACTTCTGCTGCGGCAAGTTTTTCGGCGAGTTCTTCCTGTTTGTTGGCAGGAATCGCCGATAATGCGAAACAGTGACTAAGGTAAGTTTTCCCTTTTAGGCTTGGGTTTTCTAAGACTTTCTTTACCAGGTACTCAATGGTGTCGATGCCCGATTGCCCGGTTTCATGTAAATGTATGTCAATCCCTTTTTGATGGTCTAAAGCCAGTTGAACAGTGAAATCAATAGGCTTTTCAATTGATCCATCGATTGTAAAAGGATCTAATCCGCCGATAAAGTCAATATCCATTTGCGCGGCTTCTTTTAATAGGGGAACGGTGTCCGTATAATACAGACCATGTTGTGGGAAGGCTACTAGTTCTGCATCAAAACCTGCTTTCTTATTCTCCAATGCGACTTGCAGATTCTTTAAAGACTGCAGTTTAGACGTTGGTTCAATATTGACATGGCTTCTGGCAAAGTTGGTACCCTTGGATTGTAACAGCTCGATTAGTTTTTCAGCACGAAAGGTTGACGTCTTCAACAATTCTGGAAGAATTTCTTGTTCCAATGCAATCATTCCTTTTAATCCACCAGAACGACGTTTAACGATTTTCCAAGGTCCGCCATAGAAGGTCTTGTCCAAGTGGATGTGCTTATCTTTAAAAGCAGGAAGCATCAGCATGCCTTTGGCGTCAAATGCGTCCGCATTAGGGTTGTTTTTTTGAACCGATTTTATTTTCCCTTCGATTAGCTCTACACAGAATAAATCAGTTTTTGTCGCAATAACTTCATCGCCATCATATTCGAAACCAGTTTCTAATCTGACGTTTTTTAGTAGCTTCATTTCCTTTATTTTCTTCTGTACTTGCTCAGGGCTCGTAAACCCGCCGATTAGGGGAGCGGCTCCTACGCCTGCAATTCCTAATGCGGCATTTTTTATAAATGATTTTCTAGATAGCTGTTCGATTGATGACATACGTTTTGTTTTCTCTTATTTTTCTTTCCGACGGATCGACAAAGATAGGTAAACTAGAGTTTATCGTAGCCCGGAAAATGAGGAGCTACTAAGCGCTTCCATTCGGGATGTTTTTTGATAAATGCGTAAACGTATGGGCAATATGGCAATACTTTCTTACCAGCTTCCTCGATATAAACTAACGTTTTTTCAACTAACGCAGCTGCTGCACCCGTACCTGCGAGTTCTGCTGGCGATTCAGTATGAATCAAAGCAACGTTGCTGTTGGTCTCTTTGTAATCGATAAATGCGATATGTCCATCTACATTTAGTTCAAATCTACTTTGCTCTTCGTTCTTAACGACCGGAATGGTTTCAAATTGTTCTTTCATGATTTATAAGATTTCTTATTAATAGTTCGACAAAATCGGGAAATTTATCTTGGTGATTCTTGATGTAAGATAAGAAATAATTGGAAGGATATAAAAAAGCCCTAATTTATTATTAGGGCTTTTAATGTTGATCTACCGTTGGGACTACTCGGCGGTATGATATAGATCTTCGAATTCCTTCTTGTATTTTTCTAGAATTACCTTTCGCTTCATCTTTAAGGTTGGCGTTAATTCGCCGTCCTCAATCGTAAATTCATTGAGTAAGATAATGGGACGTTTAATTTGTTCCCAATTTCCAAAATGCTGATTCGCCAATTGAACTTCCTTGTTAATCTTACGAACGACCTTGTCTTGTTTCAAGAATTGGTCTTTCGGAAGATCGCGTAATTCAGGTGCTTCAGATTTACTCCAGTCAACAAGGTGCGCATAGTTCGGTACGATATAGGCCGAAGCAAACTTCTGCCCATCGCCAATCACCATCGCTTGCTCGATATAGTTTGACTCGAGGAGTTTTTTCTCGATAGGTTGAGGGATGACGTATTTTCCACCCGAGATTTTAAACATCTCTTTCTTACGGTCGATAATCTTTAAGAATTGGCCCTCTTCCCAAGTACCGATATCTCCCGTGTGTAACCAACCGTCGATAATGGTTTTGCTGGTTTCTTCATTATTCTTGTAATAGCCCTGCATAACATTCGGACCTTTAACGAGGATTTCTCCATCCTCAGCCAATTTTATCTCGACGTACTTTACGGCAAGACCAACCGTTCCTATTCGCGTACCCTTAAGATAATGGTTTACGGAAATCAACGGAGAGGCTTCGGTCATACCATAGCCCTCGAATAATGGAATACCTGCCGCTAATAAGACGCGTGCTAATTTCGCCTGTAAAGAGGCACTACCTGAAGCAACAGTCATCAAATGCCCACCTAATGCTTCGTACCACTTATCTAGGACTAGTTTTTTCGCGAGTTTGAGCTTGATATTATATGTGAAACTTCGTTTTTTAGGATCAGGATCATAGTCCTCCGCAACTTTAACCGCCCAATCGAAGATATTGCGTTTCATGCCGTTAAGCTCAAGTCCCGCTTTCATAATCTTCTCATATACCTTCTCCAAAATACGCGGAACAGCCGTCATGATATGAGGTTGAACTTCTATAATATTTTGTCCGATTTTATCTAGCGATTCTGCGATATGGGTTGTAATACCGATATAAAGGTAGGTATAGATCACCATACGCTCATATGCGTGACATGGCGGTAAGAATGTCAACGAGCGATGGTAGGCTTGACATGGTGTGATTTCACGCGCGGCCAATACATTCGAAATAATATTGTTATGCGTAAGCATAACGCCTTTTGGTTTTCCCGTCGTTCCGGACGTATAAATTAGCGTCGCTAAATCTTCCGGTTTAACGGCGTTACGAAGTGTCTCCAGCTGCGCATCAGGAATCTTATTCCCTAACACTTTCAGCTCATCCCAATTTCTGACATCCTCATGTTTCTCCATCGCGAATACATACTTCAATGTATAAATGGAGTCTTTGAATGATAGGATTCGGTTATATAAGGATTTGTTGCTGACGATACATAGTTTGATCTCCGCATCATTGAAGATAAACTGATAATCAGCATCGGTAATATTGGGATAGATGGCCACCGTTACGGCGCCGATCTGTTGTATAGCAAAATCTACGATATGCCATTCGACACTACTATCGGCGATAAGGCCTACTTCTTCGTTCGTTTTTACGCCTAATTCGATAAGGCCTTTGGAGATCGCATTAACCTCCGTTAAAAATTGCTCGGTTTTGATGGGCTTCCACTCGCCATCTTTTTTATGCGAGAAAATATCAAGGTTTGGAAAGAGTTCAATCTGCCTAAAGGCGAGATCAAATAGTCTAAGGTTTTCATCCATTTCAATTCAAATTAACCCGTCGCTTTACAGACGGACTTCTTCCTCCATTAAACATCGACAAAAAGAAGAAGTTTGCAAAAATAAAAAAATGTTGGTTTATAATGGGTTGTATTTTATCAAATTGTTAAATTACTAAACTTATCTCACTCTAATCGTGCTCTAGGCAATTTTTAAAAAATTATCGGCTCTACCAATTAATATTCGTTGTAATTAAATATTAAAATAATTATGTTTGCTAAAACAATTATAAATGAATCATTATGATAACCCGGTGGTTGCTCAACTGCCTAAGCATCTGATAAGATACATTGTTCCGCAGGACTATTCTCGTTATACAGCGATTGATCAAGCCGTGTGGCGCTATGTGATGCGTCAGAATTATGCTTATCTCCGTGATATTGCTTATTATCCTTATATCCCTGGCTTGACAAAAGCAGGGCTTAGCATCGAGAAAGTTCCGAATTTACAGGAAATGAATAATGCATTGCGACAAATTGGTTGGGGCGCGGTGACGGTCGATGGCTTTATACCGCCTTCTGCTTTTATGGAATTTCAAGCACATCGGGTTCTTGTTATTGCTGCTGATATTCGAAATATCGAACATATATCCTATACACCAGCGCCAGATATTATTCATGAATCGTCGGGACATGCTCCTATTATTGGGGAGCCTGAATATGCCGACTATCTGCAATACTTTGGTTCGGTAGGTACCAAAGCGTTGAGTTCAGGTAAGGATATGGAATTATACGAAGCTATTCGTGAGTTATCGATCGTAAAAGAAAAGGAAGGGGCTACCGAAGCGGAAATTACTGCTGCAGAAAAGAGGTTTGAAGCGATTTCTAATAATATGGGGGAGCCATCTGAGATGGCCTTATTAAGCAGGTTACATTGGTGGACAGTAGAGTATGGGCTAATCGGTAGCTTAGAAAACCCTAAAATATATGGAGCAGGTTTACTTTCGTCGATTGGCGAGAGTGCCAATTGCATGCGTGCAGAAGTAACTAAATTACCGTATA
This sequence comes from Sphingobacterium sp., assembly GCA_040394915.1. Classification (GTDB taxonomy): domain Bacteria; phylum Bacteroidota; class Bacteroidia; order Sphingobacteriales; family Sphingobacteriaceae; genus Sphingobacterium. The sequence goes on from JBEBRI010000013.1 coordinate 24,742, forward strand.
CACTAGAAGCGATTAATTATAGTTATGATATTACGAAGCCGCAACCACAGTTGTTTGTGACTTCAGATTTCCATCAAGTTTATGCTGTTCTAGATGAGTTTGCGAATCAAATGGCTTTTCGGGTTGGAGGACAGGAAAGTGTAGATAAAGCAGTAGACAGTCGTACTGTCTGCACGGTTGTCTATAGTTCGGGATTAGAGGTATCGGGCGTTTTTGTTGATTTTTCTGAAGGGGGGAATTTTATCGGTGTGAAAACCCAAGGTCCGACAGCTTTAGCATTTGAGGGTAAAGAATTGGAAGGGCATGGAAAGACTTATCATCAGGATGGATTTAGTTCCCCAGTTGGAGCATTGAAAGGTTTAGGCAAGCGTCTAGAAAATTTAACCGAACATGAATTAGCAGATCAGGGAATCCGCCTTTTAGCTCCTGCGGAATTATATTTTGAATCTGGATTGCATGTTTCCGGATTGGTGAAATCGTTTACTTATCGAAATGGCAAGTTACTGTTAATTGCCTTTGAGGATTGTACTGTACAGGATGAAGCAGGTACTGTTTATTTTCAACCTAGCTGGGGCACCTACGACATGGCCATTGGCGAGGAGATCATTTCGGTTTACGCTGGTGCGGCGGATAAAGACGCTTATGAGGAAATTGAGGGAGTTGAAAATACGAGGGTCACAAGCGTAGACTATTCCGATCGCGTGATTGCATTGCAGCAAGTTTACCAAGAACTTCGAGACATCCGCGAGGAAGTCGGCGAGTTGGCGAAGTTGAATGCCTATCTACGGGTCTTGGATACGAATTATTTGGATAATTGGCTTGCCGCTTTAGAAATATTGGAAATCGCTTTAGATCGACATGATGCTGCTTTAGCAGCGGAGGCGGAGCAAGTTTTAGCGGCGTTTGGGAAAAGGCATCCTGAATTAGATAAGTTAATTCAGGATGGTATTCGTTTGGCGAAGGATAAGCAGATTAGCTTGACTTTAGGCGAGTAATAATACCTGCCAAGCAAATTCGGTTTCACCCTGATCGAGAAGTTGGGCTGCATATCGATGCAGCTCATTTGTTAATTGCGTCTGGTCATTCTTCCACATCTCCAAGAGTTGTTGTACGTGGGAATCGCTTTGCGCTAATTCGGTTTCGGTTGGGAGCTGTTCAATATTTGCTAATAATCCCAATTGATTGCCCGTCAATACATTTGATAGGCGTATGTGCTCAGGAAGTTTATCTACACCAATTCCTAGTTTACGTAAAGGCTTGGGTACTTCAAAAAGATTCTCTTCCGTTACTCGGCAATACCAGTTGCCTCCTAAACGAGCGACTAAATCTAAGGCTGCCTGATCGACTTGATCATCTTCATCCAACAGATGACTCTTTACATGCATACACAGAACCTCGGCAATCACGAGATTACCTGCTCCGCCATCCTCTGAAAGAGGGATAATTTGTCGAACCTTACATTCCAATTGAATTGGAGACTCCGCAACGCGAGGGGGCTTCACTTGAACCGAAGGAATAGGACTTAAACCTGATTTTTCAAATTCATTGACGCCCTTTGCATATTCTGTACTTGCGAGCGATTGCTGCTGTACCATGTCAAAATTAACGATGTTAATGACCACTTCGGGAACCTCTTCGATATTTTCTAAAGTATGCTTAATAGAACCGTCACGTACTCTTCGCAATGGCGAGAATACACAGATTGGCGGATTCTGCGACATGTAGTTGAAATAGCTGAATGGACTTAAGTTAACTTGTCCTTGTGCATCGACTGTACTGGCGAAGCAGATCGGACGAGGTGCTACCGCGTATTTGATTAGATTGTCAAAAATAGGTCCGTGGACTCCCGGTTCGAAGGTTTTCGTATCAACGTTTTGCATAGCTTGCTAGATTTCTTTTCTTATCTAAAACTTCTCTAAATGTAGTGTATTTGTTAAGGTTCCTAATGCGGTTACTTCCATGCGTACTTGATCGCCAGGCTGCAACCACTGCTCTCGATAATTGGGATCTTGACGTTTACCGGTGCCATTGAGTTCTAAGAAGCACCCCGTACCTACAGTACCTGAACCAATGAGATCCCCGGGGTATAGGTTTACGCCGTAAGAAATACGTTCTATAATCTCGGCGAAGGTCCAATGCATGCTGGCTAAGCTGCCTGTTGAAACTTGAACGTCATTTACAAAGCAAGTCATTTGTAAGTCGTACGTTTCACCGACATGTCCGTTTCGAGTTTCGATACGGTAAGCCGTCAGTTCGTCTTTTGTAACTAAATAGGGACCGATTGCTGTCGCAAAGTCTTTGCCCTTGGCAGGTCCTAAGTTTAGTTTCATCTCGTCCATTTGCAGTCGTCTCGCACTTAGATCATTCATTATCATATACCCGGCGATATAATCGTCGGCATCCGCGGCTTTAATATTTCGTCCCGCTTTGTTAATGACAATAGCAACTTCCAATTCAAAATCCATTCGATCAAAATGAGCGTCCATCCCATATATAATCCCAGGGCCATTGATGGCTTGATGATTGGAGAAATAGAAAACTGGAAATTCATCGAATTCAGGAATCATGGTTAATCCACGATTGGCTCGGGAGGTTTCTACATGCTGCCGAAAGGCATAAGCATCCCGAAAAGAGCTAGGCTTCGGCACAGGAGCAAGAATTTCAACGTCGTCAAAGCGAAGACTATTTAAAGTCCAATCGTTTTGTTCAATATGTTTCTGGTATGCGAGTTGTAGCTTTGTAAGCCCTTCGGCTCCGGATTGAAGTAAGGCTTCCATCTGTTGCGGTAGGTTTTCATCGATATCTTTGACAGCGATGATAGAATCGTTATGGACTAGACCTAATAATTCCTGGTCTTTTACTCGATATGTTATGATTTTCATAACGGAATATAGTCGATAGTTTAAAATTTACAATTGGCTCCTTTATTTCTTAAGTATTTGAAAATGACTTGTTAAATAAAAGATTTATTCTGTTTGACGATGTAAATATAAAATAAAATGCTGTATATTTGAGTAAGCACAATAACCATTTATGAACATCAGTAAAGCAATGATAGTCTTTCCTCCAAAAGGGATGATGCCTTTTACTAAGGCGTTAATTGCCGATGTGGTTTTCGCTCAATACTAAGTTAACTTCCTTTCATTCCAAGAGAAATCTAGTCTGTTACTGTTGGTAATCAGAAGAATAATCAATTCATAAAACTTTTTAATTATGCCACTTTATCATCAATTGGGGCAAGTTCCCCCGAAGCGACATACCGTATTCAGAAAGCCTAATGGTGAGCTCTATGCGGAAGAATTGGTCTCCACACATGGATTCTCCAGTACCTATGCACTGGTCTACCATTGCCATCCGCCGACTTTAGTAAAGCAGATACGCGAGCCTCATGATGTGTCGCCAACCATCGCTCGAGATAGACATCTAAAACATACCAGCCTGAAAGGATTTCAAGTAAAACCAAAGGCTGATTATCTAGAAAGCCGCGTGCCTGTTTTAGTCAACGACGATTTACACATTTCCTTGGCGGCACCTACAAATTCTATGGCAGACTATTTCTACAAAAATAGCCAGGCTGATGAAGTGATCTTTATACATGAGGGCTCAGGAGTCTTGAAAACTGGCTATGGTGAAATTCCTTTTCAATATGGAGATTACCTCGTTATTCCTCGTGGCATAATCTATCAGTTGCACTTCGATAATTCAAATAATAGATTATTTATCGTGGAGTCATTTGAACCTATTCGCACACCAAAGCGATATAGGAACGAATTTGGTCAGCTTGCGGAGCATGCGCCATTTTATGAACGGGATATTAAGCGCCCTCAAAATCTTAAAACCTATGATGAGTTTGGGGATTTTGAAGTAAGAATCAAAAAGCAAGGATTAATATATCCTTATGTTTATGGTAGCCACCCTTTTGATTTTATAGGCTGGGATGGATACCATTACCCATGGGCATTTTCAATTCATGATTTTATGCCAATAACCGGTAAGCTGCATCAGCCACCACCCGTTCATCAGACATTCGAGACGAATTCCTTCGTTCTATGTAGCTTTTGCCCTCGATTGTATGACTACCACCCAGACTCTATTCCAGCACCTTATAACCACAGCAATGTAGATTCCGACGAAGTACTCTATTACGTTGATGGTGATTTTATGAGTCGCAAATCTGTCGAAAGGGGACAGATTACCTTACATCCAGGGGGTATCCCGCATGGGCCTCATCCTGGAACTGTGGAAAAGAGTATTGGACAAACAAAGACAGACGAGTTGGCTGTGATGATTGATCCCTTTAGACCGCTGAAGCTAACCAAAGAAGCTTTGGAGATTGAGGATCCTGATTATTACATCTCTTGGTTAAGTTAAACACATACGACAATATATAAACTATTATTATGGCACAGACATTTGCAGAAAAGATTGCTTTAGCGCAGGATTTTCTTCCTATCAACGGGACAGATTATGTTGAATTCTATGTCGGCAATGCAAAACAAGCCGCACATTATTACAAGACAGCATTCGGATTTCAATCGGAAGCCTATGCTGGCCCCGAAACGGGCGTTCGTGATCGCGCCTCTTATGTGGTTCGACAAAATAAAGTACGTCTCGTTTTAACTACGGCTTTAAATTCAGATCATCCCATCGCAGAACACGTAAAGAAACATGGTGATGGCGTCAAAGTCCTAGCCCTATGGGTTGACGACGCTGAGAAATCTTTTAATGAAACTGTAAGTCGTGGGGCTAAAGTTTATCAAGAATTAGAGATTAAGCAAGATGCATTTGGTGAGGTGCGAACTGCGGGTATTTATACCTATGGTGAAACGGTACATATGTTCGTTGAGCGCAAGAACTACCAAGGAGTTTTTATGCCGGGGTATCAAGCCTGGGAGTCAGATTATAATCCAGAGGCTACCGGCTTGCTTTATATTGATCATTGTGTTGGTAATGTAGGTTGGGAACGAATGAATGAAACCGTTAAATGGTATGAGGAAGTGATGGGTTTTGTTAATATCCTATCCTTCGATGATAAGCAGATTAATACAGAGTACTCAGCCTTGATGAGTAAGGTGATGAGCAATGGGAATGGCTATGTGAAGTTTCCTATTAATGAGCCTGCGGAGGGAAAGAAGAAATCGCAAATTGAGGAGTATTTAGAGTTTTATGAGGGTGAAGGCGTGCAGCATGCGGCACTTGCGACAAACGATATTGTCAGCACGGTGAAGGCATTGAAAGCTCGCGGCGTAGAGTTTCTAGGAGCACCTCCAGAAGCATACTACGAAATGTTGCCAGAACGAATTGGTGAAATAGACGAGGAAATTAAGATTATTCAGGATTTAGGGATATTAGTCGATCGTGATGAAGAGGGTTATTTATTACAAATTTTCACTAAGCCTGTTGAAGATCGTCCGACTTTATTTTATGAAATTATTCAACGCAAGGGAGCACAAAGTTTTGGTGCTGGCAACTTCAAAGCCCTATTTGAAGCTATTGAACGTGAACAAGAAAAAAGAGGAAACCTATAATATTTGTTGAAATAGCATGAAAGAATTATTGAAAGCTTTCGAAGAGAAGCGTCCAGAGATTGTGTTTGAGTGGAAAGATCCGGAGACGAGTGCCGAAGGCTGGGTTGTTATAAATTCTCTTCGCGGAGGTGCTGCGGGAGGAGGAACGCGTATGCGTCTCGGGCTTGACCGCAATGAGGTAGAATCTCTTGCAAAAACAATGGAGGTGAAATTTACGGTTTCAGGACCTGCTATCGGGGGTGCAAAGTCAGGGATTAATTTTGATCCAGCAGATCCTCGTAAGAAAGAGGTATTGGATCGTTGGTTTAAGGTGGTAACCCCTTTATTGAAGAACTATTATGGAACTGGTGGAGACTTAAATATCGATGAGATTACCGACGTTATTCCGCTAACGGAGCAATATGGCTTATGGCATCCGCAGGAAGGTGTGTTGAGTGGTCATTTTGACGTGCGGGAGAATGGTCGTATCCATCAAATTGGACAGCTACGGTATGGTGTGTCGAAAGTGCTCGAAGATGCCAATTACAGTCCTGAATTAAAGCGCAAGTATAAAGTCGCTGATATGATTACGGGTTATGGCGTTGCGGAGTCTGCAAAGCATTTCTACAGTTTGTTTGGCGGTGATATAGGGGAGAAGACGGCGATTATCCAAGGTTGGGGTAATGTTGCGGCAGCAGCAGCTTTTTACCTCAGCAAGTTAGGGGTTAAAATCGTTGGAATTATTGACCGAGTCGGAGGCTTGATAAATGAACAGGGGTTTTCAGAAAAAGAAATCGCAGATCTATTCCTTTCTCGAAAGGGAAATGCACTAACGGCTGAACATCTCATTCCTTTTGATGAGATTAATAATCGTATCTGGAATTTGGGCGCGCATATCTTTATTCCCGCTGCGGCTTCTAGATTGGTGTCTAAGTATCAGGTGAATACTTTAGTGCAACATGGACTCGAATTGATTGCTTCAGGAGCTAACGTTCCTTTCGCCGATAAAGAGATATTCTATGGACCTGTGATGGAATATGCAGACCAACATGTTGCGGTAATTCCTGACTTTATTGCGAATTGCGGAATGGCGAGAGTATTTGCCTACCTCATGCAACCTAATATCGAGATTAGCGATGATGCCTTGTTCTCCGATGTATCAGAAATCATTTATAAGGCACTAAGCGCAATTTATGACGCCAATCCGCAGAAGAAAACCGAGATTTCCTCTAGAGGCTATGAAATAGCGTTAAAAAGACTTTTGGAAGGGAGGGGGTAGATGTTACGTTAGACATTAGATATTAGACAATAGATTTTAGACTCTTGGGTATCAATAAAATGCTAGCGGTGTTAGATTATTATTTGCTCCAATTTGGTAGTTCAGTATCTTTTCGTCGATCTAGTAAGTACTTAGACATTAGACATTAGACAATAGATTTTAGACTGTTGGGGATCAATAAAATGCTAGCGGGGTTAGATTATTAATTGCGCCAATTTGGTGGGTCAGTATCTTTTCGTCGATCTACTTAGTAGTTAGTAGTTAGTAGTTAGTAGTTCGTACTTAGACATTAGACAATAGTTTAGACTCTTGTCTATCGTTTTAATGCAAGCAATTTAAGGATATATATTGCTTTAAATTCATATGTCAGAATGCTTTCGCCAATCTAGTTCTAATGTCTAATATCTTATATCTAATATCTATAAAAAATCTGAAGCCCTTTTAAGGGCTTCAGATTTTTTATATCGTTTGTCTTACAATTCGAATATATTCTTCGATGATGGGAAGATCGGCGTTGGCCCAGTCGTACTTCCATAAATCAACTTGATCAACCCAGATTGCTTGTTCATGTTCATTTTTAGAGAGCTCTCCGGATTTAATACTACAGAAGTAGGGATATAGCGTTAGCGAAAAGTCAGGGTAATGGTATTCCACCTTCGTTAGGGGGCGATGAATATTTATTTGTAAACTTAATTCTTCATCGACTTCACGAACTAAACATTCTTCCAAAGATTCATTTTCTTCTTGTTTGCCACCAGGGAACTCCCATTTAAGGGGTAATTTCATTTCCGTTGAACGTTGGCAAATCAAAACTTGATTATCTTTCTCTATCAGGGCACAGGCTACATGTATCATCATATAAATATAGTTAAATTTAACACATAGCAAAATATAATTGTTTTCGTTTGGCGCTAATTGTAGCGCGACCTCATAAGAATTCTTTTTCGCGTTTTAAGATCGTTGAACGCTAAGCATTATTCTTCAATCGCATCGTTGCAACAATCGTTCTCATGACAAAGTCGCGTCGATCTTCAACGCTAGCTTTAGGCATCTCGATAAGCTGGTAATGATGAGCAAGATAGGCGTCTTGAATTTCATGATACGTTCTCAAGGCCTCTTCCCAGGTTTGCTTTCTTTCCTGATCGATGTGGTAAATCTCTTCCCATGGTGGAAGGATAAAGACAAGGGGATTGTATCGACATTCATTGCTTTGTTCTATCAACTCCGGGGAAAGTTTCAATCCTTCCATTCGTGCGTAAGCCAACGTATCCGGAATCCCGCGATCAAAGAAGGTAATGTTATGAGGGGAGGTCGACTGTTGATGTATGTAGCTTTCAATCGATCCTTGCAGCATGCGTTCGGCATATTTGGTTTTATCTGCCCAAGGCAATGCGTCACCTCGTTTTTGAACCTCCTCTTGAATAATACGTCGAGCAACCTCTTCGACAATAGAGAAGCCTTCCTTTTCTAAGGACCGTAATAGGGTTGTCTTACCGACTCCCGGACCGCCTGTGAGTATGAAAAAATTATTCATGCGCATTAAAATAAGCTAATGTGATCTCTTGGGTATTTTTTATAAAACGATGAATATAGTTTCTTGTTGTGCTTACTCTTAGATTTAAGGGAGCAACCGAAGATAATCACGATTCGTTATTCGATCTTAATGACGTCCATTCGATGCATAGTACATCGCGATAAAATTTAATAAATGAATAAATTTAGAGTATTAGAATATTGATTTTAGATGTTAAAACACATGTTTTTAAATCAAATATTCCTCGAACTAATGACCACTTATGGCACTATATTGGCTATAGTTTTTTAAATATCGATTAAAGAGGCCTTTTACCTTTGATTTATTTCCAGTACATGAAAATTAGATGCTATTGCTTCATATATACACTATCTTGCTTATTTATTTTTCGAGCAATCGCAAAACCATCATCCACCTTAGTGGATACTTTAGCAAAATACTCCAACCAACAACTTTTTGATCAAGCCTTCCGTACACACAATACCGTTTATTTGGAATATCTAGAACAAAGAAAGCTATCAGTTGATGAATTTAAAATGCTCTATCAAGAGATCGGACGACTATTGATTACCGAAGGAAAATTAGACTCTTCCATTTTATATTATACAAGGCTGGACTCGCTGGCTAAAAAAACCGAGGACACCGAAAATCAGATGCTTGCTCAGCTATCTATCGCTGAAGCATATTACCGAAAAAAGGAATATAAGCATAGCCAAAAAGTATTCGAGGATGCGCAACCATTAATTGCCAAACTACCTGAAGGAGTTGATAAAATTCTTGCGAATGTCGAGTATAGCTACTTCTATTACCTAAGTGGAAAATTCGAATTATTTACGGAAGAGAACTTGAAGAATTATGCCGATTTGCTTGCATTCACGTTGGCTAAGGAAGATAAAATCGAAACAAATGAGTTAAATTATGTGAAAATGGCGCAGGCCATGTTAGCTGTATACTTAGCCAATGGTTTCACCATGCAAGAGAATTTCGTGGAAGCTGAGCAATACCTTAATTCATCAAAAGAAATAATCGGAAAGAACTTTCCGGATGACGTTTATACAGGGACAGTCATGCTTAAATTAGCATTTGGACAATACTATCTATTTAAAAAGGACTTCAAATTAGCAATTCCCTATCTCCAAGAGATTATAAGACTCGGAGACACGCATAATTATAAAGAATTTCAATACAAAGCACGTGTATTTCTAGCTATTGCAAACTATCAAAATGGCGATTTCCACGAGGCATTAAAACAATCGGAGCTTGCAATCCATTCGAAGATTGCCGTGGCTGATTACATCGATTTTGAAATGGAAGCCCTGCGGTATGCCTACTTAGCGAGTAAAGAGTTAGGCGCTACGGACAAAGCGATGGAATATTCTAAGCTCTTTATAGAACAGGATGCTGCTTTAAATGATAATCGGAAGTCGAACTTCGTCAACTCCTTTATCAATAATTTAGAGGTTCATAAGCTTGAGGAAGATATTAAAGAAAAGAATAATACCAATTACATACTTCGCTACAGTTTGATGGGGGGCTGTGTATTGATAGGCGGCTTACTGTTGTTTTCTCTCTATCAATTTGCAGAGAATAAGAAAAGTAAGGCTAAGATCAAAGAATATATGGATAAGCTAGAGGAGGATAAAGGAGCTGTTGTGGTGCCGATGAAGAGGGGAAGAACTCAAGTTGAGGGATCACCTGTCACTTTGAAGGATGAAATCGATGATAAAACACAAAAGCTGCTGGATAAGTTAAGTGAATTTGAACAAAGTGATCTTTTTGTAGATAGCCGAATGAGTTTATCCTACCTCGCTAGTTATTTGGATACAAATACCATTACGCTGTCCAAGATTATCAATACGTATAAAGAGATGAATTTCAATGATTATATTAATGGTCTCCGCATTCGCTATATCATTGAACGCATTAATAATGAACCTAAGTTCGAGCAGTATAAAATTAGTTATTTAGCAGAAGTATCGGGATTTTCTTCACATAGTATTTTTAGCAAGGCTTTTAAGAAGAGTACGGGTGTTACACCTTCCCAGTTTCTAGATTATTTAAAGGGTGAGTCGGTTTAAGTTGCTGAAAGAGAGTGTTTAACTGTTTTTGTGGGGCTATCAAAATTATATAATTCCGTCAGTGCTGAGCTAGTTTTGTTAACTGATGCCCTGTAAATTTGAATTCGATAAACTTGATCTAATGAATGGATCAATGATCGGTATTTAACTATTAAACTATGTTTTTTTCAATTCAACATCACGAAGAGGCGGCATTCTCAGCGGCGCAATTTAAGAATCCTGTAACACCAGGTAACCCGATGATTTTAACGTTTATGCGAACGTATACCAATACTGCATTTTTCTCTGCTACATCGAAAGATACTACAGCATTCTATATTGATACCGTATCAAATAAGAGAATCGCTAAGAAATATTGGACGAATGAAATGCAGGCCTTTGCACGTGAAAAAGAGTCTAAAGTTCCTGCTGCAGCTTATCGGTTCAAGGTTAACTTTTTCGGGTATGTGATGCTCTTATTCTTTGTCGGATTTTTTGCTTATTTAACCTATGATTCGTTTGTAAAGCCAGTAAATCAGGAAGCAATTGCTACCCGACCTTTAGAACTTCCAATAGAGGCTAATGACGTTTACTTTGGACGATTTGAGCAATATAAAGAAGGAGATCGTGTGCCGATAAAAGCTGGTTTCGGATGGTTCAAAATACTTGAAAATACGAATGGTAATCTAAAAGTTGCCATGAGTAAAGAAATGAAAACACATCATCAGGACCCGAAAACGATGAACGCTATAGACTTTGAAGAACAAGGGACAGAAATGAAAATTGAGGAGCAAGTCAGCTATAACATCCGTTTAAAATCAAATGATGGTTTATTGGAGGTAAATCTTACCGATAAAAAATAAACGATGAAGAAGCGGAGAGAATGAACAGGAGCTCGAGTATTGAAAATTGCACTCATCGTAATTTTCGGCGGAATATCCCTGTTCTGCTTCTTACTTTATATGACCATCAAAACAAAGTCCACTAGCTTTCAAAAAGAGAAGCCCTTTCAAGCCATTTTAAATAAGCCTCAGACGCTTTTACGTGATGTAGAGCTATTTGAGGAAGAACTGTCGACCAATGACGACTTTCCTTATTTGATGACCGATCAGTATCAAAATAATTATACGAATCTCCATGAACGGTTGAAAATACCCGAGCCTGACGTCACCTATATAGCGAAAATTCCAGCAGGTCAGCAGGTTGTTTTTACAAAAGCAATTATGTATACCAATGGTGTTTCGGGAGGGTCGACGCCTTGTTTATTTGGCACAATAAGTTATAATAATCGCGAATACAAGGTAGAATATCAATGGGGCGATCAATCCATCGGCCGAAGGTCAGCTAATATTCCCGAAAGTTGGTCATTCGCTATGGCACCTTGGCAGTCGGCAATTGACTTGACTTTCTATAAATTGCCGATCGCGGAATGCTGGTAAGCCAATTTTGACGCAGCTAAGCATTGTAAGAACTAAGCATCGAAAGCCATACCGAAGGGGATGGCTCTTTATATTTATAACCGTGAGCTTCTCTCGACGAAGCCGCTTTTCCTTTTCGACCACAACAGTCAAGCTTGAGTATTCTATACGCTCTTTGGATAGGCCTGTAGCAATTTGATTTAAATCCCCTAAATTGGAATTATTAGAAATTAGTATTAATTTGACCAAGATTAGCAATTGTTGTAAGGAGGTTCAACAATCTAGCCCTAGCCAATTCTAGAAAATAATACACACATAGAACTTTAATTTAACTTGAGCAATATAATGAGTAATGCTACTGTAGTTGACGTTAAATTACTCTTAGGAGAGCTGAAAGCGGGGAGTATGCCAGCCTTCAACAGTCTCTATTTGCATTATTCTCCCCAGCTATATGCCCATTTACTGAAGTTTCTAAAAAGTCCCGAATTAGTTGAAGAAGTGTTACAAGAGGTATTTGTTAAAGTCTGGAATTTACGAGGAGAAATTGAGCCTGAGCGCGGATTTAAGACTTTTATATACACCATTGCGAGCAATTTAGCCATCAACCTCATCAAAAAAATCAATCGAGATAAGGTCTTACAAGCTGAGATATGGGCAAGTTCCATTTCCTATTATCTTCACTCGGAAGAGAAACTAATCAATAAGGAAAAAATGGAAATAATTGATCGTGCCATTGCGACACTGAGCCCCAAGCGTCGTGAAATCCTTTTATTTTGTAAAGTGGAGGGAAAGAGTTACAAAGAAGTTGCTGATATGCTAGGGATCTCTGTTTCTACTGTGAGCAATCAATTGGTGAATGCAGTACATGACATTCGAAACTTTATTGTTAAAAATTATTCAGAGGAGTATCTCGTCGGTATTTTAATCGCCATTTTCATTCAATTTTAAAAATAAATCATTTTTCTGATAGTGTGTTTCTAAGATTGGCTTGTATATAGTATAAAGGCCAGTAGGTCTGTGACCATTATAAACATATTTTTCATTGAATACATTTAATTCAAGATTTGAAGAGCTTTTGCATCTCTATTTGCAAAACAACCTAGACCTGAAGGACTATGAGGAGTTTTTTAGACTGCTATCGTCCTTGCCAGAGGAGGAGTTAACCAACCTTATTGCAAAACCTGCAAGTAATGACGATAGGGTAGACATTAGGGACAGCTTCATCCATGAACGAGTAGCACTCCTGCAGCGCTCAATTCAGCAAACTATAGCCCAGAACGCCGAGAAACAAGAAACTAATGTTCAAAGCATAAACCAGTTAAATTGGGGACCTTGGCTTTCCATCGCAGCAAGTATAGTTTTCATCCTTGGAGTCATTTCCTATCAACTCTATTGGAAGAAAAAAGACCGCATCGTAGAAGAGGTTGTTATGAAGAAAATAGATGTCGCTCCTGGAAGAGATGCCGCAGTCATGCTTATTGACGGAAAGGAAATCGTATTAGACGGGGAGAAGTCAGGTGTGGTTCTTTCTGACTCTGCGTTTACTTACCTGGATGGCTCTGATCCAACGATGCTACATGCGCAAGAAATCCAACTAATCACCCCTCGCGCAGGTCAATACCAAATGGTACTCAGCGATGGTACAAAAATCTGGATGAATGCCGCTAGCAAATTAACTATAGCCTCTGACTTCAATATAAAAAATAGGCATGTCCAACTGACCGGGGAGGCTTATTTTGAAGTGAAGAAAAATAAAGACTTACCTTTTATTATTCATTCCAAGCGACAAGATATTAAAGTTCTAGGAACGTCATTCAATGTGAATGCTTATGAGGATGAACCTTTCGCCAAGACCACACTGGTTTCAGGTTCATTAAATGTTAATAATCAAATATTAAAGCCAAACCAACAAGCAATATTGAACCAGAAGAGTAAACATATCGAGACTTTTAACGTCGATGCTAATCTGGCCTCTTCATGGAAAGATGGCGTATTAAATTTAAGTGGATTGAGTTTTGAGGAATGCATGCGCATTATTGGTCGATGGTATGATCTGGATATTCACT
>JBEBRI010000014.1:0-38043 GCA_040394915.1 Sphingobacterium sp.
AGATTTAGCCTTAAAGATCAGAACAATGCCTAAAACAGCTTGCCAAAACATCCATAGCCAAAAACTACCCTCTTGACCGTCCCAAAATGCAGAAATGATATAATGGGTCGGCAGTTTCGTCGATGAATGGGCGTAAGCGTAATGGTATTCGAAGAGGTGATTATAAATGATATAAAACAATGTACCGCCAATAACGGCAATGGAAAGCGCATTTAGAGCGAAGCCAATACGCCCCATGGTTCTCCAGGATTTCTCCTCTGGATTTTTACTCGAAAAGAAATAAGATAAAAATGAAAATAAAGCCGCACCAAAAGATAGAACAACAAAAAATTGTCCTATTTGGCCTGGCAACAGGTTTTCACCAACGTAATTTACGTCCATAAGGAATTAAAAAGAATTTTAAATTAAAGGGCTGCGGAAGATGTTTCTATAACCTCCATTTGGTCCTGATTGTACTTCGAAGGACATTTCATCAAAATCTTGCTCGCATGGAACGTATTGCCTTCCATTTTGCCAGTCAAAACAATTTGTTCCGAACGTTCGATGTCTTGCGGTTTAGAACCATTAAAGACAACTTGACATTCCGTGCTATCCTTATCGTACATGTAAAACGAAAAATGATTCGCATCCTTTACAGGATCGTAATGTAATGCTTTTTCTTTATTTAAAACACCAACAACATACAATTCAGTATCCTTTTCCTTTGCCTCTGAAAAAGTGGAATAGGTACTTGAGTCGGTATAGATCACCAGAATCATTGCAATCGCAATCGCGATAATACCAATTAAAATGATCGAGCTTTTCTTCATCTATCTATTAATTAATCTAATCAACTACAAAAATACAAATTACTATGTACTGGAATGAATTAAACAAACATTTGAAGTTATTTAGAATTATTCTAATCAAAGTTTTGTCGACTTGCAAGCGCTTGTAAATAAGTGTATTGCTCAGGTTTTTGGTAATCCAAGGCGTCCTAACCGCTGAATTTTGTATGGCGAAGCGGCATTGTTGAATTATTGCCTTTATTTTTACGCTTTAATTCTATCTTTAGATTCGGAGATTTATTCTGAGCAAGGATTTGTCGAATCGGATTGTATGTTTTTGTTACCAAGCCATGAATATCAAAAAGCTGTTATTTAAAAATAAGAATTTTAAACCCTGGTATTATCTGAAAGCGGAGCTTCGAGAGAAGTTTGCCTCCGATTTATCCGGTAAGCGGGCGGCTGTCTTTCGAAAGCTGCAGCAGCTTGTTCATCCAGAAATCCTAGAACGGGTTAACTATTACAATAAATTATCGGAACCTTGTATTTTATCCGATAATCCTATTCGCATTGCCGATTTTCGAAAACCTAAACATTTGAAGGTATACTATTACGATAGTAAAGAATATATCCGCTACTTTAATAGCGACTTGCAGTTTCAATTATTGGACGGCGACGTTATTGCTATTCCCAACTCGCCGAGTATTGTTAAGAGTAGGCCGATTGCTGGCGACAATGCTAATTCTATATTGTTGAACTTAGATAAGGTTCGGCATTTTAATTTCATAAAAGACGATCTTTCTTTTCGACAAAAGGAAAATAAGCTGATTGGAAGAGCGGCAGTTCAACAGCCACATCGACGTCAATTTTACGAGCTGTATTTCGATCACCCTCTTTGTGATCTAGGCGACATTATGAAAGATAGTCCATGGAATAAACCCAAGATATCCATTACCGAACATTTGAAGTATAAATTTATTCTGGCGATCGAAGGCAATGATGTGGCAACGAACCTAAAATGGATTATGTCTTCCAACTCAATTGCCGTTATGCCACAACCAACGTACGAGACCTGGTTTATGGAAGGGCAATTGGTTCCCAACGTACATTACATTGAAATCAAGAAAGATTATTCCGATTTAGAGGAAAGACTAAATTTTTACATCTCGCATCCTGAAGCGGCGGAACAAATAATCGCCGAGGCAAATGCCTATACACGTCGATTTCAAAATCAGGATCAGGAAGACATGATAGCGTTGTTAGTCCTGGAAAAATATTTTAGATTAACAAACCAAGAAAAAAGCTAAGCTTCTGCGGACGCTACTTCAAATTTTTCACCCGAGAATTTTGTGACGAGCATTGCCGCGACGGTATCGGCTGTAGCGTTCAAGACGGTAGCAAGTGGATCCACCAAAGCACCAATGATAAGAATCGATGGAACGGCCTCGTTAGGAATCCCGTAAATCGAAATCATAAGCATTTCGCCAATAAAGCCTCCATTCGGAATACCGCCGGCAACCATAGAAACAAGTACGGTGATTCCGACTGCAGTAATCATCGTCGTGGGTTCAAAGAAATCCCAATTCAGAATCGAGAATGCAACATAAATTTTCAGAATCGAAGAGATCGCTGAGCCATTTTTATAGAGTGTGTTTCCCAAAGGAATAACAATACTCGCAATATTATGCGGAATACCTATACGTTTAGCTGCCAGCAAATTCGCAGGTAATGTAGCCAAGCTCGAACAGGTACTAAGTGCAGTCAACGACGGGGCAATATTATGTTTCCAAAAGAGCGGAATCCCCGAGGGGCCTTTAGCAATAAAGGCATAGAGGCTAAAAGCAACTAAGAAGAATATGATGCCGAAGATATAGTAAAATCCAAGCGGCTTCGCATAGAAACCAAAGAGCTCAGGCCCTAAAGTTTTTACTTGGAAGGCAAAGTAGGCACCCAGCCCGACAGGGCCAGCTTTCATAATGAGCGTCAACAGATTTTCCATTACCTTATTTCCCGCATTCAGAAACTGTGTGAACTGCCTACCCATTTCTCCCGATCGGCGAGTCGCGACGCCAACCAATAAAGAGAAGATGACGAAGGCTAGAATGCTTTTTCTAGATAATAGATTAGCAAATTCATCTACCGATAAGAAACGAACAATACGATCTCCCCAAGTGTCCTCAGGGTTACTTGGTAATGCATCCGTCAAGGCGTTACTATCTTTCAACGCCGTCACAGGAAAAGTCCAAAGTCCAAAAATAGTGCATACTGCAGCAATAACAATCGTCGTAATAAAAACAATCGTCATAATACTGATTGTTTTGCCGAGTGTTTTACTGTCTTCGATATTGGCGATCGAAGAGGAAATCGCAAAGAAAAGTAGGGGAATGACTGATACAAAGAGCAGGTTAAGAAAGATATCACCTATAGGTTTTAAAAGATCAACCGCTTGGGGATAAAAAATCCCAATGAGGCTACCTATTGTGATACCAACGAGCAACCAAATGATGCTTCCATAGTTTTGTAGAACCTTGTTCATTTAAATATTCTTTGAGAAGGGCTAAAATACTTGTTTTTATTTTAGATTTGCGAAAAATAAACAATGGAATTTGTAAAAACTGATGATGGTTCCAAAACAATTTATCATGCGGAGGTGGGTGAACATTACCACTCCAAACATGGGGCACATCAAGAAAGTATACATGTTTTCTTAAAGACCGGATTGCAGTTCTTCTTGGAAAAGGAGCAAAAGCAAGAAGCTTCGGTTTTAGAGATAGGCTTTGGTACGGGATTAAACTTTCTACTGACCGCCGATTTCTGTGATCAAAATGGGGTGAAATTGAACTATTGTGGGATTGAGGCATATCCTTTATCAAGTGAGCTCATTCAACAATCGGGTTACGATGAATACGTTCAACCAAAAGTATGGAAAGCATTTATTGACCTATATTCGCCAGCGCAAGAAAAGGAAGTGGCGTTTGGGCCTACAATTAACCTAATGATAGCGCACCTTAAGGTAATGGATTTTAAGTCCGAGCCCAGGTTCGACGTCATTTATTTCGATGCTTTTGCCGAAATACATCAACCAGAGATGTGGACCTTGGAAACACTCGCTCATGTATCTCAGTTTTTAAAACCAGGGGGAGTCTTTGTAACCTACGCGATTACGGGCAATCTCAAAAGGGCGATGAAGTCGTTGGGATTCCGTATCGAAAAAGCACCTGGAGCACCGGGGAAAAGAGAGATGCTTCGAGCAGTGAAATAAGATGTGGGTTGCGAAGTAGACTCGTCGCTCATTGTTGGATACCAATGGGATCAGGCACGAAGAAGCCCCGTCGCAAAGCTGTATAAATTGAAACGAATTACCCCAATAAAGGGCAACAGAAAAGGCTTCCGACTGGAAGCCCTTTTTAGTGAACCGAAGTTCTTATGCCTTAGTGACCTTCATTACCGTCAATGCCGTGCGCATGACCATGAGACAATTCTTCTTCTGTTGCTGGACGAGAAGAGATGACCTCGATGTCAAAGTTCAATTTCTTACCCGCCATTGGGTGGTTAAGGTCAGCAACAACCGTTTCTGGCGTTACTTCGATAACGACTGCGCGGAATTGGTTTCCTTGGTTATCTTGCAATGGAATAACTTCACCTACTGGAGGCAAACCAACTTCTTGGAACATTTCTGCTGGTAATTGTGCGATTGCTTTATCGTCGCGTTCACCGTAAGCCTCACTTGCTGCTAATTCAAAAGATGTTTTATCTCCAGCATTTAATCCAGCGATATTTTCTTCGAATTTAGGAAGCATCATGCCTACACCATATAAAAATGTTAACGGATTATCCGATGTTGTTTGCTCTACAAAGGTTTTTTCTCCATTTTCTTCAACTGTATGAAGAATGTAATTCAACGTTACTACGTTGTTGTTTTCTACTGCCATTGTACTTAATTTATGGGGATTAACCCTGTTTATTATTTATTAATTCTATCATTGCAGCAATCGACGCTTGAGGAAGACTGCAGGTTTTATTTTGGCAAAGGTAGGCTTTTGATTCCGTACCGCCTTTATGTTCTAACAATGGTAAACTACTTTTTGTTCCCCCCAAGGTTATTTTGTTCGGAATATAATACTGATCTAACTCTTTTCGCCATTTTGTAGCGTCGTTCCCGGTCAGCGCAATTTCATATGTACCGTAATAATACTCCAATAATAAGATTGCCCAATTAGAATACGCAGATCCATAAGATTTGATATGGGGGAATACATTTGCGAAGACTTGTTCTGCAATTGCTGTATAGGACTCCTCATCGAACAATATGCCTAGCTTATGCAATTGGCGTACCATTGTAGAAGCCGAACCAGGAATCACATTGTCCATGATTTCACTTTTTCGAGCAATCAACTCTTCGGCGTGTTTGCCCGTATAAAAAAAGGTTTTTTGTTCGGGTTCGTAGAAAAGGATAATCGCTTGATCTGTAAGTGCTTTTGATCGGGTAATCCATATTTCATCAAAACTTGCTTCATAGAGCGCAAGGTATGCTTCGATCGTAAATGCGTAATCGTCTAAGAAACCTGGAATGCTGCGATTACTGTCAGCGGGTTGATGAAGGATTCTGCCATTTTCCTGACATTTTGTCCAGATGAATTCGGCAGTCTGTATGGCTAGGTCGAAATAATGCTTATTGTCGAATGTCCGGTAAGCATCAACAAGGCCCTTAATCATTAGCGCGTTCCAGGTTACCAATTGCTTATGGTCAAGACCAGGTCTCACTCGTTTTTCTCGATAAGTAAGTAATGTTTTCTTTATGGCCTTCAATTCTTCATCCCACTCTGCTTCCGTATATCCGGCTTCTGAAATTAGTTGAATATCGTCTGGGTTGAGGTAGGGAACATTGGTTTGCTCTTCGGTCCAATTTCCGCTTCTAGTGATATGAAAATAAGCGCGTGCTACATCTGCCTTTTCAGCAAGTATATCAAACTCATCATAGCCAAAGCTGTAAAACTTTCCTTCTACACCTTCACTATCTGCATCGAGCGCACTATAAAATCCACCGTTGGGATCCAACATTTCCCGTTCCGCCCAAGCAATTGTCTCTTCAACTACTCGCTGATAAAGTGCCGTAGGTTTTTGTTGGTAGGCCTCACTATAGAGACTTAGGAGCTGCCCATTATCGTAAAGCATCTTCTCAAAATGCGGAATATGCCACCTGTTGTCCACCGAATAGCGCGAAAAACCGCCACCTATTTGGTCATAAATTCCGCCATTAGCAATTTTTTCCAAGGTAAAATGCACATGTTTCAATAAGCTTTCATCTTGGCTTAACGAACCATATCGTAGAAAGAATTGCCAGTTATTTGGTAGGGGAAATTTGGGTGTTCGGCGATAGCCTCCTTCTTGTGGATCAAAACTTTCAAACCAAGGTTCTACAATATTTAATAGGTCGTATCGCGTATAAGTTTCCGGAATATCTTGAATAGGTAATTTCTCGGCTTGTTGGATTCCTTTTGTTAGGCGATCGGCATAGTCAAGCGCAACCTCCGGCGTTTCTTCCCACATTTTGGCGATCTGTAATAAGATATTTTGCCAGTCTTGGGGTTTAAAGTAAGTCCCTCCGTAGATGGGGCGTCCGTCCGGCAAGCAAATGCAATTCAATGGCCAGCCGCCAGCATTGGTCATCAATTGAACGGCAATCATATAAATTTGATCGATATCTGGACGTTCTTCCCGGTCAACCTTCACTGAGACGAAGAATTTATTCATTGTTTGCGCAATGGCGTCATTCTCAAAGCTTTCGCGTTCCATGACATGACACCAATGGCAGGCTGAGTAACCTACACTGATAATGATCAGTTTGTTTTCGTCTTTTGCTTTTTTCAGCGCCTCTTCGCCCCAGGGATACCAGTGCACAGGGTTGTGCGCATGTTGTTTAAGGTAGGGGGAATGCTCTTTTTGGAGTTTGTTTGCCATAGTTTACGAAGGTAAAGAATATTACTGAAAAGTATCCTTTAGATGCGCTGTACCGCCGGAAAGCGCTGCAAAGTTAAATCCTTCGGGCAGGGTTAATATCGCCACATTGGAAGTCGCCAGATTCACGTCGGCATGACTGAGGTAATTTGTTAAGTTTGAAAGGCCTGGATTATGACCGAAAATAACGAGTTTATTAACCGTGTCGGGAACGGCATTGATAACGGCTAAAATATCAGTAAAATGAGCCTCATAGATTTCTTTTGTTTCTTGAATTTGGTCAATTGGATACGCTAAGATATCACAAAAGATGGCTGCAGTTTGTTTGGCACGAATCGCCGAAGAACTGATGACCAGTGTTTGATCGTCAATATGTAATTGTTTACGCAGTTCCTGCGCAATTCGGGTCGCACGTTCTTTTCCCTTAGAAATGATTTGGCGATTAAAGTCATTTTTCAGAAGGCTATGATCTTCAGCTTTTGCATGACGTACTAGATATAATGTTTTCATCCCTCCGTTTTTTTAATCGTCTAATTTAAGGTTTTCCAAATTAAGATTATGTTTCTGTTCTGTTAATATTTTTCAGTACACCAGTTCAATTTGATGGGTATGAGCGGGGTCTTTGGGTGTTGTTTTCTAAATGAGAAAAAATTGTTAGTTCTTATTGAAAATAATCGAGAAAAATTGATGTTAATTTTTACTTTTGCTGTCGCGTCTTTTGTCAAGAAGACGTTATCAGGACATACAAATTTCGAAGCATCTTTATGCATGTGCGCAATATAATCAATAAGGTAATTCTCCTCTTGCTACTGTGGACAGTTACATCATGTGCGCGCCGTGAGATTGAATTATTTCCTGAGGAATTACCTAAAAAAGAGGGTCGAAAAGATATGCACTTTTCGCCAACCCTCCTAGTCAATCCACAGCAGGTCAATATTGAGGTTGAAGCTAATGGAAATTATCCCAAGCAAATAAAGCCCGAATATTTAAAATATATTGCCAGTAGTAAATCGAGCTATTGTCATCCCGATGTGGAGTATTTCCCAAACGGCTTTCGCGGATACAAATATTGGATGGTTTTCACGCCTTATTTTGGTTTTGTAGGGATCAAGCAGGATGCGAAACGGTACGAAAATCCGACAGTTGTTGTTTCCAATGATGGCATCAATTGGGAGGAACCGCCAGGTGTACATAATCCGATTCAATCGTGTCCGGGTTATAAAGAGAGTTTTCGTGAAAAGGATGGGGAATTGGTGCAGGGGTTTTGGTCAGACGTAGATTGGTCGTTTGTCAATGGGCAGTTTGAACTCTATTATCGGGGGAGTTGTATCACGTCAAGTGCTTTGCAGCGTAGAGGAGCGAAGTCGGTCAATAATCGTCGAAAATTGATTGGCAATGCACAACGAGTTATTGTTAGTCAAACCTCGCGCGATGGGATAAACTGGGATCCCATGGAAGCCGTATTTGATAGTAGCCCTCCTAATTCTCCAAAGAATAGTTTCATTTTGTCACCATCGATTGTTAAAGTGGGCGATGAATATATTAGCTATGAGGTGGAGTTAAATAGTGGGCCTAAACATTATAAACGTAGTGATCCGTCCTTTATCGTACAACGAAAATCAAGCAACGGATTAGATTTTTCACCTTTTTCGAAGAGTAAGCTGATTAATTTCTTGAACCTGCCTTGGATTCGTGCTGATCGAGATTATTCGCCATGGCATCTGCAAGCGACTTACGTCGACGGATACTATTTTTTATGTATTGCCGTTGGAAATGTTAAGCAGTATACTTCGGAACAGTTATACCTCGCTTTCTCCAGCGATGGAGAGAATTTTTACGTTTGTCCTGATCCAATGATTAAAGAAGGCGCCTATCGTTCCGCTGTCTTCCCGATTAGTGTGGATGCCGATATATTTCAATTTGGTGCTATTTTAGGATATAAAACAGGTATATTTCAGTATGCAGCATTTGAATTGAAGCGGTCCAAGCTTCAAGAAATGTTAGATATAAGACAAATAACAAATTAAACAAGGATAAATTTGATAACACATTTACCATTAGTTTCTGTAATAATTCCAGTATATAATCGCGGGAGGTATCTTGAGGAGGCGATGGCGAGCGTGTTATCTCAAACCTTGGAATCCTTGGAATTGATTATTGTCAATGATGGGAGTACCGACGATTCGGCTGAAGTTGCCCATCGCTTTGTTGCAAAGGATCCTCGTGTCAAATATTATGAGCAGGAAAATAAGGGTGTTTCTGCTGCCCGTAATAGAGGTTTAGCAGAAGCTTCTGGTCGCTACATTTATTTTTTAGATTCTGATGATCATATTGATCAATCTTTTTTGAAAACATCTTATGATGCTATTAGGATGGGCGACTCGGATGTGGTCGTCATCGGCGCCTATTATGCGTCACGTTTACCTAATCCTACCGCATTACCGACTTGTGCGCAAATGTGGAAGCATACGTTTCTAAGCGAGCATTGCGATATTCAGTTTCCGGAAGGTGTACAGCCCGGAGAGGATGGTTTGTTTTCGCATTGTTTGCTTGCGTTAACAGATCGCATTGCCTCTAATGCACATGCTGAGTACTTTTATCGTAGCCACGATGCACAAAGCCATCGTTTGGCCGCTAAAGAGGGAGATCGAATCCTTGCATTGGTAGAACGTTGGTTAGTTATTCTAGCTGCTTTCTACGATCGACGTCAATTATGGAATACCAAGAGTCTTCATTTAGCGCGATTCCTTGAGCACGAGCCTTTCGAGTTCAGGTATTTGAAAACAACACTAAATAAAACTCAAAAGGAACGCTTTATTTCGATCGTTCAAGATTTTTATAAGCAGCGAATTCTTCCTCACCTAAGCTCGAAAGAGATTCAATCTTTATCGGAACCTTTCCGTTATTTCCTTCATAGTTCGAGCCCTGCTGAATTTGACAATTTTTATGAAGCATGGAATACAAAGCGGCAGAAATACCTGAAACGGGTATTGTTCCTGAGTAAATTTATTCCGTTTAAAGCCTATCGACGTAAACTTCGAGATCAAGCAAGAAGGGAGTTGGGGAAATGAGAATACTGATTGTGCAACACGATTCGTTTTTAAATGGCTACGGGGGTACCGAGAAAATATGCTCATTCCTAGCGAATGGTTTTTCGGCTCATGGACATGAAGTGATTATAGCAGTTAATCAGAAAGAAGGGGGAGAAGCTGTATTTCCCTTAAATCCGAAAGTACAGATCGAAAACATTTATAGTCCGACTGTTAAACAGCTTGAATTTAATCTCCCGTCAAAATACAAGGGAAATAATCCTATTCGATGGCTTATTTCGCGAGTTAATAGAAAGTACCAAAAAGTTCAGCTTGCTAAGCGTCGTAAGACCTTAAAGATGAACGAGGAGGAAATCTACCTTTATAATTTGCTGCATCGCTCAACACATTGGGCTCGTTATATAAAAAGTGTTCAGGCAGATTTAATCATTAGCATGTCGCTGAGTTCATTTTTAGAAATTAGCTATGCTGAAAAGCCGCTCGTTCCGGTGATCAATTCCGTAAATGGGCGACCGGACTACGATTTTGAGAATCGTGTTTGCTATCATCCAGCATACGAGACACGTGTATTGCGAGAATCCTTTGAAAAGCTCAAGGCCTGCCAAGTTTTATTTGACAGTTATCATAGCTTCCTACCTCCCGAGTTTAGGGGTTTGTCAAGAACAATAGGAAATCCGATCCCTCAATATAATCAGGCTGCAGGTGTGGATCCGGTTCAAGAAAAAACGGTTTACACAATTGTTAATTTAGCACGGTTGGATATAAATTGTAAGCAACAAGATGTAGCTATTGACGTTTTTAGTTCGTTATATGAGAGATTTCCAAATTGGAATTTAAGTTTTTGGGGCGTAGGACGGGATGAGTCGGTCTTAAGGCAGAAAATAAAAGACTTAGGTTTGGAAAATCGGGTCTTTTTAGAAGGGTTTACGGATAGCCCTGATAAGATCATGGAACAAGCGGATATATTTTTGTTTCCAAGTAAATATGAGGGTTTTGGTTTGGCATTAGGGGAGGCGATGGCATTAGGAATACCGAGTCTTGGATTTGCGAGCTGTTCTGGTGTGAATGAACTGATTAGCGACTCTGTTTCGGGTTTTCTGGCTAAAGACATCAAGGACATGACCGATAAGTTGGAAATGCTGATGAGTTCGTCGGCCTTGAGAAAGGAGTTGGGGGCAGCTGCTAGCGAGTCGATGAAAGAATTTGACAGTAAAGTAATCCTCGATAAGTGGTTAGCATTTGTTGAGGAATTGGTTGAAAGAAGAGAAGATGACTAAAAAAAAGAATAAGATCCTTTATAATATGGCTGAGAATCCATTTTGGAGTAAAGCCGGTAACCTAACGAGATGTCTTCAGATGTTATCGTATTTTGAAGACAGAAATGCGGATTTGGATGTCACCTTTTTTTCGAGTATCAACTGGAACCCTGCTGATGAGGAACTTTTTAAAAAGACTTTCCCATCGATTAAGCTCGTAGTGGAGAGTTTTAAATCATCGAAATCGAATAGGATTAAGTACTTTCTGACTGATAAATTACCCTGGATGCTTAAAAAGTCTTTTGGGAATCTTCAAGTAAGCAGAGTTTCTCAGAGTTTTAAAGGGAGATTTCAACAATTGGTACGGGAAGAGGGATTTGAGCAAATAATTATCAGTTACGTTGAGTATGCGGAGTTGGTGGATGGTTTGGATAACGTTCATAAAATTGTGGATACGCATGACTTTTTTACACTGCAAAAAATGCAGAAAAAAGAGGACGAAAAGCAACTACATGTGGATCAGATTTTCAAGGAAGAAATGGCGTTATTGCAGCTATTTGATGAGATTTGGACCTATTCTGTTGAAGAACAGTATATCTTTAATCAGTTTACCAATCGCGCTGTAGAATTAATACCTTTGTCTTTTGCGAAGCCAATTCGCGTTAGCCAACCGAGAGCTTACGATCTGATTTATGTGGCGAGTGATAATCCACATAATATACGGAGTATACACTGGTTTGTTGAGAGCGTATTGCCGAAGATTAACGGATTGAGCTTGCACATATTTGGAAAGATCTGCCGAGCGGTTCCGGATCATTCACAGATCGTAAAACACGGGATGGTGGATAATCTAGATGAGGTTTATCAGAAAGCGAAGATAGCTATCTGCCCGATGTTAAGTGGGACTGGTATCAAGATAAAAGTGTTGGAAGCACTTTCATACGGCATTCCCGTTGTCACAAATCGTAGGGGAGTCGATGGATTGGTCAACAAAGTACAAAATGGATGTGTAGTGGCGGAGGATGGTTCAGATTTTGCTCGAGCAATCATGGAGTTGACACATGATGAAAGGCATTATGAACAGCTAAGTAAGGAAGGAATCGAATTTTATGATTCATTTTATACGCAACAAAAAGAATGGGATCTATTCGATCGCAAGTTTATAAGACGCTAATAGCGGACAAAACAATTAGTGAAAAGAAGGAAGCAGATTTGCAATTATTACAAATTACAGGCATAAATTGAGTGTTATATATGAAAATTTCGTTGATAATTTCTACCTATAACTGGCCAGAGGCGTTGGATTTATGTCTTAGAAGTGTTTTACAACAGCATGTTTTACCATCAGAAATTTTGATTGCTGATGATGGTTCATCCGAACAAACTGCTGCGGTTATAGATAAGTTTCAAGAACAGTTTACTATTCCTTTGATTCATGTTTGGCAAGAGGATCAAGGATTTCAATTAGCGAAGATAAGAAATAAGGCCATTGCACGATCCTCTGGGGATTATATTGTGCAGATTGACGGAGATTTAATTCTGCATCGGGATTTTATTAAGGATCATCGTGACTTTGCAGCGCGCGGTTCTTTTGTTCGTGCAAGTAGGATTTATTTAAGTGAGCATTTATCACGAGCACTTATTCAAAGTAAGCGGGTATGGATTAGTCCGTTTGAAAAAGGAATTTCAAATCGGCTGAGTGCTTTTCGTATTTCGTTTTTGCAACAACTGTTTGCCAATAAGTATAAGCAAAAGGGAGATGAGCGATGGGAGATTCACGGATGCAATATGGCTTATTGGCGTGACGATGCCATTGCTGTAAATGGCTATAATGAATTGTTCAAGGGTTGGGGCCCGGAAGATAAAGAATTCGTTGCACGATTGTTAAATAAGGGTTTGAAGCGGCATTTCTTGAAGTTTGGAGCTATCGCTTTTCATCTTTGGCATCAAGTTAATCCGAAAGAGAATTTAAAGAATAATGTGTGCTTGTTTGAACAGGCAAAACGTAGAAAGTCTATTTATTGTGAATTTGGTATAGATCAGTATTTAATGGTCTCAACGTAAATGAAAGCCGATTTACTTATCACTACTTATAACCGACCAGAAGCGCTGGAGGCAGTCTTTATGTCGATCGGAAGGCAAACGGTTATGCCTCACAAAATTATTGTTGCTGATGATGGCTCAGGAGCAGAAACTGCAACATTAATAAAGAAATACCAGTCTATTTTTGATATGGAATTGGTTCATGCATGGCAAGAAGATCAGGGGTTCCGAGCTGCAGAGTCGCGGAACAATGGATTAGCTCATGTCGAAAGTCCCTATGTCATTATCATTGACGGGGATATGCTTTTGGGGAAATATTTCATTCAAGATCATTTATACTTTGCTGAAAGAGGACATTTTATTCAGGGTGGGCGCGTCATGTTGACTGAGGAAAAAACGCGCGAACTGTTACAGGTTCTCGATGCTAAACGAACATTTCAATACCTTGAAAAAGGAGTGGAATCTCGATTAGAAAAGAAGATTACGGCGTTTAGGTCGATCTTGCTTGCAGCATTAACTCAACAGAAATTGGTTAACAAACGAAAAGTTCGCTCTTGTAACATGTCCTTTTTTATGGAGGATATATTGCGTGTTAACGGTTTTAATAATGAATTTGTTGGTTGGGGAAGAGAAGATAGCGAATTTGTTGAACGTTTAAATAATGCGGGTGTACAGGGTAAGCTGCTAAAATTTACGCTATTAGCATATCACCTATATCACAAAGAGGAAACAAGAGCTTCATTGCCTCAGAATGATGAGCTTTTGAATAAGACTATTGCGACAAAGTTAGTACGTTGCGAAGATGGGCTTTCAAAATTTTTAAAATAACCACCTACAGGGCGCTATAGCATTCCATCAACTGCTGAGCGATGACTTGATCGTCGAACTTCTGCACATAAGCCTTGCCCTCCGTAATCATTTTTTCACGGAGTTCCTCGCTTCCCAAAACCTTTTGAATCGTATCGCTCAGTTCGTCAATATTTTCCGGATCTATATAAGCAGACGCGGGTCCGCCAGCTTCTGGAAACACGCCAAATTTATTGCTGATCACCGGGATGCCAGCATACAAGGCTTCGATGATTGGGATGCCAAAGCCTTCAAATTTCGACGGATATATAAAAATGCGTGCACCAGCATAGATTAACGCGAGCTCGCTCATAGACATCCCAGAGAGAAAAATTACCCGATCCTCCATGTTATGCTTTACGAGGTATTCCTTTATACCCGCTACATACGGAGTTGACCTACCTACAATAACCAGCGGAATGTCCATATCTTTTATCGCTTTGACAATCTGAAAGGCATTTTTTCGGGGTTCAATAGTTCCAACATTGAGCAAATACTCTTCTGGTAAATTAAGCCTCTGTTTAAATTCTTTAATCTCCGCTGCTGTAAAGTTTTGTTTAAATGCAGGATGGCAGCCCTGATAAATTACTTGGATTCGGTCCTCAGGGATCCGATAATACTGAATTATATCCTCTTTGGTTTGTTGGCTGATTGCAATAATACAATCCGCATTCTGCACAGCATACTTACTCTTTTGATTATAAATGAATCGATCAATA
This sequence comes from Sphingobacterium sp., assembly GCA_040394915.1. Classification (GTDB taxonomy): domain Bacteria; phylum Bacteroidota; class Bacteroidia; order Sphingobacteriales; family Sphingobacteriaceae; genus Sphingobacterium. The sequence goes on from JBEBRI010000014.1 coordinate 14,637, forward strand.
GGTTTGTAGAGTTCGGGATAGCGTAAATAAATAAGATCATGAATTGTCACAATCGTTTTTATATTCTTTCGTTTTAATCCCTGTGGGAGTTCTCCCGCTAATCCATGAAATAGACTAACGTCATCTTTTCGAAGATCGTTGGCGATCGTTTTACTCCGCCATACATTGGGAATCAATCGATCCATCTTGCTCGAGGGAACTCTAACTTCTACGCCTTTCGGAACAACGGAAGCGAACTCACTAAGCTTTGGGCTATAAAGGATATATCGTTGATCAGGGAAATTAGTTGCCAGCATACGTACCAGGTCTCGGCTATAATTACCTAATCCTGATCGATTTAAGAAATATCGTTTAGCATCAAAGCCGATTGTTAACATATGCTATGTTTAGTTAATTTCGATTAGAATAGTTTCAAATTTACGGATAATCAAATCCCAATTGTAGTTTCTTGTAACATATTCCTTTCCTTTTTGTGCTATCTCTTTTAATTGGAGTGGTTGCTCGAGCAGATCGGTTAGTATTTCTTTAAACGATGCATAATCTGCATAACAACGAACAGCACCATCACTACGTTCCTCATGCTCGACCATCACTTCAGCTTCCTGATTTGCTAAAACCGCTTTTCCCAGCGATAATGCCTCCAGCGTTAGTAAGGATAGGCTTTCTGCCTTTGATGGATTTACAACTGCGAAGCTGCTGTTCAACAAGGCAATCTTATCAGCCTCGCTAACGTATCCAATGTACGAAATATCAGGATGTTCGACTCTCGGCATTAATACTTCTCCGGTGAGGATTAGCTTCAATTTAAGCCCTGTTTCAGCTCTGAACTTGATAAAATAATCTAAGAAGGAATTGATTTTTACTTCTGTAATCCGGCCACAATAAAGCAAGAATGGATCTTTTAATTGATATTTCGCTTGTAACAAGTTGAAAGGGGAGGCGTCAGCAATTTCAACCCCAATACCGACAATACTGCTCGGTGACATTGCTTGTTGAAAAATGGTACGACACATTTGATACTCGGTCTCCGTGTTAAAGGCAATATGGCGCACCTTTGAAAAGACTAAGCTGTTAATACTTCGGAATAACATCCCTTCCATATGGGCTGTTGGGATTAATATCGTTTTTTCCGGTACTATTAAACTTCCTAGTACAGTAAGCGGATTTTCATACGTAAAGAAAACGAAAGCATCGTAGTGTTCCTTATTGTCTTCTATATGGGCCAGGAGGGTCGGAGAGTAGAAAGGATGTTGTTTTAGCAGTTCTATCTCCTGATCTACTTTAAAATTCCAGATAGGAAAGGTTTTGAATAGTAAAGAGGAAAGGCCTGTTCGGTAAATCATACGTCGCAGTTTTCTCGCCGTTTTACTTTTTTTACTTGCCTGCTTAGCGAGCATTAGATGAGGCTTGCTCGTTGAGAAGCGAAGAACTTTTACCCCATTTAAGTTCGATTCACCAATTTTAAAGTCGCTGGATGGGTCATCTAACTTATTCGTATTGGTCGTCAGTACGGTAATATCGTGTGTATCTGTTAATCGCTCTGCGAGCATTCGACAGTGATACTCGGCACCACCGTTTATTTCTTCGCCATACCGAATAGTTATCATTGCAATTCGCGCCATATCATTTTATGGATGAAGATGTTGACTAATCTGTTAGTTTGAAGTTTTTAATGCCTGTTTAATCTTTGCTACTACCATGTTGACCGTTACTAGGTCTATCGCTTCAATACCGTCGCAGAGACAGGGTTTATTTCCGTATACGGAACTTGGACGGCTAGGATGCTCAACTTGAATGCAATCATGTTCTGATTGGCCGTAGGCTAAGAAGCCCGCATACGGATGAGTTGCACCCCAAACAGAAAGACTACGTGTACCCGCTAAAGAAGCCATATGCATACCGGAACTATCCATGCTTAGCATTAGATCTAAGTTGGAAATGATATTCAGCTCTTCTTTCAAGTTAAATCTTCCAATCGTGTTAAAGACATTTGGATACTTATTTGACCAGACTTCTACGATTTCCTTTTCCTTATGGCCTCCTCCGAACATTAATATTTGCAAGTTCTCATCTGAAAGTCTAGCAATTACTTGCTCCATCCTTTCTAAAGAAAAAACTTTATAAGGATGCTGTGCGAACGGAGCAATGCCCAAAGACTTTTTATCGTCTTGAAAATGCGATTGAAGGATGCCTGGAAGTTCCGCCTTATTTTTTTGCAACTGATGTTTTAAGTTGAATTGAAATCCGAGACTTCGTAAAACATCAGCATAACGTTCAGTCGTCAGTTTTAATTGTTTTTTGATTTTATTGACAGGTCTCGTCAATGCTTCTTTCTCAGCCCTGCCTTTATCAATCTGACGGACTTTATAGCCGTAGAGTTTGAAGAATAGGCAAAGTGTATTGGAGCGTAAGTTATCGTGTAAATCTGCTACGGAATCCGGTTTATAGGCTCTCAGTTCTTTGAAAAGCGTATAGAGCCCCTTTATACCCCGATGCTGTTGATCAGGATAGATAGGATGGAATATAACACTTGGGATATCATCGAAAAAAGGAGCAAAGAACGGCCTAGTAACCATAATGATTTCTACGTCTTGATACTGTTCCTGAAATTCGCGCAAAACGGAAGCGACCATAGCCACATCTCCCATTGCGGAAAATCGAGTAACGAGAATACGTTTCATTACGTTCTTATTTTTTAACGCCGTAAAGAATGGGATTTAAATTCGGATCGTTGTACATTTTCATCTGCTTATATACTTTCATGTACTTTCTTCCTGCGGCAATGTCGGCAAGCAATTCATCGATACTTTTCGATAAATCTTTTCGCTGCTCTAATAAAACGTTCAGTTTTCCTTCACAAGATTCAATATGCGCATGCGATACATCGGTACGTATTGTCTCTTGGGCCATATGATAAATCTTAAGCGCTAAAATGGATAAACGATCTATTGCCCAAGCGGGACTTTCTGTATTTACACGAGCGTCATCGTTTGGGATAATATCGTTGAATTTCTGAAGATAATATCCATCGATATATTCTACCATGTCGGTACGCTCTTGATTTTGGCGATCAATTCTACGTTTCCAATATAATCCCTCACGTGGCTCAATTTCTGGATTTCTGATAACATCTTCCATATGCCATTGCGCAGTGTCAATCCAGCATTTTAAATAAAGAAGGTGTTCGAGGCTAGAAGAATCGTAGGGATTTTCAATAGGATGATCTATTGCATCATGAACGTGATAGTCTGCAATAACTTGATCAAAAATACGGTTGGCTAATTCGCTAATCATACACAAAACTACACAATAAAATGATGTTTTATGAGTTCAGTTGCTTAAAATGAAGAAAACATTACTATTTGTCAATAAAGTTGTATAGTGCGATTAATGCTTTGCTATTGTTGTAGGAAATTTATGATAATTGATGGCATAATTCCCAATAAAATGATAGCAATACCAAATAAGATTGCAATTAAATAGGTACTGGAGAGTTTTGGCAATGTCAAGGACTCTTCTGTATCCTTACTTTTTAGAAATGCAAAGAGTGGAATTTTGAAGTAGTAGAACAAGGAAATCACAGATGTCAATGCTCCTACAATCAATAGCCACAAGAATAACGTGTCCCCAGTATTTTGGTAGGTTTCAAAGATACTTGAGAAGACTAAGAGTTTACCCACAAAACCGGCAGTTGGCGGCAACCCTATTAGGGAAATTCCCACGATGCTAAACAGGGCAAAAATCATTGGTATCTTTTTACCCAAACCGGTATAATCTTTAAATTCTGTTGCCCCTAATTTTTGTTCAAGTATATCAATAAATGCAAAGGCAGCCAAGTTCATAATCGTATATACAATTAGGTAAAACAAGAGTGTATCTTGATGACCTGACATATAACCTATAACCGCCATCAGTAAAAATCCGGTATGACCTATAGAAGAATAGGCCATCATACGTTTTACATTCTGTTGTCTCAGCGCAATCAAGTTACCTACCAACAGACTGACAATAGATACGATGCCTAGGAATAACATAAAAACTTCTGAGAAATAAAACAGCGTTGTGCCATACGATAGCGCTAGCCTAGCGAATAGGACGATGGCAGCAATTTTCGGAACTGTAGAAAGAAATGCTGTAATCGGAGTTGGAGCTCCTTCATAAACGTCAGGCGTCCATAGGTGAAATGGAACAAAGCTGAGCTTAAATCCAATGCCTGTTAACACGAACAGTATAGCGATACTACTCATAACCTTTGGAGCATCAATCAACCCTTGTATATGTTTCGTGTCGCCGAAATCTAAAATTCCCGTCAATCCGTATATCAAGGAAAGACCGTATAGCATGATAGCAGCACAAGCGGAGCCGAAGAGTGCATATTTCATAGCCGCTTCGGTTTGCTTTTTATCTTCAGCGAAATAACCAACCAATACATAAGATGAAATAGAAACCATTTCAATAGCAATAAAAGCTAATAGCCAGTTAGTCGTCATGGGTAAGACAGTCAAGCCTATTGAAGATCCAACTAATATACTATACAAATCACCTTTTCTTTTCTTACTGCCATTTGAATCAAAATGCTGCTGAATCAAGATTGTAGTGACAATTAGGCCTATCAAGATCAAGGTTTTTGAAAGAAGGGCGATTCTATCGATATGCAACATTGAAAAAAATGCGGAACCCATATGTTCAAACTGTAGCGCATTTGAAATCAAAGCAAGAATTAGCGTTATTAACGCAACTAGGAAAGAACTACCTTTCCACTTATTGTCTAGAAATAAACTACTGAAGACGCATAGAATAAATCCAATAGCGAGTACAAACTCCGTCTTAAAGAAGGCTAACGATGCAATAATGGCATCGATAAAGGAGCTAATATGTGGCGTAAAATCGTTCATTCCTAAGATCTAGAAATAATTAGATACTAAGCTCAATAAGCTAATCACGGAACTATTCATTTGTTCAAAAATTAAGGAAGGCATGATACCTAACAATAAGGCTAAAGCTAATGCTGGGAAAAGTATCAGTTGCTCTCTAACTGTTAAGTCAGTCAACTCCTTTGCCCATGTTTCGCCACCTTTTAAACGTGTCTCCCCAAAAAACATTCGCTGTAAAGTCCATAAGAAATAAGCCGCACTTAACAAGATCCCAATCGATCCAAAGATCGCCATCCAACGCGGGATACCTGTGCCAACAGATTCGGCATTAAATGTGCCAATGATAACAAAAGCTTCGCCGATAAAGGCTGAAAATCCCGGTAGTCCTAAGGATGCAAAAAATGCGATCGCTACGTAGGCTGTATATTTTGGCATTAGGGACGCCAGGCCTCTGAAATTGTATATAAAACGATCATGTACACGATCATAAATTACGCCCACTAAAAAGAATAGTGCTGCCGATAGAAAACCATGACTAACCATCTGGAACACCGCACCAGACATACCTTCTGCCGTTAGTGCAGAGATCCCTAAAAGTACAAATCCCATGTGCGAGACCGAGGAATAAGCAATCATACGCTTTAGGTCTGTTTGTGCTAATGCATTTAAAGCACCATAAATTATGGAAATTACACCAATTAAAGCGAGCCAGAAATTCGCTTCAATAGCTGCATCCGGGAATATACCGATGCAGATTCGTATTATTCCGTAGCCACCGATTTTTAATAGAATACCAGCAAGAATTATGGATACTGGCGTTGGTGCTTCCACGTGAGCATCTGGCAACCAGGTATGCAAGGGCACGATTGGAATTTTGATAGCAAACGCAACAAACATCACAATAAAACCGATCATACGGGCAGGAATGCCGAACACTTCATTGCTATTCGCTAGAAAATCGAAGAACGAACCGTTAACATAATTCTCTGGATTCATCATGTATAACATGTTGAACGTATGAGCACCTGTATGCGGATTGGTTACCGAGAAGTAAAGCCCGACAATCACCAAAAGCATAAAAACAGAGCCAAAAAGGGTATAAAGGAAGAATTTGATGGCTGCATATTCGCGTCGAGCGCCACCCCATATACCAATTAAGAAGTAAAGAGGCAATAACATGACTTCGTAGAATACGTAGAAAAGAAATAAATCTAAAGCACAGAATATCCCCATAACCGCTGTGTTCAACAACATTAATAAAGCAAAATAGCCCTTCCTACTTTTAGTCATGTTCCACGAGGCACCAACGGCCATCAACATCACAAAAGCGCTTAATATTAAGAGCGGTAGTGAGAATCCGTCCACTGCTAAGAAATAATCGATTTCCAGCTTGCCGATAGATCCCAGATCCAAACGAATCCACGGTAACTGTTCTACGAATTGGTAGCCGGAGAGTTGATTAAAACCAGCAATGTTCGGATTGTATTGACTATAGATATAACCAGATAGAATAAACTGAACAAGCGTAATAATCAACGCAATATACTTATAGCTTGCATTGAATCGGTTTGGTAAAACTAAGATGCCAACGACAGCTAAAAGGGGTAAGAAAATAAGTAAGGATAATAGTCCCATCTTATGTTAATATCAAATAAATTATTCCAATTAATAAAACCGTAAAGGCAAAACCTAAGTAGTTTTGCAATCGTCCATTTTGTACCCAACGGAGCAAGTGTCCGATATAATAGGTCATCCGTCCAAGCGTATTGATAAATCCATCAACAATGTATTTGTCAATCCAAGCGGACATACGCCCCAATGATTGAACTACCGTTCCGACAAGATTTACCAGTCCGTCGATAACCGTTCTGTCAAACCAATACAAACCTTTACTTAATTTCAGTGTTCCTTCAACAAAGGTGCTTTGGTAAAACTGATTAATATATCCTTGATTCAATGAAAAGGTTATTGCTTTCCCGTTTGCATTCAAGGGGTAATTGCCTTTTACATACCACTTCCAGCCAATAATCCACGCTATTGTACTTGCTAATGTTAATCCAACGGGAATAAGGAGATGTAAACTATGTATTTCTGCAAAGCTATAATCCACATAGAAGCCTTTCAAGATCTTCGCCTCATGATAGGATATCGGGTTGAGAGAAAAAACGAAAAACAAGGAGCATATGCCTAAGAATGTCATTGGCCATAACATTGTCTTATTCGCGTCGTGTAAGGATACCTGAGCAATCTTTAACTTGAAATTACCAAAGAATACTTTAAATATCAATCTTCCGATATAGAAGGCTGTTAAGATGCTCACAAGGGTTAAAGTGATTGGAATAAGCAAATAAACTGTCCCTTGATCTATTGCCCATTCAAATGTCGAGATGAGGATTGCGTCTTTTGAAAGAAATCCTGAGGTTAATGGAAAACCGGCTAATGCTAAAGAAGCAATGCACATCAAGATAAATGTTTTAGGCATATGTTTTCTTAATCCGCCCATATTGTTGATGTTTTGCGGATCAAAATCTTGTTGAGAAAGATGCTTCAAATGTGCCATTTCATGGATCACAGCGCCGGCTCCTAAGAACAATAAACACTTGAAAAATGCGTGTGTAACCAAATGAAACATGGCAGCATCCCAGGCGCCTACGCCTATAGCAACCATCATAAATCCTAATTGAGAAATCGTGGAGAAGGCTAATATTCGTTTGATATCGGTTTGGGCCAGCGCAAAATAAGCAGATAGTGCCGCGGTAATTGCTCCGATTACCGCTATGCATAGTAGGACGGTTTGATTGAATAGCGGAAATACACTGCTTAGCAAAAATATTCCAGCGGCAACCATGGTAGCTGCGTGAATAAGAGAAGACACCGCCGTCGGGCCTTCCATGGCATCCGGTAACCAAACATGTAATGGAAACTGAGCTGATTTAGCCATAGCACCAAGGAAAAAGCCGAGCCCAGCTATACTTATTAAGGCAGGGTTATCAATATGTTTCTCGTAAAATAAACCTTCCTTTCCAAATAATTCCACTAGATCTAAACTGCCGTACATGCTAAATACACAGGCAATCCCGATTAAGAAGCCAAGGTCTCCAATTCTATTAATGAGAAAAGCTTTCTTATTTGCTTGAACGGCGCTTTCTTTAGTAAACCAAAATCCGATAAGTAAATAAGATGCAAACCCCACCAGCTCCCAAAAGATATACATCATGAAAAGGTTTTTGGAGATGGTAAGACCTAACATCGCAAAGCAAAATAAACTTAGATACATCCAATAACGATGTATGCCAGGATCGCCTTTCATATAGGATCGCGAGTAAATGTGGACAGGCAATGCGATAACACATACAATGAGCTGCATGAGCACAGTCAAATTATTTAATAGAATACCTATCGTAAAGGTATTTACACCGATAGTAAACCAAGGATGAGTAGCGCTTCTCGGAACATGCTGCCATATCTCTGCAAATACAAAAATCAAACTGATCAACGTACTCAAGGATATGGCTATCAATGATATGTTTCCAGACTGAGATTTTTTACCCAATATAGCCTGAATGATAAATGCCGCGAACGGCAAAACGACCACTAAAACAGCGGCGTAAATAGGCGATATGTTCTCCAAAATAGACATTAGTCTCTCAAATCGGTTATTTTATCAGGATTGATCGTTTTATATTTTCTATATACCGTTAAGATAATCGCTAAACCAACAGCAACTGCGGCAGCTGCTAATACAATAGCAAATAAAGCGAAGACCTGTCCAGCATAATTAACTTTGTCATATTTCCCGAAAGCAACAAAGTTTAAAATCGCAGCATTGATAATTAATTCGATACCGATCAATATCATAATCGCATTCCGCTTGGCGATAATGGCATAAAGACCAATACTGAATAAAATGGCAGATACAATCAGAAAGTGTGTTATGGTAATCAAGCCTGATCCTCCTTTCTAGAAAGGTGCGCAGCACCAATTAAGGCAACTAAAAGGAAGATTGAAATTACTTCGAATGGAAGTAAGTACTTCGTCATAAAGTGTACGCCTAGATTCTGAATATTATTATCTGAAGATTTTAGGATTTCGCCTGAACGAATATTCTCTGTGATCCAAATCGGTGTGCTTTGATGCCACTCCCAAATCCCATAGATCAATACTGCAAAAAAACCAATGGCTAATAGCAGTGATTGCCAATTAGGAAGAGATAAGAATTGGCGATTTGTATTCTGAAGGTCTGCAAGGAGCTCTTTGTTGGAAAGCATAAAGGCAAAGATCATTAGGATTAATACACCTCCGACATAGACTAAGATCTGTGTGATCGCAACGAAATCAGCAAGGGCAAATAAAAACAATCCTGCCATTGCAAATAACATCACAAAAAATAGAAATAAAGCTCTTGCGGTGTTCTTTAAGCTAACAATGAGTAGGGCAGAACCAACTGCCAGCGCAGCGAAAGCGTAAAAAATAGCTAACTCCATTATTTTGATTTAGCCGCCTCCTTTTCAGCTTGAAACTTGGTCCATTCTAATTTTCTTTTCGAGATTTCTTCTTCGCTCATCTCCGAAAAGCCGTAAATCAAATCCGTTAATTTCGTTGTACTCTTATCGTACTGATTGGTCATGGTGATACATTCCGTGGGGCAAACAACGGTACACAGACCACAGTACATGCATTTCGCCATGTCAATATCAAATTGGGCAGCATATAATCGCTTCACGCTACCATCCGAAGTTTTGCCAATTGCTTCCGTCGCTTTTATGGATTCGATTGCAATACAATCTACCGGGCAGGCTTTAGCACAAAGATCGCAGACGATACAATCATCGATCTCAACCTCTAATTGATAGCGAGCAACTTCAGGGATAGGCATCTTCTCCCTTGGGAATTGAACAGTCGTCACGCCATCTTGTTGGGAAAAATAGTTAGGGTTTTTAATATCTCTTGTTTTGCGAGAGCTACGCGCATTAAAAAGGTGTTTAATGGTCAGCGTCAGCCCCTTTAAAGCAGTCAAAAGTCCTTGTATAGTCGTCTTTACTATCACCTTATATCATTACCGTTATTCTCCAAATTCCAGAAATTGCCATACAAAGGAAGGCGACAGGAATCAAGATTTTCCAACACAAAGTCATTAATTGATCGGCACGAAAACGGGGAAGTGTCCATCGTATCCAGATTTGAATAGCAACGATAATCAACGATTTAATCAAGGTCCAAAAGATTCCCCAATATAATCCCGTCGTCCAGTCAGCCAATCGAACCCCGCCGATATTTGGAAGGGGGCTATTCCAACCACCCAAGAATATGACAACCCCTAGCATGGCAACTAAAAACATCATGGCATATTCCGCCAAAAATATAAATGCAAATCGAATCCCACCATATTCCGTATGGAATCCACCGATTAGTTCACTTTCAGCCTCTGGAATATCAAATGGTGCGCGATTACATTCGGCCAATGTAGCAATGAAAAATATTACGTAGCTGATCAACAAATGAGGCGTCTGAAAAATATTCCATGCTAAAAGACCACCAACATCATTTATTTTCCAAATACCTAAGAAGTATATTTCTTGAGTCGACTGTATGCCCTGACCTAAGGCGATGTCATTCAAATTAAGCGTCTGCGTAATCATGACCGCCGAGATTAATGTAAGTCCTACAGGCAATTCGTAAGAAATCATCTGAGAAATAGCACGGATTGAACCGAGCAGTGAATACTTGTTATTGGAACCCCATCCGGCCATCAAAATCCCAATGGCATCAATCGAAACCACAGCCATTAAAAAGAATAATCCGGTATTTACATTCGAAGGCATAAAGTCAGATGCCCAAGGAACAACACTGAAGCCGATAAAGACCGCTACAAAAATGACAATAGGTGCGATCGCAAATAAAATTCGATCGGCGGCGGCAGGAGTAATCAATTCTTTTTGAATTAGTTTTAGAATATCCGCTATCGTTTGAAGTAAACCATACTTACCTGTCTCCATGGGGCCTAATCGATCTTGTACGAAACCCGCAATTTTACGCTCTGCATAAACTGCAAAAAGCGTGAATAGCGCAATAAATGAAAATATGGCTACAGGTACAAGAATATAAATGAGTAAGGAGTCCAAACTGCTTCTTAGAATAATTCTTAATTAGCTACAAACATACGTAAATCGAGGCAAATTAGCCATATTAAATAAAAAAATATACCAACTTGGTAGATTATTAATTGGCTTGCTATTTGCATAACGCTGCTAGGGCAGAATCGTTACAATTCCCCCATTAGTTATTCAAAAATACAAACTTTCTGTAGCGTATTGTTAAAACTAATCGTTACAATTTAGGTATTAATAGAAGAATTTAATAAAGGTTATATATGAAACAATCTATTTTAGGCATGCTTGCCGTATTTACATTATTGTTTGCAAGTTGTTCAACAAAAAAAAATATGACAGAAGACGGTCGCGACATTTCGCAGTTAACAGGGTATAAGTGGCAACTTATTGATTTGGAATCAAAAGCAATCTCAGGTATCACTAAGCGAACCATTCACCTGTCGTTTATTCCCGAAGACAATCGCTACGCAGTTCTTGGTGGGTGTAATACGTTAAACGGAGCCTATACACTAGGAAAGAAGGCTGGCGCGATTAAATTTACACAAGGTATATCGACGATGATGGCCTGCGATGATATGGAAATTGATCAGCAAGTAATGAAAGCGATTAATGCAACGACCAAGTATACGATGGAAGGTGGGTTTTTAGTTTTTTACAAAGGCGGAACCGAATTAGCGAAATTCAAAGCTGTAGAAACTGAAAGTGAGCTTTCAGGAACCTGGGAACTTGATTACATACACGGGTCGAATGTTGCATTCAATGAATTGTTTCCACAAGGTAAGCCAACAATTAGTTTTGACCTTGGGGCAAAGAAAGTGAATGGAAGAGGTGGTTGTAACAACTATAACGGTTCGGTAGAAGTGAATGGTAGAAATATCAAATTTGGACCGGTTGCTTCAACCCGCATGGCTTGTCCCGGAAATGGCGAAGCGTTATATTTCGAAACATTACAGAAAGTGAATGTACTGAGTGTACACGAAAATACGCTGACTTTGATTATTGGTGATATTGCTGTGATGAGATTTAAAAAGAGTAGTTAGCACTGCATTCGCTAAATATATTAATAAGTGATAATATAGAAAAAGGCGCCAGAAGGCGTCTTTTTTATTTTATTATAGCAAGAAGTTCGCAATTTAAACTTTAACACTCCATATAGATAGAGATTTTGTTTAGATACCTGCTTCGTTTTCCTCGATCCAGAGACCATCTGATTTTATAATGTCGATCAGTTCGTCCAGAGCCTTCGCTGAACTCACATTCCTTTTAACTACCTCTTTACTACGATATAGCGTAATTTTATCAGGGCCTGCGCCAACATATCCGTAATCGGCATCTGCCATTTCTCCGGGACCATTCACAATACATCCCATAATAGCAATCTTCAGACCTTTTAAATGGTTGGTGCGACTTCTTACCATTTGTGTGGTTTCTTGTAGGTCGAAAAGCGTTCTACCGCAGCTAGGACAGGAAATGTACTCTGTTTTTGAGATCCTAGATCGTGTCGCTTGTAAGATTCCAAATGATATAGAGCATAACTTGTCGGTAGGAGTAGCTTCGCTATCAATCCAAATACCGGAGCCCAATCCGTCAATGAGTAAAGCGCCTAAATCTGTTGCTGCATACAACTGGATTTTTGAAATGGGCTCTTCTGGACTCATAACATCGCCAAGGGGGCCAGAAAATTCACCCTTTGGATAACTCCGCTTAATAATAACCGGGTTCGCTAAGCCAATCTCCTGTAAATTAGCGAAGAATTGGCGCTGATCAGCCATACCATGTATATGCGTAGTTTCTAGGACAAAAACAATTGTGTCGTCCAAAGGTAGTTGCGAGAAAAGCTCGCCTGCTAAGTCATCATTCGATAAGTGAACCAAATTTAAAACAGGGTCTTTTATAGCAGCGTCGATGTACTCTTGCAGTGCAAATACCGGTTGATTTTTAGTTTTGTCCTCTAAATTTAACCAGGTGGCGTAATTGTAAAGTTGTTTAAGATTGCCCGGCATTGTAAAGGACGGCAATCCATCTCCCAAAAAGACAAAATCTACAGATTGATCACCCATATGATATTTGTCTAAAATCGCATCGTATTTATAACCGACGTCAGTTAAAATAAAAGGATCTTTTAGGTTCCTTTGTGATATATCAACAACGACACGTGGAACCAAAGAACCGCCAATAAATGCATTGACTTCCTTAGCCTCATAAGGCTTTGTATCAATCTCATTGTTTAAACGTAAAATTTCACGTTGTGGAGTCTCGAGGATTTGTTTTTCTCGTTTTGCATAGCGATTAACCAATGCAATAGCAACAGGGGCTTCTTTCTCTGGTTCTTCGGTTAACGAAACACGAACGGTATCACCAAGACCATCCTCTAAAAGCGTTCCAATACCAACAGCGGATTTAATACGACCATCTTCGCCATCACCTGCCTCGGTTACCCCTAAATGTAATGGATAGTTCATATTCTCAGCGACCATCTTTTCCACCAGTAGTCGGTAGGCTTGGACCATCACCTGAGGATTCGAAGATTTCATTGAAACCACCAGATTGTAGTAATTTAAATCCTCACAAATCCGCATGAACTCTAGTGCAGATTCGACCATGCCCTCTGGTGTATCACCGTAACGACTCATAATACGATCCGAAAGTGAACCATGATTGGTCCCAATACGCATCGCTGTGCCATATTCCTTACAGATTTTAACGAGCGGAGCGAATTTTTTGTAGATGCGGTCTAGTTCAGCTTGGTAAGCCAGGTCCGTATAATCTATTTGATCAAATTTCTTCTTATCCGCGTAATTGCCCGGATTAACACGTACTTTTTCAACAATGCGTGCAGCAACCTCAGCAGCATTCGGTGTAAAGTGAATATCGGCAACCAATGGCACCTGATAACCTCGTTTCCGTAGCTCAGTCTTTATGTTGGCTAGATTTTCAGCCTCTTTAATGCTAGGCGCTGTAATGCGGACATATTCGCAGCCAGCATCTACCATTCTGATAGTCTGCTCGACGGAACCTAAGGTGTCCATCGTATCGACGGTAGTCATACTCTGAATACGAATCGGATGCTGTGCCCCCATAGGAATATCACCAATCTTTACCTCACGGGTTAGAAATCTACTGTAGGTAGTTTTGGAGTTGCAATAGCTACCTCCCAATTGTGCTGCTTTAATACGATCCATGCTCCTGCAAAGTTAGCTAAATTCTATTAATAGCGAACGATAGTCAAGGAATTTGCTGCTCCAGAAATTACGATATTGTATCGGTTTGTTGCTTGATCATAACCAGTTGATTGACGCACATCGCCATCTTTTTGATCAACGTCTTCCAACTTGTTGTTCGAGATGATACTGTCGTACTCTACGCGGCAAGGTACGCCCTTAGGAATTTGCAAGTGAACCTGCGATGCAGCCGTGTTAATCTCAAGTTCAGACGTGCCAATTTGAGGATGCGGTAACGTCAAACTCATCTTACTAGCACCGGAATTTAACTCTAAGCGTTTTATCTTTAACTGCTTGAAATCTCCTTCCAGCGCAGCCGCTCCTACGTTGAACTCGAAATTCCATATTGGAGCCTCATTCAGCATTAATTCAACAAGGTTATTGCTCTTCCCTGTTCCTTTTATACTTGAATTCAATTCTAACTTACTGTTGACAGTGCCGCTTTTCTCTAAATTTAACTTCATGTTATTGGCATTCGTCGCTCCGCTAAACAGGATGGACGAGTCTGCTTTGGTAGAAAACCTATACTTTGCAGCGCCCCCATTAATCGTTAGGCTTGCTTCTTCAATAGCGTCTGAAAAATCTGCGCTTACCTTTTTGCTGTAGGTATGGCCATCTTCCTCGCCATTATCAACGGTAATACTGTTCTCAAAAACGCTTTCAATGGTTGTTTTTGAAGAAGGGCTGTCCGTTATTCCTTTGAAGAAAACAAATCCACATAATAGGATATTGATTCCGGCAATGAGATAGGTACTGTAGGGTCTGTTTTGTAACAACAGGTTTATCCCAATGGAAACCAATAAGAGTGGCCAGAATTTTAAGACTTGGATAAAATGAAAGTCGATAATATGGAAATTGTGAAGTAATAATACCAGTCCGATAAATACGAACCATATGCCTGATGCTACTTTATTGTTCATTGTTAGTTTGCTTTGTTGTCCCAAAACTACTACGATAATACAAATTAAATCACTTAAAATAGGTTATGCTAGGGATATTTTCGGTAAATCAATTAGATTTGTCGGTGAAAATAGTCGAGACTATTTTGTATATTGAAAAAATGAAAACAAATTGTTCTTCGCCACGTTAAAAAAAGACTTAGAATAATAAAACGTAATAATTCCAACGTATGATATTTTACTATTTTGGTGAGTACCTGTTACTATTGAAGAAGGTTTTCCGAAAACCTGAAAAATGGAAAATATACATCAAAGAAATACTTCACGAAATGAATGAAATTGGCGTAGGTTCGCTTGGACTTATCGTCATTATATCTACTTTCATTGGTGCGGTAATGACCATGCAAATTGCCTTTCAATTAGTTTCTGATCTGATACCTAGTTCTGTTATTGGACAGATTAACCGAGACTCCAATATCCTGGAATTAGGCCCTACGATTTCCGCATTAGTATTAATGGGCAAGGTTGGCAGTTCCATTTCCTCGCAAATCGGTTCGATGCGTGTCACAGAGCAAATTGATGCCCTTGAAATTATGGGAATTAACGCCGCCGGATACTTAATCCTACCTAAAATTCTAGCCGGTGCTATCATGGTGCCCGTATTGGTTACAGTTGCTATCGGATGTGCGTTGGTGGGCGGTCTACTGGGAGGCGTATTATCAGGTGCGGTGAGTGCAGATGACTATATTGAAGGTATTCAAGGAGGTTTTAACGGCTTTACCATTGCTGTTGCGATGGTAAAAGCATTTGTCTTTGGGTTTATTATTACTTCAGTACCCGCTTATAAGGGCTTTTATGTTCGTGGTGGTGCCTTAGAAGTCGGGCAAGCTGGAACGCGTGCAGTGGTGATCGGATGTATTTCTATCCTAGCATGTGATTATATTATTACAGCATTAATGTTATAAGGCGATGATTGAAGTTAAGAACATACATAAATCTTTTGGTGATAATCATGTATTAACCGGTATTGATGCCGTTTTTGAACCTGGAAAGGTTAGTTTAATTATCGGAGGCTCTGGATCAGGAAAGAGTACATTGTTAAAATGTATTGTCGGATTGCATGAACCAACTCAGGGTAAAGTTTACTTTGACGGCGATGAATTTACGAAAATGAGCTTCGAAGAGAAAGTGCCGATTCGCAAAGAAATAGGCATGCTATTTCAGAATTCGGCATTATTTGACTCCATGACTGTGGAGCAAAATATCGTATTCTCTTTAGATATGTTTACTGAGATGAGCCGTAAGGAGAAAGTAGAGCGTGCTAATTTCTGTTTAGAACGCGTAAATCTTGCCGGCAAGAACGATTTATTTCCTTCGGAACTTTCTGGAGGAATGAAAAAAAGGGTTGGTATCGCTAGAGCGATTAGCATGAACCCCAAATATCTATTTTGTGATGAACCGAACTCAGGTTTAGATCCAGCAACTTCCATATTAATTGATGAATTAATCCAAGACTTAACGGAAGAGTACCAATGTACGACTGTCGTTGTAACACATGATATGAACTCGGTAATGGGCATTGGAGAGTACATCCTGTTCCTATACAAAGGACAAAAATATTGGGAAGGATCGAATCAGGATATGTTGAAATCCGATAACAAGGAGTTGAATGATTTCGTGTTTGCAAGTCCTTTGATGAAGGCCGCAAGAGATACCATCAAGCAATAAAAATCATTCTTTACGCTAAATTTCTATCTTTGCAGAAAATTAATACTTTGAACACGTCAACACAAATACAACTACTTACTCCACAACACTGGAAAGACTATGAATTAATCGACTGTGGCGATTTTGAGAAATTAGAACGCTTCGGAGAATTAATTCTTATTCGCCCTGAAGCTCAGGCAGTATGGCCAAAGAGTCTTTCAGATGCAGAGTGGAATAAAAGATACCACATTAAATTTAAAGGACGCTCGGCAACCTCGGGGGAATGGTTGAAAAAGAATCCGAAAACTGCCGATCGTTGGCATATCGAATATAAAAACAACGATGTGTTAATCCGATTTCGCTTAGGCTTAACTTCTTTTAAGCATGTCGGTATTTTCCCTGAGCAAGCGGTTAATTGGGATTATATTTCCGACTCGATCAAATCTTTTAAAACTCCAACGCCGAAAGTTTTAAACTTATTCGCTTATACGGGAGGGGCTTCGTTAATTGCGAAAGCAGCAGGTGCGGATACGACGCACGTAGATTCCATTAAACAAGTGGTTACCTGGGCAAATGAAAATCAGGAATTGTCCGAAATCAAAGATATCCGTTGGGTGGTAGAAGATGCGCTAAAATTTGTGAAACGAGAGCTTAAACGTGGGAATACCTATAATGGGATTATCCTTGATCCGCCTGCATATGGACACGGTCCAAAAGGGGAGAAGTGGAAATTGGAAGATCACATTATGGAGATGATGAAAGATGTTGTACAGCTGCTAGATCCGAAAGAACATTTTCTTATCCTGAATACTTACTCGTTAGGATTCTCTTCAGTTATTGTCGAAAATCTAATCCGAACTTCTTTTCCGCAAGTAGAAAATTTAGAAATTGGAGAACTTTTCCTACAGGCCACTGCAGGACCAAAACTTCCGCTAGGCGTTTTTGGTAAGTTTCGAAAAATAGCAAAATAGAAAAGGCCATCAATCACGATGGCCAATTCCTACAATTCTAAATTCACAGTATCTTATTCTTAATAAAATCCGTTTTACTCTACGACAAGCGGCTTTAGTTGCATCTCATAGGTTCTTAGTTGCTCAAAAAAACTAGCTTTAGATTCCCCAAAAGCTTGTTGCGCTTGCTCTTGTAATTTTCGGTAATAGGCGATGCCATCCAAGAGTTGCGCATTGAATTTATTGATGTATTTCCGCTTCTTGATGTCTAGGTCCGTAATATTATTCTGAATATAAGCTTTCAAATGATTGACATATAGCTCCAGTTCATTTACGAAGAATGACGGACGTTCCACGTTTTTCAAGACGTTAATTCGTCCGTATATATGATCTACCATCTCCTTCAAGCTGTAGACCTTATTGAAATAAGCCGTATTTGGACCAGGACAAATCGCGACAGCACGGCGTTCCCTAGGTTTCAGGATGTCGTATTTAAGATAGGCAGGAGTCGCAAGACCTTCACATAAACATTGCTTTTCAACAATCTTGTTGAACGCCCGCTGATAGGCTTCACCGCCAATTTCGGCGGATTTTAATTCCTTAATCTTTTGGTTTTGATACTGACGCGACGCGGTACATATTAATTCATCACCGTATTCATTATTCGACACCAAGTATTTCTTTGTACACGGAAAGCCCGGCTTTCCTTGTTCAATACGAGCTAGTCGGCTTTTCTCTGCTGTGCTCTTTTTAAAATTATTAAACGGAACGCCTAAAGGTGATGCGTTGCTGATATAAAAATCGGAAGCCTCTGCATGGGCTAGATTTTGTAACGTTTCTTCATCGACTGTCGTTGCTTCAGGAACCAATAAAAATGGGGAACCCCAGCCTACTTGATCTACACCATAGTAATTTAATAAAAACTGGTGCTCCTCATTCGTGCCTACACCACCCTGAACTGTAATCTTCAGTTCAGGGGGTTCAAAAAGGGCTAGCCCTCGTTCCGTCAATGCTTGTTGGTACAATGGCAGAACTTCTTGGATAATCTGTTGTTTATTCGTTTTAAATTCTTCTAGAATCGGGCCCAAAAGGAAGCCCTCGGTGGCAAACGCATGTCCTCCACAATTTAAGCCCGATTCGATACGGTATTCAGAAATCCAAATACCTCTCTTCGCTAAAAACTTAGCTTGAATTAATGCAGAACGATAATCCGATACCTTCAATGTGATCTTTTTATCGAACTTTCCAGCGCTATTCGGCATAAAGGCTGGAAACTCTGCGAGGTAAGTATATAGTCTAGGATTCATGCCTGCCGATAAAATGATCGACGAGTGTAATCCGCTGTTTGCAAAACCACGTAGTGCAGCCGAAGCATCTGAATAATGCTCCGCCATCATAACGCCCTGCGCATCATAGTTGATCTTGTCCACTTTAGACATGATATTTACATCAATATCCCCGAGGATAATTTGTGCTCGAATTGTTTGGGTAAGCTTCTCTTTTTCCTGTCCCGGTTCCAAATTAACCCAGCGCTTAAAAAGCTGTTTTAAGACACCCTCCGGCAATAAATTAAAATATTGGACAGCATGTTCATCCTTCAGCCAATTACTCGTTCTAATATGGCTTACTTGTTTTTCGACTAAGTCTTTTAATAAGTTTAAATATGCGGTTATGCGGTTGGCGCGCGCATCCGGCGTATGCTTCTTAATCTCTTCGTATCCTAAATTATTCAATCGGCTATAGTAGCCTCTTAATCGTTCTAACAACTCATCATCAACAATAGAGACTACGGAGGAAATACCGTATTGTGCTACTTTTAATGGGGTATCGACGGAAAAGGCTAATCCTAAAACAGGAATGTGAAATGTGTGGTTCATCGTCTTCATCTGTGCATCGCAAATAGCGAATATTTATGCACATAAAAAGTAATGAAGCATAGCCGGAAAAGTGATTTAAGTCACTTTGGAACACAGGAAGATGCGTATTTCGCGTTATCTATCGGGGTTACAGCGTATTTGTTTAAATCCAGTTCATCAGACTTAAAACGACTAAACCTCAGAAAACGGTCGATCTAAACAGCGATGGATCCGGAAGCCTTTTTCATCTTACGATTATTTGAACACAATTGTTCTATTGCCATTCAGCATGACGCGGTCTTCGGTCAGCAGTTGAATTGCCCGAACAAGCACCGCTTTTTCGATTTCCTTACCTGCCGTTCGCATACGCTGTACATCGTAGCTATGATCAATTGACTTCGTGTTCTGAACGATAATTGGTCCTTCGTCAAGGTCATCCGTCACATAGTGAGCCGTTGCTCCGATAATTTTCACCCCGCGATCATGGGCCTGCTGATATGGGTTTGCTCCGATGAATGCGGGTAAGAACGAATGATGAATATTGACTAATTTGCCCTTAAATTGACTCACAAAACTTGGCGAAAGAATACGCATAAATTTAGCCAGAATAATGTAATCCGCTTGGTAAAGTTTAATCGCCGCCGCTAAGTTGGATTCAAATTCCGCTTTACTTATACCTTCATGGGAGATATAATGAAATGGAATGTCGAACTTCTCCGTGAACTGCTGCAATGTATCGTAATTACCAATGACAGCTGCGACGTCGGCCTGTAAGGTTTTGAAGTAATGGCGAACCAGAATATCGGCTAGGCAATGATGTTCTTTCGTTACCAAAATAACTAACTTCTTTTGAACGTCTGGGTTAATCGTAATCTGTGTACTATGCGGGAGTTGTGCAGATAAGTCGCTTTGTAACTTCACTTGATCGCTTAGTGGTCCACTACAGACTACGCGTACGAAGAACTTGCGATCCACTTCATCGACAAACTCGCGCATAGCAACGATATTAAGCTGATGTTGAGCCAGCACATTGGATATGATGGCAACAAGGCCAACAGCATCCTTACATTGGATGAGTATTAAGGTTTGATTATGCATGTTAGGTTAGGTTGCGATATAAATGGGGGAGGTGTCCTCCCCCTAAAAGGTTAAACGGCTTCTTTTGCTAGTTCCTCCTCCAGATCTACTTCTATTCTCAGGTTATTGACAATATGTTGTTGGCGGTCGGGCGTGTTTTTACCCATATAATATTCCAACAACTGTGGTAGCTTATTGTCTTTGGATAAAATGACCGGTTCTAAGCGCATGTCATTACCTATGAATAGTCCAAATTCCGAAGGTGAAATTTCGCCCAAACCTTTGAATCGTGTAATTTCTGGCTTGCTGCCCAATTTTGCGATAGCGCGCTGTCTTTCCTCATCGGAATAGCAATAAATGGTTTCCTTCTTATTGCGTACGCGAAACAGCGGCGTCTGTAGAATCGATACGTGCCCCGCTTTGACAAGATCAGGGAAAAATTGCAAGAAAAATGTCATCAGCAGTAAGCGAATGTGCATACCGTCGACATCGGCATCCGTTGCAATCACAATATTGTTGTAACGGAGCCCTTCAATACCGTCTTCAATATTGAGCGCATGCTGGAGTAAATTAAATTCCTCATTCTCATAAACGATTTTCTTCGTTAAGCCATAGGAATTCAATGGTTTTCCCTTTAAGCTAAATACAGCTTGTGTTTGCACATCGCGCGATTTTGTGATCGATCCACTGGCGGAATCCCCCTCCGTAATAAATAGGGTCGTTTCCAAGTTACGTTCATGCTTATCGCTGAAGTGGATTTTACAATCTCTTAATTTTCTATTATGTAGGGACGCTTTCTTCGCGCGTTCATTTGCTAATTTCTTGATCCCTGCAATATCTTTACGCTCACGCTCCGATTGCATGATTCGCTTCAATAAAGCCTCTGCTGTCGCAGCGTCCTTATGCAGGTAATCATCTAATGCTTTCTTTACGAAGTCGTTGATGAATGTCCGTACAGTAGGGCCTTCGGGGCCAACACTTTGCGAACCTAGCTTTGTTTTCGTTTGGGATTCAAAAACGGGTTCTTGTACTTTAATAGCGATCGCTCCAATAATAGACGCACGGATATCGGAGGCGTCAAATTCTTTCTTGTAGAATTCGCGAATCGTTTTCACCACCGCTTCCCGAAAAGCCGCTTGATGGGTACCACCTTGTGTCGTATGTTGCCCGTTGACGAAGGAATAATACTCTTCGCCGTATTGCTGCCCATGGGTCATCGCAATTTCGATATCTTCACCACGCAAATGAATGATTGGGTAACGCATGCCTTCGGCATCCACATTACGCTCCAAAAGATCTTTCAAGCCGTTCTCGGATACGAACTTTTGACCGTTGAAGTTGATTGTTAAGCCTGAATTTAAAAAAACATAATTCCAAATCATGTTCTCTACAAATTCCGAACGGTATTTGTAGTTTTTAAAGATCGAATCATCCGGATAGAACGTCACGGACGTACCGTTGCGTTGTGTGGTCTCCTTTTGCTCATCGGATAAAAGCTCACCCTTGCTGAATTGCGCAATACGCGTTTGCCCTTGACGATAGGATTGCACAGTAAATTGATTCGACAACGCATTGACGGCTTTCGTTCCAACACCATTTAATCCAACGGATTTTTGGAACGCCTTGCTATCGTATTTTCCTCCTGTATTAATCTTAGACACCACATCGACAACCGATCCAATAGGAATACCACGTCCGTAGTCACGTACAGAAACCTTATTGTCATTTACGGTGATGTCAATCGTCTTTCCTGCACCCATCACGAACTCATCGATGCAATTGTCTACGACCTCTTTCAGCAATACATAAATACCATCGTCATAAGCAGAACCGTCACCCAATTTACCAATATACATACCGGGCCTTAAGCGGATATGCTCTTTCCAATCGAGGGATCGTATACTGTCTTCGTTATATGTTGTCATAATTTACTCTTGAGTTGAATGAACCAATGCAAAAATATAAAAAATTTAACAGTATGAGCTATCCGTAGGGATGGCGATTTACGCAGACTCCAGAATTATGGGTTCTGATTTTCGAGACGCTGACTCATGACACCGGAGTTTTCCTAGTGTCAAGGCCATGCTCGTACCTGCTTCGGCTTTTCTTTGGCAAAAGTTTAGCTTCGGATGGGTATTTTTAAAAACAAAAAACGAGCTACTTTTAAAAGTAGCTCTTTTTTTGTTTTTGAATAAGACTTTCTATTCTCCGCGTCCGAAATCGTCTTGAACGCGTACGATATCGTCTTCATCCGAAGGGTTCTCTGCGTCTGTATGTTGCCAGATTTCGGCAACTACACCGTAGGACTCCATACCGACCAAGCGATGTCTTTCACCTTGGCTTAAACGTATAGTCTCTCCTTCTTTTAATATTTTTAGCTCGTGCTCCTCATCGTTTGGGCTGGTTACTACCCCCACCTCACCACGGATAACGCGCCAAATCTCTGCACGTCTGTGATGATATTGCCATGATAGTCGCTTATTCGGTCCAACAATAAGAATCTTTGGACTCAATTTGCCTGATATTTTTAAATCTTGAACATCTAAGCCCTCGAAGTATGCATTCGCAAAGTCTTGAGCTTGCCCCTCATTGATAACGAAGAAGCCACCCCAAGGTCTGTTTTGATCAACACGCTCGATCGTAAAGCCTTTCTCGGTTAACTTTGTTTCAACCTCTTGGAACAAATCATTTTTATCAATATATGCCATGGTTA
>JBEBRI010000015.1:0-37988 GCA_040394915.1 Sphingobacterium sp.
TGGGATTAACGACGATACAGATCGCCGAAAAACTCTTTATCAGCCATCATACAGTAGAGAGTCATCGAAAAAATTTAATTGAAAAGTTTAAAGCACCCAATCTCAGTTCAGCGATTAAACTAGCCTACGAATATGGATTAATTTTCGAGGTCAAGTCATAAAATCAAGAAGGGATGTTCGTATGAACAACCCTTCTCTTTCTTAAAAAGTTTCTCCTTGTTTTCATCCATGGTGAACTTTCCAATATCTGACGTTGAAGAAGTCTGATTTTACATCTTGTCTAACCAAGACTCAACCTCTTCTTTCGTCTTCCCTGTTTTCTTCTGTAATTTGCCGAGTAATTCATCCTCTTTACCTTCGGCGTAAAGTAAATCATCATCTGTTAGATCAGCATATTCCTGTTTAACTTTACCCTTGATTTCATTCCAGCGACCTTTCCATGTTAATTTGTTCATAGCCTTTCTCCTTTTTTAGTTTTTATATGTGATTTATTAATAGAACAAAACAAACGCTAAATAGTTTTATTTTTTTTTAAACCGGCACCTTCCGATCCTCTTCTCTAGCCCAAATTCTATGACCTTTCATTGCTTTTATAAAGTCCGCTGATAAGTTATTTTTCGATTCCAAGATGACGCCCTCGTCCAGCCCTTTCATTTTGATATAGGTCAGATCAACCAAACCCTCTGCTCCTTTTGCAAATGCGATTGCTTTACAATGTCTGAAACCTTCATTAATGAATTGCACATAATCGGGTTCATTTTTTAACAGCGCTACTGAGTCGCCATCCGGCGTATAAAATGCATCGAAACAAACGGAAGCATCTGTGAGATAGGTATGTTGAATTTCCTCTGTACCACCTTCCTGATATTTCAACTGACCGACACGCGTAGAAACCAAAACTGCTTCGGCTTTCTCCGCCATCAAGGCACTCTTCATCTGATCCACAGATTTTTTGCTGACACCATCCGCTACTAAAAATGCCACCTTACGTGTCTCGATCGTCCCTTCCCCTGGTTTTGTCGCCATGCTTAGTGCGGCAGACTTCTCGACTTCAGGCTTGTTCGGTTTGATGGGATAATCCGGATGGTTTTGACGCGCAAATTGTAATGTTAGTTCGTCTAATTGCTTTGGTGGTTCAATACCCAAGTTCTTCCCAACTTCAGCGGCTAATACTTCATCAATTTGATTTAGAATTGCTAATTCGCGCGTTCTAACCGCAACCGAATTGACTTTCGATAACTCAAAGCTGAACGCATTGATGATATGCTGTTGTTCCGGTTTCGACTGGGAACGGAAAAACAAGCGCGCTTGTGTAAAATGGTCGGCGAAGGATGTAGATCGACCGCGGATTTTCTTCGCATCAATCTTCTCGGCATGGGACTCAAAACCTTTCTCTCCCTTTAACATCGCATGGTAAGGACAGCCTCCTCCCAAGCTATTTGGAAAGTAACTTACATTGCCTTTCAGAATATCTGTCCGCTGAAATCCATCCTTTTGATTGTTGTGCTTTCCATTGACGGGTCTATTGATCGGCAGCTCATGGAAATTTGGCCCACCTAGACGATAGTTTTGTGTGTCTGCATAAGAAAATACCCTTCCCTGTAATAGAGGATCATTACTAAAATCTATCCCTGGAACTAGGCGCCCTGGATCGAAGGCAATTTGCTCCGTTTCTGCAAAGAAGTTCTCTGGGTTTCGATTCAAAGTCATAGTTCCTATAATTTGAACCGGAACCAGCTCCTCAGGGATTATTTTCGTAGGATCTAGAATATCAAATGAGTATTTGAGTTCGTCCTCTTCTGGAATTAATTGCACGCCTAAATCCCATTGTGGGAAATCACCATTATCGATTGCTTCCCATAGATCACGACGATGGAAGTCGGCGTCATAGCCGGATATCTTTTGCGCTTCTTGCCATGCTACTTGGTGCACGCCCAATTTAGGCTTCCAATGAAACTTAACAAAAGTGCCTTTTCCTTCTTGGTTCACAAATTTGAAGGTGTGGACGCCGAAACCTTCCATCATTCTTAGCGAACGTGGAATCGCTCGATCTGACATCACCCATAACGACATATGCGCTGCTTCAGGCATCAGCGAGATAAAATCCCAAAACGTATCATGCGCTGACGCTGCCTGTGGAATTTCCTTATCTGGCTCAGGCTTCACCGCGTGAACTAGATCCGGAAATTGCATTGCATCTTGTATAAAAAATACTGGAATATTGTTTCCGACTAAATCATAGTTTCCTTCCTGCGTGTAAAACTTAACGGAGAAGCCTCGAACATCGCGCGCCAAATCAGTAGACCCTTTAAAGCCGGCAACAGTAGAGAAGCGAACAAATAAGGGGGTTACATTGCCCTTTTGAAGGAAATGCGCTCTTGTATATTGACTCATGTCGGCAGTCGCTTCAAAGACTCCATGGGCTCCCGATCCTCTTGCGTGCACAACACGCTCGGGGATTCGTTCGCGATCAAAATGCGCTAATTTATCCTGATAGATAAAGTCTTCTAATAAGGACGGTCCGCGTTCTCCCGCTTTTAGCGTATTATTATTATCGTGAATTGGGACGCCATCATTAGTCGTCATCACACGATTTTGGTTATCCACTAAATGGGCATCAATTTGTTGTGTCTTTGGATTCGACTTGTTCTGTTTTTTCATAGGGAAAAAGATTTTGTTAGCTCAATACCTTCAATAAACAAACTGGAATCAAATATGTTCTCACAAATAAAAAAAGGTTCCTATTGACCATAGGAACCTCATTATTCGTAGATATTTGCAATAAATTCTAATTTAATTGCTTCGAAGAACTTCCAAGGGCGATTTTCGCAACACAGAGAGGCTATTCAACAGTCCTATGACTACTGTCAGGGCACTAACCAACAAAATTAGTAGGATAACAAATCCTATATTCGGTACAAAAGCACTTTCAAAAACAAAAATGGCAAGCATATTACTAGCGATTAGCGAAATAAATAAACCTGTAATCGCTGCAAGTAATCCTAGGAACATGTATTCACTGATACTGATGATGAAAATTTGTCTTCGGCTTGCACCAATTGTACGCAAAAGTACATTCTCTTTAATACGCTGATATTTACTGATTCGAACGGATGAGATTAGTACGACGATCCCAGTAAGAATGCTAAAGCCACCAATAAACTGAATGATGAATCCTATCTTATCTAAGATATTGTTCAAGATTATTAGAATCGTATTCATATCGATGACCGAAACATTCGGAAAGCTGTTCACAATTTGTTGTTGAAATTGACTTGCCTCGCGTTCACCGGACACTTTCGTCATCATCAAAAAGAATTGCGGAGCATCATCTATGCTACCCTTAGCGAAAACCATTCGGAAGTTAGATTGAAATCTATTCCAATCTACCTGTCTGAAGCTACTCACTTTCGCAGGAATACGCATACCTTGAACATTCATGGTTAACACATCGCCAATCTTGACACCAATTCCCTCAGCATATTTCTCATCCAAGGAAACAGATGCGGTGTCATTCGGCGCAACTTTACCTACCCATTTTCCTTGGCTTACTTTTTCTGAGGCTGTTAAACTGTCACGATACGTAGCGCGTATTTCTCCTCGAAATGCTCGTCCTGAAACTTCAATCGTCGTATCCTTCAACACCTCTTTTAACGATATACCATTGACCTGTTCTATAAACATGGTAACAATAGGCACGCTCTCCACAATCGGATAACCTGCCACTTGAGCCATCCGTTGAAGCGAATCTTTCTGAGATGGTTGAATATCAAACATTAACATATTCGCCTGATTTTGCTCAGCAGAAACTGCAACGCGCTTTAGAAGAATATCCTGAACAAAATATAAAGTCGAGATTAACGTCGTTCCTAAGCCTATGGAGACAATCAAGATAACCGTTTGATTATTCGGCCGCCAAAGATTAGAAAGTCCTTGTCGCCAAAGATAAGGCCATTTGGAAGGAAAAAATTTGCGTATCAACCATGTGAACCCTTTCGCGACGCCATATAACATCAAAAAAGTAAGGGCGATTCCTACGCTAAATAGTATCGTTTGAGTCCAGTTCTCCATCTGTATCCTTGCGAATAATAAGATAAATACGGCAATCAATAGATATATCCATGCTTTTAAGGGATCTTTAAAAAGAGCTTCTTCATCATCTTGAACACGCAAAGAGTTAAGCGGGGAAATATGTCGAACGGATAACAAAGGTAACAAGGCAAAGAGTACGGCGATCACCAAGCCAATGACAACTCCTTCGAATATAGCTGACCATACGATCTGTGTTGTTAATTGTACCGGTAGAACATCCTGCATGACATATGGAATACCGTATTGAATCAACGTTCCTAAAGCTGCACCAATAATACCTCCTACAAGTCCAATCGCAGCGAACTGAATTAAGAAGATAAAAAATGCCTGCTTTGCGGTCGTCCCTAAGCAACGAAGAATTGCAACCGACATGAGTTTCTCTCGAACATATATCTGTACAGCACTAGAAACACCAATACAGCCTAGCAGTAAAGCTACAAAGCCGACGAGCTCCATGAAGCGAGCCATATCCGCAAATGAACGACCTGTATTCTCTTTCGTTGTCTCAATCGTTGAACTTCGAAGTTGTAGTGTTGCAAGTTTATCTTTCCATTGTTCGATTTTCTTATCTATACCAAAGTTCTTGGGTAATTTGAAGTAATAACGATATTCTATACGGCTTCCGGCTTGTTGTAAGCCCGCGCCCTTTAATTGGTCTAATGGTATAAACAGGCTCGGTGCCATCGCTCCTGTAAATGCGCTCTGCCCAGGTTGAGAAGTGACAGCACCCAATATGTTATATGTCTTTGTTCCTAATTGAACCGAATCTCCTACAGACACGCCGTACTGCAGCACCAGAGCATTGTCAAGAAACAAACCTTTCTGCTTTGCAAAGTGACTAAATACACCCTCAGGCCGTGTTTCTACAGCGCCATAAAATGGAAAACTTCCTTCAACAGCACGCACCTGTACAAAGCGAGAAGTATTCGCTTTAGGAATGCGTAACATGGACATAAAGCGCTGCTCTTTTGCGAATCCTTGACTTAAGCGTTTTATGGAGTCAATAAAAGTAAGTGCTTCTTCGGTCGGTAGTCGATTACTCTCTAGTGACAAGTCTGCACCAATCAGTTCCGCTGCATGATTATCAATATCAATTCTCAAGTTTCTATTAAAGGAATTCATCGAAACTAAGGAAGCGATTCCCAAAATAATCGAGGATATGAATAGAAATAAGCGACTTCGATTCTTGCGGCTATCCCGCCAAGCCATCAGAAAGATCCAACGCCAACTCATTGAATTTGTCCCCCTTTAATTGGAATAATCTGTTGAGTTTTTGCTGCTAAGTCCAAATCATGCGTCACAATAACTAAGGTTGTTCCAGACGCTCGATTGAGCTCGAATAACATCTCTTCAATAATAAGACTTGTTTCCGCATCAAGATTGCCTGTAGGTTCATCTGCAAACAAGATTTTCGGCTTATTTGCAAATGCACGAGCTAACGATACACGCTGTTGCTCACCTCCGGATAGCTGGGATGGATAATGATTGGCACGATCAGCGAGACCGACGCGCGCTAACAACTCCATCGCTGCTGGTTGATGATTACGTATGCCTCGCAATTCCATGGGGACCATTACATTTTCAAGCGCCGTCAGCGTAGGTAGCAGCTGAAAGTTTTGAAAAACAAATCCAACATATTCATTACGTATCTTCGCAAGATTATCTTCGCTCAAACCTGATAACTCCATACCATTTAACTTAATGGATCCCGTAGAAGCTTGGTCGAGGCCCGCGCAAAGACCCAGTAGCGTTGACTTGCCACTTCCCGATGGTCCTACGATTGCTACCGTCGAACCTTCTGCTATTTGAAAGTTAATATCCTTTAATACTGGAATATCACGGCCTTCAAGGTTATAATTCTTAAAAACATGCTGTAACTCTAAAATCATTGTAGACATATAGCATTAAAAGTATACCTTTTTTTGGTTAAATTAGTTGCATGAAGAACTTTAAAGCCTCTGTTTCAATATTTTCAGCGATATTTTTACTTAGCGCTTGCAATAATGGACAGCAGACACCGTCAGCAAATCCAGTTCAGGACAGCGTTTCCAAACAAGAAGTGGTTAAAGAAAAAAAACAAAATATACTGTTCTTTGGAAATAGCCTAACCGCAGGCTTAGGATTAGCAAGTCAAAGCGAAGCATTCCCTGCACTCATTCAAAACACTATTGATTCCCTTGGCTTAAATTATAACTGTATCAATGCTGGCTTAAGTGGAGAAACAAGCGCTGGTGGAAAAGAGCGAATAGATTGGTTACTAAAGGAGCCTGTTGATGTCTTCGTTTTGGAGCTGGGAGCCAATGATGGTTTAAGAGGGATTAAGCCTGAGGCTACTAAAAAGAACCTAGGGGATATTGTAGATAAAGTCAAAAAGGCATATCCTGATTGCAAGCTTGTATTAGCAGGAATGAAAGTGCCCCCAAGTATGGGAGCCACCTATTACAAGCAGTTCGAGGCGATCTTTCCCGCATTAGCACAAGAGAAAAACATGACCCTAATTCCCTTTTTGTTAGATAGGGTCGCCGGTATCGCAAAGTTAAACCAACAAGATGCAGTACATCCCACAAAAGAGGGGCAGCGGATATTAGCTGATAATGTGTGGACGCATCTAAAGGAAATTCTTTAAAAAATTATCTAAATACCATAAAAGCGGGTCAATATTAATAGTGGCCCGCTTTATTAAATTATCAATAACAACTTTGCCATTTACCTTACAAACACTCGCTGGGTCTCTTTGTTCATTTCAACATTTGGAAAAGCCTTATCAAAATCAATCATGATATCACCCTCTCCTATACCCCCATCTCCATTTGAGTCCCATTCTAACGCGACGTAATATTGGACCGCTTCTCCTTTTTTCAATTCAGGACGAATAAGCTTTCGATGATTCTTCGGTATTTCAAAATCTACATTAAAGGGAACGGCTTTCGAATCGAATTCAACTGTTGATATTTCGGAGGCGGACGCGTCTGCCAGCATCTCTGAAGCAGCAAACAAGGTCGCAGTCCCTTTCGTATTCAATATAGTCTTCACTGATGCTCCGACGAACTCAACTCTTAACAATTTTGGCGAATTAAAAGTGTCAGTAGACGCGTTCCACTCACAAGAAGAAACACATACCAACAAGGCTGTAAACAATAATATTTTACCCATAATTAATAATATTTTCTTATTTAGAGAAACGGGTATGTTTTATAAACGCTACAGATAAATGAACGTTTTTATCTTTTCCTGATTTCATACGGATGCGGAAAAAGAAGACTAGGTCATTTGACACGCGATTTTCATAAAATAAAATGTCATTCTATAGGAAAACCTATATTTGTTTGTTTTTTTAATAGGCTATAGAAGCAGCACAGATGTTCAACATATCCATTGCAGATTTCAAGCAGATCAACTTGAAAACCGAAATGTTAGCAGGGTTAACGGTCGCTATGACCATGATTCCTGAATCCTTATCCTTTGCTATCCTCGCGGGATTAAATCCTCTTACTGGCCTTTACGGAGCCTTCTTAATGGGCTTAGTGACCTCAATCCTTGGCGGGAGGCCAGGCATGGTATCCGGCGGAGCGGGCGCTACGATCGTGGTTTTAATGGCGCTTATTGCTTCACATGGTGTCGAATATCTGTTTGCAACCGTAGCACTTGCTGGATTGCTACAAATTGCTGTTGGTGCCTTCAGACTTGGCAAATTCGTCCGATTAATTCCACAACCCGTCATGTTCGGCTTCCTCAATGGATTAGCCATTATTATTTTTATGGCTCAACTCGAACAGTTTAAAATCATGGAAAATGGAGTAGCACACTGGATGACTGGCTCGATGCTGTATACCATGTTGGGCCTGACTGCTTTAACCATTACGGTCGTATTAATTGTCCCAAAGATCACCAAAGCAATACCGGCTTCCTTAATTGCCATCCTGATCGTATTTGCCCTGGTACAATTCGCAGGCATCGACACAAAAAAAGTAGTGGATATCGCAAGTATTGCTGGTGACTTCCCTCCTTTCCACATTCCTTCTGTTCCATTCTCCTTAGAGACGCTACAAATTATCTTTCCTTATGCAGTAATCATGGCCTCGGTAGGACTTATTGAATCGCTCTTGACACTTAGTATGGTGGATGAGATTACCAATACGAAAGGTTCTTCAAATAAAGAGGCTGTTGCACAGGGTACCGCCAATATCGTTAATGGTTTCTTTACCGGCATGGGTGGCTGTGCGATGGTGGCACAAACCTTAGTTAACATCAATGCTGGAGCCAGAACAAAACTCTCCGCATTTATCGGAGCGATTACCATTTTGATTATCATATTAATTGGCGCACCATTCATCGAGTTGATCCCGCTAGCGGCCTTAGTTGGAGTCATGATGATTGTCGCAATCACGACATTTAAGTGGAGCTTTTTTAAGATGCTTCGGAAAATGCCTAAATCCGATATATTCGTGGGTATATTGGTTGCAGCGATCACGGTGTTCTTACATAATCTTGCGCTTGCGGTTTTAGTAGGCGTTATTATTTCTGCTTTAGTATTTGCCTGGGACAATGCCGTCAGAATCCGTGCAAGAAAATCTACGGATGAATTTGGCAATAAGATCTATGAGATCTATGGGCCACTCTTTTTTGGATCGGTTAGCAACTTCATCGATAAATTCGAGATCGAAAATGATCCCGCGCGAATTATTATCGATTTTAAAGAATCAAGAATCGTTGACATGTCCGCCATAGACGCGGTCAATAAATTAACGTCGAAGTATGCCGCGCAGCAAAAATCAGTTGTATTACGCCATTTAAGTGAGGATTCAAGAAAACTTCTGGAAAACGCAAAAGGGATAATTGAAGTCAATATTATGGAAGATCCAACGTATAAAGTAATGCCTCAGAAATAAGAAAAGCCGACTTAAAACATCGGCTTTCATGCATCAATATCACCTGTGCACTATCA
The DNA here is from genome assembly GCA_040394915.1 of Sphingobacterium sp. Taxonomy (GTDB): domain Bacteria; phylum Bacteroidota; class Bacteroidia; order Sphingobacteriales; family Sphingobacteriaceae; genus Sphingobacterium. The sequence goes on from JBEBRI010000015.1 coordinate 9,038, forward strand.
AGTTATTTCGATTATCCGAACTGCCCATTTATGTAATTTGCAGTCACTTCATTATATGGATTTCCAAAGATTTGTTGTGTCGGCCCCTCTTCCTTAACCTCACCTAAGTACATAAAAACAGTCTTATCAGCGATACGCTGTGCTTGTTGCATGTTATGCGTTACAATTACAATCGTATAATTTGTCTTCAAATGTGTAATAAGCTCTTCGATCTTTAAGGTACTTACGGGGTCTAAGGCTGAACAGGGTTCATCCATCAAGATAACTTCTGGACGCAAAGCCACGGCCCTTGCGATACACAATCTTTGTTGCTGCCCACCGGAAAGTCGCGTTGCTGGCATTTTCAAATCGTTCTTAACCTCTTCCCAAAGGAATGCTTCACGTAAAGCCTTTTCAATAACCTTCTTATCGTGTGGTAGATTATTAATCTTTAAACCATACGCAATGTTATCATAAATGCTTTTTGGAAATGGATTCGCTTTCTGAAAAACCATACCTATACGTTTCCTAATCTCTGTAACCGGAATTCCTTTCGCATATAAATCAAGATTCTCTAATCGTAATTTACCATCAATCTTGGCATCTGGAGAGAGATCATGCATACGATTAAAACTGCGCAATAATGTACTCTTTCCACATCCTGAAGGGCCAATTAAGGCCGTAATTTCATTTTCTGCAAATGAGACATTGATATTCTTAAGAACATGCTTTGATCCAAAGCTTATATTTAAATTTTCAGCTGATAATTTAGACTTCATTTTTTCTATACTTATAACGAATGTAGAACGCTGTAAGGTTCAATAAAAAGACAACAATTACGAGAACTAAAGCGGTTCCGTATGCGATTGGTCGCACTTCATCGATGGATTGATGCTGTGTAGACAACATATATAAATGGTATGGCAACGCCATAAACTCCTGGTTGATAAATCCAGAAGATCCATTGATATAGAATGCCGCTCCAGTAAATAAAATCGGCGCTGTTTCCCCAGCTGCTCGACTTAAAGTCAATACAACACCGGTTAATATACCCGACATTGCCGAAGGGATAACCACATCTTTAATGGTTTCAAACTTTGTTGCGCCTACTGCCAAAGCAGCTTCTCGCGTAGAGTTTGGAATACGCATTAAGGCTTCCTCCGTTGTTGTGATGATATAAGGCAAGGACAACAATCCAAGTGTCAAACCCGCCGCAAGTAAGGAGGTACCTAACTCCATAGATTGGACAAACAAGGCCAAGCCAAACAAGCCATAAATAATACTCGGAACACCTGATAGATTCCGGATTGAAGCACGTATCGTACGCGTCAGCCAGTTATCTTCTGCATACTCGTGAAGATAAATAGCGCAGCAAACCCCAAAAGGAATAGAAAATATTGCCGTAATTAGCGTTAATAAAACCGTCCCAATAATCGGCGTTAATATACCTCCTTTTGTCATGCCATCAGTGGGCACACTGGACACAAATTCCCATGACAACTCTGCTGCACCTTTTGAAACAATTTCCCAAATCACCACCAGCAAAAAGAAACATACAATCAGCGTGCTGGTAAGTAGGGTTCCCCACTCAATAACTCTCGATAATTTTGACGTCCTAAACTGCATGGAATTTTCTAAAACGGTTAATAAAATACTCTCCTAACATATTTGCGGCCAAGGTCATAACGAAAAGTACCGTTGCAATCGCGTATAGCGCGAAATAATGAGTCGTTTGATAGGGAACCTCTCCCATCTCAATTGCAATCGTTGCTGTCATCGTTTTTACAGAATCAAAAAAGCCTGTAGGCATTAACGCTGCATTACCCGTAGCCATCAACACCGTCATTGTTTCACCGATGGCGCGTCCTACGCCCAACATGACCGCAGCGATGATACCTGGCGCAGCAGCTGGAATAACAACTTTGATTAAAGTCTCCCATTTAGTTGCCCCTACTCCATAGCTCGCCTCTTTATAAGTCTTTGGAACTGCATGAATAGCATCTTCAGCCACCGTAATAATGGTCGGCAAAGCCATAACAGCGAGTAATATGGCACCATTCAAGGCATTTAGTCCATTCGATAAATCAGCAAGATTTGCTATCCCCGGACTTACAACCACAATACCTAAGAATCCGATAACAACAGAGGGAATTGCCGCTAGCATTTCTACGGTAGGCTTCAGGATATTCTTCACTCTCGGACTTGCGTATTCAGCGATAAATGCTGCCGTGCCGATACCTAATGGAATTGCGAGAAGCATTGCTCCAAAAGTGACTAGCGTCGTACTCAGAATCAGCGGCAACATCCCATACTTCGGATCATTGGCCGTCGGGTTCCATTCCATTCCAGTAATGAAATCTAAGGGTTTAACGTCCATGAAGAATGAGAAAGAGTTATACACTAACATGGCTAAGATACCGCCCAATAAGGCGAGTACGAGTAAACCCGTCGCTTTAAAAATATATTTAAAACAAAGGTCTAATGACAATCGTGTTTTATATTTCATGTTGTTGATTTTCTAGCGTGTAATATCCGTGTTCTTCAATCAATTTGCGACCCTGAGCACCGCGTTCAAAATTGATAAACGGGCGTACCTTTCCCCAGGACTTCGCAAGCACAAACTGGTAAAGCGGGCGTTGAAAATAGTAGCGGCTGTTGTTAATCGCTTCCGGATCCAGCGGAGAGTACGCGATCGCCTTCGAATCTGCTCGAATTTTTAAGATCTTGACTTTCTTATCACTGTTGGGATCGTGCGCCACATAGCCTGCACCCACATACCCAATTCCGGTCTTATCCGCCTTTACACCTTCAATAATTTGAGCATTACCGGTCATCTCTTTCGCCGTATTAGCGAATTCAATTTTCAATTTCTTCTTGATAAACGAATGCGTTCCAGAGCTGCTTTGTCGTCCATAGATATTGATCGGAAAGTCCGCATCGATAATTTGATTCCAATTGTTAATTTGCCCGCTTAAAATCAAACCTAGGGTATCGACAGAAATCTCATCGATAGGCAAATCCTTATGCACCACGAATGCGGTAGCATCTTCGGCAAAGACAATCGTCTTCAATTCAATATTCTTCTCTTTAAATTGTTGGATCTCTTCTTCTGACAGCGGTCGCGAGGAATTAGCGATATCCGCTTGGCCATTCATCAAAGAAGTAATTCCCAATCCGGAGCCGCCGCCGGAAATCGCGATACTAAAGGTTGGATCGAGCTTGGTGAAACTTTCAGCGAGATTCACCGCTAAATTCACCTCGGTATCTGAACCTTTCATCTTAATTGAATTCGTATTCGTACTACAGGAATTCAAAAAAATTAAGGTCAGAACACAAAAACATGGAAAATAGTTAATAATCTTTTGTTTCATCCCTACAAAATTGCTGTTTCAATATTAACCGAATGTTAACGTAATATTATCCTAATGGTAGGTTATCAATTTTATGTAAGGGAATTGTAAATTTGATGCAAACTAATTATTAATTACCGCCAAAAACTTTGACCTCCATATCAATAAGGGAACATTGACAAAAGAAAAAAAGCCGCCCAGAAAATCCAGACGACTCTGATTATGAATTGTAGAAGGTTAATCTCATTATTCTATTCGACAGCAAATATGCACTGCTAAATTCGCGGAGGTTTAGGGCCGAAAACTTTAGCAGGGTACTACAGCTACGGTACGTTCAACATTTCAACAAATAAAGAATTATCATTTTACGTCTCAATCGTTTAGTGCTCAGTTATCCCCACTTTACATTATTCAATTCAATCTTAGGGAATAAAATTTCATGCCTTAAACGTCGAAATATCTGGATCAAAGATAGAGCAAGACTGTTAATAGAGTATTAACAGAACATTTAATTTTATTTAAAAATCACTTTATGAAAAGCATTTTCTTAAGATAATAAAACTAAAGATAAGAGATATCCGCACGTTCTTTGGTCAGCTGTAAGAGGTTTCGTCTTAGCTTTGGTGAAGCAAAATCTAACATACCAATTTTCTTAATCACCATCTCGCCGTTTTTAGCAATAATAATTGTCATGGGAATGGAATTCGTCTGCATATCCCTTGGTAATGCGGAGCCTAGTGAATATAAAGGGATCGTATAATCTTTTTTCTTGAAAAACTTCGCCGCTTTATCGAAATCTTGATCCATTTCGATCGCAAGAAATGCTATTTCCTTCTCATTTGCTAACGAGGAGTGCAATTGCTGAAATGACGGCAACTCAGCGATACAAGGTTGGCACCATGTCGCCCAAAAGTTTAAAACCAAGACTTTACCTTTGAGTTCAGAAAGCTTGAATGCTTTTCCATCTTTATCGACTAAACTGAGTTCTGAAGCCTCTTCTTGTTTATCCCTCTCAATTTTCACTTGGTCTTGGCCCTTTACTAAGCAAGAACTAAACAAAAAAACTAATACAGCAGAAAACTTAATCAAGGTATGTCGCATTTATATCTCTCTCCTAAAAGCCCACAAGATAAGCAGATCGCTTGAAAATCACGAAAAACAGAAAATTTTTAAAAAAAATCAAATTCTTACTAAGGTTTTGCAAGCTCGCTCGTTTGAACAAGTAACAACCAATATAAACTTTATGAAGTTAAGTGCTGAAATTGCTGCTTTAATCAAGAAGCATCTTGAGGGAAATCTGTCGGAACTAGAGAGCAATACATTAAAAAACTGGCTTAGTGAAGATGCTACGCACCAACATTTTTTTAATGATCTTATCCATAAAGACGAACTCTACGAAGACGCCCTCGCATACCTCGAACTAAAATCGGAAGGAAACGATGACTGGTTGCAGAGTTTGAAAACGCAGACCTTAGAAAAAATAGAGACCAAAAGTTCTAAAACCCCTAGACGGCTTTACAAGTGGGTCGCTTATGCCGCATCCGTCCTTGTGATCTCCGCACTTTCTTACTATTTCTTAGTTCCAAAATTAAAAGAGCAACAGCAATATGAGCAATTACAAGCCAGCGATGTCAAGCCAGGCAGCAACAAAGCAGAACTAAGACTTTCTAACGGACAAATCATTCAACTACGTTCCGACAAAGATGGAATCACCCTTGACGAACAATTGAACTATCAAGATGGAACAAACATCATCAAACTCAAAGAAGCAGAATTAGCCAAACTGACTGCAACAATTGAAGTCCCGCAGGGCGGTAAATACCAAGTTAGCCTGCCCGACGGAACCCTAGTTTTTCTTAATTCGGCAAGTCGATTGACATACCCATTGAGATTTGCAGCGAATAAAAGAGTCGTTACTTTAGAAGGCGAAGGGTACTTTGAAGTAACATCACAGCATTATCAGGGGCATAAAACAGCCTTTATCGTGAATTGCCAGGATCAGCAGATCGAAGTAACCGGCACCCAATTTAACGTAAATGCCTATCCCGACGAACAGTACATTAAAACAACCTTAGTCGAAGGTTCTGTCAATGTCATACACGGCCAGGAAAAATCAGCATTAAAGCCAAATCAGCAACTCACTTGGAATCATCAACAAGCACGTATCCAAACAGTGGACGTCGCTACTTTCATCGCGTGGAAAGACAACAAGTTTTTATTTAATGAGACTGAGCTTCGGGAAGTCATGCGCAATATCGCGCGCTGGTATAATATTCAGATTGCCTTCGAGGGCAACATTCCAGCAACCTATTTTTATGGCGAGATTGAGCGTAATAAAAACCTCTCGGAAGTCTTAAGTTTATTAGAAAAAAGTGGCTTAAAATTCCAATTAGATAATAAAAATAGAAAAGCAAAGCTAACGGTGCTACCCTAGTTAACGAACCTGATAAAAAACTATATTAAACAGATCTTATATGAATAATCTTATACCTCCCTGAGTATCCGATGGATTATGAATAAAAAAACCGAACGATGGTTGCAACATCGCTCGGCGTATACTAAGATAATCTTGAGCCAAGAACAAAACACTGAATTTAATCCTTAACCAATTTTTAATCCTAATTGTACAAAAATATGATTTTTATACAACAAAATGATGGGACTAGCGCTTACGCGATTCCTAAAATAAAACCATGGGTTCTATATATGAAATTGACCATTTTTCTAACAATCTTATGTGTGTTTAAGCTGTCCGCAAATGGCTTTGCACAACATGTATCGCTAAAAGCGGTGAACAGCCCCTTGATCGAGGTCATGCGGAAAGTTCAAAAGCAAAGTGGTACGCCATTCCTTTTGCAAGTGAAAGATTTAGCAAACACTAAAATTAGTGCCGACTTAAAACATGTCGAACTGCAGCAAGCACTTGTGCTAATCTTAGCGGATAAGCCGATCTCTTGGGAAATATCTGAAGGCACAATCATCCTAAGAACTGATACAAAGCGTAAAATCAACAAAGCGCAAACAACCGAAAGCAAGGCGCTATATATGCAACAAAGCATCAGCGGGAAGGTTGTCGATGAACAAGGGCTAGCAATCTCCGGGGCTTCAGTGACTGTCAAGGGAACTACTGTAGGTACAAAATCAGATGAGCAAGGAAACTTTACATTGGAAGCCGTTCAGAAAAATGCAGTTATTGTCGTATCAAGCATTGGCTATCTACGGCAAGAGATTTCCTTAGCAGGACGTTCGACCATACAGGTAAAACTTATAGAAGAACAAAGTGATTTAGATGAGGTCATCGTAATCGGCTACGGAACGCAGAAGAAAAAACTGAATACCGGAGCTACCATTCAAGTTAAGGGTGAGGATTTAACAAAATTGAGCACACCAAGTGTGATGGAGGCCTTGCAAAGTCAATCTCCGGGCGTACAAATCACCCAAAGCTCGGGCATGCCTGGCGAGAACTACAAGGTGACAATTCGTGGTCTTGGAACCATCCACAACTCCAATCCGCTTTATGTCATCGATGGAATTCCTGGTGGAGATATTAATAACTTAAATCCAGCAGATATCGAAAGCATCGATGTCTTAAAAGATGCCGCATCTGCTGCAATTTATGGCTCACGAGCTGCGAACGGTATTATTTTGGTAACAACCAAACAGGGTAAGGCAGGAAAGATGTCTGTTTATTTAGATTCTTATCTAGGAATGCAGCAGGTACAAAAGCTTCCTTCCGTGTTGACGGCCAAGGAATACATGACCATTCAAAATGAGCGTCGTTTCAACGAAGGCTCAGCACCTTACGATTGGGCTACTATTATTCCGAAACAATATCAACAAATTCAAGATGGAACATGGAATGGAACAAATTGGATAAAAGAAGCGTATAACAAAAATGCTACGCTATTCAATACGGCAGTTTCATTATTAGGAGGTACCGAGTCATCAAAATTCTCCTTCGGTTATGCGAATAGCCATCGCGAAGGGATATTGGGGAATCCCCTACCACCGGACTTTAAAAGACACAATGTACGCTTAAATTCAGATCACGTCATCTTGAAAAATGATGAGTTTGATATCATAAAATTCGGTGAAAATATTACTTATACGTTCAACAAGAAAAGAGGTCAAGGGATTGGCGATATCTACTGGAACGATGTACATAATTTAATCGTTGGCAATCCTTTACTTCCTCTATACAATGAAGCTGGCGGATATTACGATCAACCGAGCAAAGTTGCTGATGCTTGGACCCTAGATGGCGCAATTGCAAATCCGATTGCCGAAATGCTTTATCGTCGCAGCCAGAATGAAAGCAACAACCATGCTTTAAACCTAAATGCTTATCTCGAAGTGCAGCCCATCAAAAACTTGAAATGGCGAAGCAACTTCGGATATAAGATGAGTGCATACAATTACCGACAATATACGCCAACCTATCGACTGTCCACTACCCTAGAGAATGTATATGATGACATTTCACAGAATCAAGGATTAGGCTATAGCTGGGTAATCGAAAATACATTAAATTATCGCTTAGTTCTAAACGATGCACATGATTTCGATTTCTTAATTGGCCAGTCCATGGAAAAATCAGGAATGGGCTCGGATCTAAGTGCCACGCATACGAACTCTTCTTTCCCTGACAGTTGGGATCACGCTTGGATAAGCAATGCACAGGGCTATGAAGGCTTTGTTCCTGCATTATCTGGCCTCGGATGGGGTCAAGGAGCAATTGCCTCTTTCTTCGGACGCGCGATATACAATTACAAAGAAAAGTACATGGCCAGTTTAAGTCTTCGTGCCGATGGTTCTTCGAACTTTGCTTCTGGCGAACGCTGGGGCTATTATCCTTCTGTTTCTTTGGGTTGGTTAGTAACAGGAGAGGAATTTATGCAAGACAGCAAAGCATGGTTAGATTTCTTTAAAATTCGTGCCAGCTGGGGACAAAATGGTAACCAAAGTATTCCAAACTTCAATTACTTATCAACCATTGCAATCGACAACCAAAATGGCTATTATTTTGGAAACAACAAAAATAGCTTGATTAAAGGCGCTTATCCTGACTTATTAGCAAACCCTATTGTGACTTGGGAAACATCGGAACAGCTAAATATCGGATTCGATGCACGATTTATTAACGATAGGCTTGCTCTTGTTGTTGACTGGTATAACAAGAAAACAATTGATTGGCTTGTCCAAGCCCCAATTCCAAAAATATTTGGAACAGGAGCACCGTACATTAATGGTGGTGAAGTACAAAACAGAGGTGTTGAATTGGGCTTGAATTGGACGGAGAAGTCTGATCAGTTCCGCTATAGCATTGGTCTTAACGCCGCCTACAATAAAAACAAGGTATTAAAAATCGATAACGACGAGGGCATTATTTTCGGACAGCGCGATGTTTTAAGTCAAAGTACGACCGATATGTACCGCGCACAAGTCGGATTCCCAATGGGTTATTTTTACGGTTATCAAACAAATGGCGTTTTCCAAACACAAGAGCAAATCAATGATTTGCGAGCGAGTGGTGTGGGCGTTCTTGCCACAGCACAACCGGGCGACCTGTACTTTGTTGACAACAATAAAGACGGAGCTATTACGGATGCTGACAAGGTCATGATTGGTAATCCGCACCCAGATTTCACTGCAGGATTTAATATCAGCGTCGGATACAAAGGTTTTGATCTTGCAGCAAACACTTTCGGAGCGTTTGGGCAACAGGTTGCAAAATCATACCGCTCATTCGCTGATAGTCCATTACAAAACTACACGACAGAGATATTCGGAAGATGGCATGGTGAAGGAACATCTAATAAAATTCCTCGACTCACCTCAGGAAGTCACACAAATAATCAATACATATCCGATTTATACATTGAGGACGCTGATTTCTTGAAAATTCAGAATATCACTATAGGCTATGACTTTGCGAAGTTATTCCCACAAATTCCATTTTCTCAAACAAGATTATACTTCACGGTACAAAACTTATACACGTTCACGAACTATTCTGGTATGGATCCAGAAGTGGGTTACGGTGCAGCCGATCCTTGGGCATCCGGTATAGATTTAGGATTTTATCCACAGCCGAGAACCTACATGTTTGGTGTTAACATTAAATTTTAATTGTAGATCATGAAAAAGATAGGCATACTAGTAGCTTCCGCATTGTTGATGACGTCTTGCGAAAAATTCCTGGACACGGAAAGCTTAAATAAAAAGAATACGGGAAACTTCCCTGTGACTGTAGCAGACGCCAATCAGATGCTAACGGGAATTTACTCGGCATTAAGTCGCGCGATCACTAATGTCCCACATACCCACTTCTATATGGCAGAATTGGCTTCCGATGATCGCTTCGGCGGAGGTGGTGAAAACGACCGGGATATGCAAGGTTTAGATCATTTAATGAACACGCAACCAGATCGCTTCCTAACGTTTTGGACAGCACGCTACGAAGGAATTCTACGTACAAATACCGCAATTGAAACTTTAGATAAGGTTAGTGGATGGAGTACAGAAGCAGAAAAAAATCAAGTACTCGGCGAAGTTCATTTCATGCGCGCGCTCTATTACTTTGAATTAGCACAAATGTTTGGTGAAGTTCCTTTGCAGACAGCTTCCGTTGCTAGCATTCAACCAAAAGCAAGTGCCGATGCTTTGTTTGCCCAGATTGGATCAGATTTAAAAAAGGCGATCGAATTGATACCAACCAGAGCATATAATGCTGTTCCATCGGGACATGCAACGAAATGGGCAGCACAAGCTTTACTCGCGCGTAGTTACCTATTCTACACAGGATATTATAAGAAAACTGCCATGCCGCTCGCCGACGGCAGTAGCCTCGCAAAAGCGCAAGTTATTCAATATCTAGAAGATTGTATTCAAAATTCAGGACACAATCTTATCCCCGATTTTAGGAATCTATGGCCATACAGCAATGAGCATACGGCGAAAGATTACCAATACGCGAAAGACAATAATTTAAAATGGGTAGGCGACGGAAACATAGAAACTGTGTTCGCCGTAAAATTTGGAACGCTAGCGGATTGGGGCGATCAATATATACTAGGATACACAAACCAATACTTGTTGCACTTCGGTTTGCGTTCTAACAACGGACAAGCAGGCACATTTCCATTTGGACAAGGATGGGGAGCAGGCCCTGTAAATACCGGTCTTTGGAACGATTGGCAACAAGCCGAACCTACAGATATTCGTAGAACCGCATCTATAATTAACGCAGACACGGATCTGCAAGACTACATCTATGGCGCAGACAATCAAATGGAGGAGACTGGATTGTGGCAGAAAAAGTATATTCCAGTTACTGCTTATAGTGAGGGTAAATTAATTCCTTCTTATGCCATTCTCAGCGACGCTGCCGCAGCGGATTACCAATTAGCACATACACAAGATTTAGTATTAATACGCTTTTCTGATGTTTTATTAATGCACGCGGAACTGAAAGAGGATGCTACGAATTTGAATCGCGTTCGTGCGCGAGCTAAACTACCTGCAGTTGCCTACTCCCTAGCCGCATTAAAACGCGAACGCCGTTGGGAACTTGCTTTTGAAGGCTTACGTTATTTTGATTTGATGCGTTGGCACGATGCAGCCGAAGCTCTTGGCAAACAAGAAGGAGTAACCATTAAAAATAAGGGAGTAAATACGGCTATGAAAGCTTTTGGAGGAGGTTATAAAGCCAGATTTGAAGCGACAGGTGGATTCTGGCCGATTCCAAATTCAGAAATAACGTTAACGGATGGAGTTTTAACCCAAAACAAAGGATGGGGTACGCCAGCAGCTGAGTTTACAGGTTGGTAACTATTAAAAAGCTAAATCATGAGAAAAATTATAACATACGCTAGTCTATGCTTTCTAAGTTTACTGGTTTTTGCCTGTGAGCCAATGGAAGATCGAATGGAATTGGGAAATGCCATAACGGCGGATCAACTTGAAATTACCGCCGTTCCCATCATTGTGAATGGTAAAAAATCAAATAAAGTTGTTTTAGATAACAAGAGTCCTGTACTTTCCTCTTGGGATTTCGGAGTTGGAAGTACCCAAAAGAAAACTGACACCGTTTTACTGGTGACCACGGGTACCAATGAGATTCTTTTTACAGGATTGAATCCTGAGGGAACTAAGATTACCAAGAAAATTGATGTGACAGTCGATGAGCTTACTTTCCCAGTACCGTTGGAATGGGGATATTTAACTGATGGAAGCGAGCGTACTTGGAAATGGGATGAAACAGCGCCTGCGGTATGGGGCAATGGTGGTTATATGGGCAACTCTGCTCCCGCTTGGTGGACTTTAAAAGAAACCGATATTAATGGGCAAGTCGCTGGCGAAGGTGTAGGCGCCAAAATGACCTTTAGCTTACGCGGAGCAAAACTCACCAAGCTAAAATCAACTGGTGCAAAAGAACAAGGTGAATTTTCATTTGACATGACTAAAATCGTCAAGTTGGATGATGGCACGACTTGGGCAAAAGGCAAGTTGACCACTAGAGGTATTACTGTTCTTTGCGGTATATCTCCAAATGAAGGGAATGCCCCAGTATACCAATACGACATCATCATTCTAAACAACGAGAAAATGATATTGAGTTATGCCGAACCTGGTGCTGGACCATGGGGTACTGCTTGGTTTTGGGTATTTAGAGCAGAATAATAAATTTATACTTAGGTTAGAGCGAGAGGCTGTCCTTCGGGACAGTCTCTCTTTTTTTAAAACATCCTTTAAGGATTAAGCCTAGCTAAGGCCTAGCTTAGCCATAGCTTAACCCATTAAAGTGCGTTTGTAAGGCCTAAGCTACGATTTAACTATTAGTTATTTTTACTTTTGATATATTAATACTACATTTACAATACCCGATTATGTAACCAAAGAATTACCATGATTAAGAACGTCGAACAGCAGCTTGTTGATTTACGTGCTGGAAAAGAAACCAGTTTGAGCTTTTTCATGGATCGATATGCCCATTCCCTTCGTTTCTTCGCCCTTAAGATGATTAAGGACAGGTTGATCGCGGAAGAGATCATCTCTGATGCTTATGTAAAATTATGGGAGCGCAAGGAAAACTTCCATTGTGAAGAAACAGTTAAGTCATTCCTATATTTAGTAACCAAGAATGCGTGTTTAGATTACATAAAGTCGGGAAGAAACCAAGTTCAGCATGAAGAGGAATGGCTTTACGACTTAGAAAACCCAGATAAGGATATATTGACAAAAATGATCTATTTCGAACTCATCGAGTTGATCGTACAAGAAATTGAGAAGTTACCAAGGCAACAAGCTCAAATATTTAAGATGTCTTATTTCGAGGGAAAAGATACCGGAGAAATTTCAGAAGCCTTGGGAACTTCTGCAAGCAATATTTACTTCGCTCGCTCGAGAGCAATTTCGATGCTAAAGCAAGCCTTTAAGCAGAAAGACATATCCTTCTATAGCCTGTTGATCGTCTTTCTTGCCTATAACAATTAATCCTGCCGTGGATGCTCTCAGACGAGTATTCGAATCTCATTTCTTAACAACAAGATTTGATTCTCATTCTCTAATTTCTTCAGTATGCGGGAAACAACAACTCGAGAACTATTCAGATCGGAAGCTATTTCTTGATGGGTTAATGTAAGAATCGGACTTTCAATCAGTCTAACTTTTTCTTTCAAGTAACTCATAATACGCGTCTCCATATTGGAGAACGCCAAATTATCGATAGCGCCAAGCATTTCATTCATCCTCGAAGAATAACTGTTCAAGATAAACTCACGCCAGGAATTATATTTGGCAAGCCATTCATTGAGATATTGGTTCGGGATCATGGCGACGAGGGTCTTCATTTCCGCCTGTGCTCGTATTTCACTTTTCTTGTTACCAACACAACAAGCGATAGACATGGTACAGGTCTCACCTTTGGCTAAATAATAAAGTAAAATCTCCCCTTCCTGGATGTCCTCACGAACTATTTTAATTGCGCCTTCAATCAGCAAAGGCATTGCGCGAACATATTGACCAATATCAATTATGATTTCCCCCGCTTGAAAAGTCTTCATAATAGCAACCGCTTCAATCTCTTCGATTAAAGCGGGTTCTAATACATTTTGATATGCATTTGCAATTTCACTCATAAAAATCTTTATTGGATTGTTTCTTTCCCTAATTGAGTCCAATCGTTAAAGCTACCTGAATAATTATAGACATTTTTAAAACCTGCACGTTCCAAAAAAGAAGTGGCTATCGTTGCGCGGTCGCCTGATTGGCATTGTACAATGATTCGTTTATCTGCATATTCAGTAGGCAACGCTTTGGGAAAATTTCCCAAGAATTTATGTACTGCGCCCGGTATATGGGCCGCTTCGAATTCAGATCGACTCCGAACATCTAATAAGATGGTATTCTCCTCATCTTTCCAAGCTTCAACAGTATCAGCATCTACGAGCTTAGTCGACACTAAGGATGATTTTGAAATATCGGTGACAAAGCCCACAATCTGATCCATACCAATCCGCATTAGTTTTCGAGTAATTTCTTCCTCCTGCCCTGATTCCGCGATAATGATTAAATCACTATTGTAAGGCAACATCCATCCCGACCAATTCGCTAATGCATTATTGTTCTGTATATTAATCGAATTGACTAGGTGTCCTTTCGCAAACTCAACTTTATTGCGTGTATCAACAAGGATACTGTTGTCATTTGAAAGCGCATCAGTGACACTCAGATTTGGATGTTTTGGTATTTCCACAAGTAAAGGACGCTCAACCTTGTTGAGCTTTTTCATCATGGCAAAGTAGGTTGGTGCTTCAGGTTGATCACTTAACAAATAGTTTTTAAACCCTTCGTAATCATTTCCAAACTGAAATGCCCAGTTGCGAATCTTCTCATAGCCGACCGTACTACTCGGTACAGCGCCTAACGCTTTTCCACAGGCAGAACCGGCACCATGCCCAGGCCAGACCTGAACATAATCAGGTAGCGCACTAAACTTTTTCAAGGAATGGAACATCTGTTCCGCACCAATTTCTTTCGTTCCAACCAAACCTGCTGCTTCTTCCAATAAATCCGGGCGACCGATATCTCCGACAAAAACAAAATCGCCAGTGAAAATCATAACAGGCTCATCGGATGCTGGATGATCGCGAAGAAGAAAGCTAATACTCTCTGGCGTATGTCCTGGCGTATGCATCACTGTTAAAGTTAGGTTACCGACCTGAATAACATCCTTGTCTTTTAAACCTTCATGTGGAAATTCATATTGCCAATTCTCGCCTCCTTCGTCAGAAAGATATAGTTTGGCACCAGTCGCTTTTGCGAGTTCACGCGAGCCCGCTAAAAAATCCGCATGTATATGGGTCTCCGCGATGTGCGTAATCTCCATATTATTCTGCTTAGCGATTTCAAGATAGGTATCGATATCACGTTTTGCATCAATAACTATCGCAACCTTTTTGGCTTGACAACCTATAAAATAACTAGCTTGAGCCAGCGTCTTGTCGTAAACTTGTTGAAAAAACATCTCTAAATTTATATTTCGTTTTTAAAATTGCTTTTATAACACTGGTTTAAACCTTCGATTATAAAAACTTTCATAATATAACAAAGCTAACCCTAATTTTAATCACGCTCGGTTACAAATGTTACAGAACAGCCGTTTTAATGGGGCAGCTTGTGACGTAATAATCCGTACAAATAGGTCCCTATCAATGCGAACACAATTACAATGAGGATAGAATAAACCCCTGCGCCCAGCAGCACGAATATAGGTCCAGGACAAGCGCCTACTAAGGCCCAACCTAATCCAAACAATATACCGCCGATGAGATAGCGAGGGATCGATTTGGCTTTATCCGCAATCTGGATCTTCTCGCCATCAACATCTCTCGCTTGCGTACGTTTAATAATTTGAACCGCCGTTACACCAACGACAAGAGCAGTGCCTATAAATCCATACATGTGGAAGGATTGGAAATTGAACATCTCATAAATCCTAAACCAGGATGCCGCTTCCGCTTTGTACATCACCACACCAAACAAAACTCCGAGTATAATAAATAATAACTTTCTCATGTCTATTTTAGAAGATTAAAGGGAACAGTAAGTGCACCATAAGCAGGCCACCGATAAAAAATCCAATTACAGCAACCAAAGAGGGCCATTGCAAGTCACTCAATCCAGATATCGCATGTCCGGAGGTACAACCACCTGCATAACGGGTTCCAAAACCAATCAACAGGCCTCCAATGGCTAAGATCAGCACATTTTTCAAGCTCATCTCGCGGAAGATCTCTGTAGGGGAATAGGCCGATCCTGCGGATTCAAAGCCCATCGACTTGAGTTGCGTCACAGTTTCTGCTGTGATGGCCGGAACTTGATTATCCGATAAGTAATGTGCCGCGACAAAACCGCCCAGAATAGATCCTACAAGAAATAATAGGTTCCAGCGTTGCGCCTTCCAGTCAAAGTCAAAAAAACTACAATTCTTACCTGCACCTAAGGCTGAACATAAACTCCTAAAGTTTGAAGAGAATCCGAAACTCTTTCCGAGGTAAATTAATGCGACCATTATGAGTGCAACAAGTGCTCCTCCAACATACCATGGCCATGGTTCTAAGATAATATCCATATATCCTTTCATTTTTTTTACAAAGGTACCTACTCAGCGGCAGCCGATTGGTAACATAGGTTACATGCCTAAGCGGTATAGGTAAGTCCGCTCAAGTCAAACGAACGTCAATCCGTTCCCTATGTAACAAAGGTAACCAAAATTGCAACGTTAAACCGTCACCTTTGAACCATCAAAATTTGACAGCATGGAAATAATAGGATTTATAGCAGCAATAGGCATTGGGTTAATCCTGGGCTTAATTGGTGCGGGAGGAAGTATATTAACCGTACCTGTAATGGTATATTTATTTCGAATAGAACCTTACCTGGCAACAACATACTCCTTATTTATCGTTGGAATAAGCAGCCTAATCGGCATGGTTCCCTATGGCAAAAACAAACTGGTCGATTATAAAACGTCTTTTTTCTTTGGGATTCCGTCTATACTTGGTGTTTTTGTTATGCGCCATTATATCCATCCGACGCTTCCGAACGAACTTCTAAGCACCCCGGATATGACCTGGACGAAAGACATGTTGGTTATGCTACTTTTCGCACTGTTGATGTTGATGGCGAGTTTCAATATGATTTTCAAGAAAGAGTCATCAACAAAACCACAAGCATCGAATCCTTCTATCCTAAAAATCGGTATACAAGGTCTGATGATTGGCTTGCTCGTTGGCTTGGTCGGCGCTGGTGGCGGGTTTTTAATTATTCCTGCCCTGGTTATCTTTAATAAGATGCCCATCAAAACGGCGATTGGTTCCTCGCTATTTATCATAGCCTTCAATTCCCTATTTGGCTTTTTCAGCAGTAAGAATGTCAGCGCTATTCATTGGCCCTTGCTCTTGGAGATCACAGGGATCGCTATCATTGGCATGTTCCTCGGGACATGGCTTAGTCAACGCATCGATGGTTCCAAACTCAAACCATTCTTTGGTTATTTTGTTCTGCTTATGGGAGTCTTAATTCTCCTAAGTGAATTACTGTAATCCTGACGGAATTCGCCGAATAAAAACGGTAATTCACCGAATTTAAAACTCATTTAACCTATTGATGTATGCAGATATCTGAAACATGATGTACATTTGAATAACAAATTAAACAAGTAAGGTAAATAATTGTTAATCAAATAAAAGAAGAGATATGTCAATCAAAGAAACATTCACTATTACGGGTGAGAACTTATTAAAAAGAGTAAAAGAGATCATTGCTGAAGGAAACGTAACAAGGATCAGCATTTCCGATAAGTCAGGCAAAGACATTATGAGTTTTCCAGTGACTTTAGGAGTAATCGGTGTAGTTTTTGCGCCCATCTTTGCAGCGGTAGGCGCGTTAGCAGCCTTGTTGACGGAGTGTAAAATCACAGTTGAGCGCGCTGAGAAACCTGCTGAAGGTGCGTCGGATACGGAACCAGTGGAGCAAGAAGGCCCTCGTGATATCGAGGTTCACTAATACGGATTTTTCAGTAGTTTAGGTTAAGTTAAATTTAAAAGGAGATGCACGGGCGCATCTCCTTTTATGTTTACATTAATATAGCGTCTTTTACTTCAACTTTGGTCCAATATTTTTTATACTGCTCTATGGCGGCTAAATGCTCAGGATGCTTCTCATACACGTTAATTTCCTCCATATTGTTAAAAGTGACTAATAGCAGATAAGAAAATGAATTATCTACAACGGGTCTAGGCGTGGTCGGCGCTGGTTTACCGTACTTTAATTCCTTAATTCCTTCAATCTTACCCAAGATTGTAAAGAAATTTAAAAAATCTTTTTCTTCGGCTGGCGTAATGCCTTCTTTCAGCCAAAAATAAACCGAATGTACAATAGTGTCTTTTGATAAGGATGTATCCATATGATTTGATTTGTTTTTAGGTTCCACGCAACTGTGTAAAAGGGAGCCAGTAGCAGCTCCAATAAACATGCTGGCAATAAATTGCTTTCTTTTCATAGGCTAAGTTTAGATTAAAATTGACAAGGATAAATATACTAAATACTTAGCATATATAAACGGACGATTGATTAGCAATATTTTAGCACTTTTTGCAATGCAACACCTATATTTGTATGGGTATTAACACTAATAAAATTATCGAGAATCAAACAATCTTTATTTTCGTTCGTTAATAAATTAGAATTAAAAGATAATTATAAAAAAAGACATCTCCTGCTTTGAATAAATTCGGCCGTGTTGCAATCAAAACATTCCTATGGATAATTGGTTCCATAATCGCTTTGGCGTTACTGATCGTTTTCTTAGTTCGTCTTCCTGCTGTACAAAACTATATTGTTGGCAAGGTCACAAACTATTTAGAAAATAAAATTGGGACTGAAGTTGAAATCGGACACATTAACATCACCTTTCCAAAAAAATTAGTACTCGAGAACGTCTTTTTCGCCGATCAGTCGAAGGATACATTATTAGCGGGAGAACAATTGTTGGTGGATATCAACATGTTCAAGCTCCTAAAAAATACGGTGGAAATTAACGAATTTGAGCTAAAGGGGATTACGGCCAAGATCAATAGAACGTTACCTGATAGCAGCTTCAACTTCTCGTATATCATAAACGCCTTTGCAACCGAAAAGGAAAGTACCGCAACTGCTGACTCTACTTCTGCTCTTATTTTCAATATCGACAAGGTACTTTTTGAACGAATTCGTTTCGCTTATAAAGATGATGTGATTGGAACATCGGCGGACTTATATTTAAATCATTTTGACACCCGGATCAAAACCTTTGATTTAACGAAAAATATGTCCTTCAATATGCCAAAAATCAATATTGATGGCCTACAAGCTAAGATTAAACAATGGTCTGTTGTTACTGAAGAAGAGGCACCGGACGCTTCAGATTTTGGAATTAATGACCCCTCGGTCGAAGCAAGTTCCTTGTTGCCTAATCTGGCGACAGAAGTGCTCGGCTTAAAAAACATTTATGTACAATATGATGATGAGGCTTCGAACATCAATACGAAGTTTGACATCAAGGAACTGATTGCCAATGTTGATGAAATTGACCTCAATAAAGAACTCGTTAAACTTAAAGAAGTTAAGTTAACCAATTCGGAGTCTGAAGTCTTTCTCGGGAAACCTGCGGTCAAAGCCAAGACAGACACATCCGCGTCGAGCCCGATTAATTGGGTTGTCTCCGTGGAGAAGTTAGGTATTGCGCACACAAATGTTTGGTTTAAAGACGATACGCAACCTCGGATGAAGGGTTTAGATTACTTCAATCTAAAACTTACGGATCTCGCGGGGGCGATGGATAACATTTACTATTCTGCCGACTCCATTTCCGGAAATCTGACTAATCTTGCTGTCAAAGACCATTCAGGATTCCAGCTAAAGCAATTGAAAGGCGATTTCGTATACACCAATACGGGCGCTATCGTGAAGGATTTCTTGATTGAAACACCAAACTCGATTATTCGGGATAATATCAAGGTTGCTTATCCGTCACTAGAAGCGGTTTCCAACAATCCAAGTCTGGTAGAAATTGAAGCTACCTTAAAGAAAACGCAGATTGATATGCGTGATATCCGATATCTCGCCCCGGATCTTGAAAAGGAAGCGACCATGAAACCATTGATGGATAAGAAATTTTACATTGATGGTAAGGTGTTGGGTAAGTTGAACGATTTAAGAATTCCTAAAGTTGAATTTAAGACCTTAAATAAAACGCACCTAATCGCATCGGCTCATATCAAAGGCTTGCCAGATATGAAAAAAATGTATCTGGATCTGGATATTCGTAAAATGACGACGAGCCGTGCAGATCTTAATCGATTAATTGCACCTTCCCTATTGCCGGATAGTATACAATTGCCGAAGAATATCAGCCTTGTTGGAACGTTTAAAGGCGGCATGTCCGGCTTCGATACCGATTTGAAATTGGTCACTGAACAAGGGAATGCAACGGTAAATGGTCGATTAGACATGGGACGCGACACCACCTACAATGCATTCGTATCGGTCGACAATTTCAATCTTGGCGAATTCTTAAAGCAAGATTCTGTTTTAGGCTATATTGCTGCTCAAGCACAGGTAAAAGGTACTGGTTTGAATCCGAAAACGATGATCGCTGATGCTACCGGAACGTTGAAACGTTTGGATGCGATGGGCTACGGATATCGGGATATTGATTTTGATTTTACCGCTGATCGAGGAGATATTTCAGGAAACTTACATAGTCCTGATCCGAATATACAATTGAATGCCAGTATTCAAGCGAATATGCATGGACAATATCCGAAGCTATACGCAGAGATGATGGTCGATAGTATTAATTTGAAGAATTTGAAATTAATGGATCAAAATCTGAAATATCACGGCAAGATCATTGCCGATTTTGAGACATTTGACCTCGACCATTTAAACGGCTCATTACAAATTGTAAACTCTTCGATCGCATACAACGATGAGCGTTATGTATTGGATACCGTCGCATTAAAAGCTCAAGCGGATACGAATCGAAACATCTTAGTTTTGAGTTCCGAATTCTTGAATGCTCACCTTGCAGGTAAATATAAATTGACTGAGCTTGGTTCGTCCATTCAAGATATTATAAGAACATATTATAATCCGTCCAACAATCACGATAAGCTTGAATATTCACCTCAACAGTTCGAGTTTAGTGCGCGCATCAATAATGCGAGAATCATCCGTGAATTCTTACCAGAATTGGAGGAACTTCAGGATATCACGTTGGATGGTACCTTTAACAGTGCCGACAAGTCATTGATGGCTAAGCTACTGGCTCCGAAGATCTTGTATGATGGTACGGAGATTGAAAATATAGGTATGGATATCATAACGGTCGATAGCACGATGTACTATAACGCCTTAATTGAACATATCAAAGTCAGTGGTGTAGAGTTGAGAAATACGGTATTCAGTGGTAACGTTATAGAAAACAAAGTCGACTTAGGGCTTTGGATAAAAGATAAAGACGATAAAGAACAGTACCATCTTGGTGCAAACATGTCCGTTGATGCAAATAATTATAACTTCTCTTTAAAAGAAGATGGTTTAATGCTGAACTATGAAAAATGGGGCATTAATCCAAATAACTTGCTAAGCTTTGGGAAAGCAGGGGTTCGAGCGAATAATTTCCACCTGTCAAAAGATGGACAAGAAATGATTATACAGTCCAAAGATTCGACTTTAAACGCGCCAATTGATCTGACCTTCAATAATTTCAGAATCGAGACGATCACGCGCATGTTGAATTCTGAAAACCTAAGCTTAGGTGGTGGAATTAATGGAATGGCTACCGTGTCGAGATTGGAGTCTAGTCCTGTTTTTGTATCGGATTTGACGATTGAAAAGTTCTTTTTTGGGAAGGATACTATCGGTAATGTCATGTTAAAAGTTAATAACATCAAAGAGAATACCTACTCTGCCGATGTAAGAATTACCGAGAATGGCAACGATGTTCAACTCATTGGTGACGTGATCATACCTCCGAATGGCGATATGCAAATTGACGCCACACTAGATTTGAAGCCGATGACTGTTAAAACGATTGAAGCTTTCAGTATGGGGCAATTAAGGGGATCACAGGGTGATTTATCGGGTTCACTACGAATTACGGGAACCTCAGCCGCTCCACGGATTAATGGAGAACTGACATTCAATGACGCGATAATAAACGCCTCGATGTTAAATTCAAATATGAAAATCGATGGCCAGAAAATATATTTCAATGATCAGGGAATAGCTTTCAAACAGTTTAACTTGGTAGATTCGAAGAATAATGTTGCTCGCTTAAATGGTTCAATTAGAACATCGACATATACAGATTTTGTTTTTAATCTGAATTTAACAACGGATGATTTTGAAGTTATGAACTCGACAAGAGAAGATAACGACCTGTTCTTTGGTAAAATGTACGTCACGTCAAATCTTCGAATTACAGGGGATTTAGACAAGCCTAGAATTGATGGGAACGTAAAAGCAAATGACCGTACAGACTTTAACTTTATTGTACCAAACGAAGATCCGGGACTTGCGCAACGCGACGGAGTCGTGAAATTCGTTGACAAGAGCGATACGGCAAGAGCAAACGTTTTTGCTCGATTAGATTCGATGACAACTGCTACTAAGCTGTCAGGTTACGATATTGCATTAAACTTAAGTACTGACCCGCAAGCGAAATTCAAAATCATATTGGACGAAGGAACGCAAGATGCTTTGGATATTCAGGGGATTGCAGAAATCAACACAACCATTGATGCAAACGATAAGATTACCATGTCAGGTACCTTTACCGTGGAAGATGGTGATTATACCTTTTCATTTGGCCCGATCTCCAAAGATTTTAGGTTCCAAAAGGGCAGTACAATCACCTGGAATGGAGATCCTTTAGATGCGCGTTTAGATATTACGGCTCTTTATTCGGGTAAATTCGCCACCTTAGAACTTGTCCAAAATCAAATTGGCGCTGAAAGTCAGAATTTGTATAAACAACGAATTCCGTTCAATGTAAAGCTGATCTTGACAGGGGAACTCTTTAAGCCACAAATCAATTTTGATATCGATGTGGATGAAAATAATGCCGTTGCCTCACAGGATGTCATTAGCAAGGTTAATATTGCATTGGCGAATATACGGGAAGACCCAGCTGAACTGAACAAGCAAGTGTTCTCATTAATTGCGTTAGGACGTTTTATGTCGAACAATCCGTTTGAGAGTCTTTCGGGTGGAGGAGCGGAATCGCTTGCTAGAAGTACGGTGAGCTCATTCTTAACAAGTCAATTAAATAATCTGGCCTCCGATCTAATTAAAGGTGTTGAATTAGACTTCAATTTAAATTCCGAGGAGGACTATCTTACTGGAACAGCTCAAACGCGAACAGACTTAAACGTTGGTATTTCGAAAATGTTATTCGACGATAGATTAAAGATTACGATTGGATCTAACTTCGAAGTCGAAGGAAATTCAAGACCTGGCGAGAAGGCGACAAATATTGCAGGTGATATCTCATTAGATTATCAATTGTCTAAAGATGGTCGCTATTTCGCTCGCTTTTACCGAAAAAACCAATATCAAGCGACCCTACAAGGTCAGTTTGTCGAAACGGGTATCGGTTTCATTATCAACATGAGCTATGACCGTTTTAAAGAATTGTTTATGAGTTCGAAAGCTATCGCTGCTTACAATACCGACAGCCGTGGATTCAGGAGAAGATTTGATGTGGATCGTATGGATACGGATTCCGTTTATCGCGATAGTGTACGTCTTGTTATCCGCGATAGTCTAATGAAGCATAGCCCAGAATACAGAAAACGTATTGAAGAGGAACAAAAACAAGAATTGAAAAAACAACAAGAACAGAAAGATACGACAAAAAATCTTCCTGATACGAGTAAAGTAACAGAGCCTAAGAAGGCAGCCATCAAAAACGAAGAAGAGGAAGGGGAATCAAATGAGAAATAAACTAGTCATACCTTGCTTTTTAGGACTCTTATTGAGTAGTTGTAATCCGACTAAATATATTGCCGAGGATCAAAAATTATACAAAGAAGGAGACGTTGTCATTCACCATGACTCCATGCCATTGGATCGCAAAGAGGCATTTGAGACTCTTCTGGAATCGTCCTTAATGCCTAAACCCAATAAAAAATTGGCGGGAATTTATTTCAAGCTTGGGATGTGGAATATGGGTGGAGGTCCGGATTCAACAGATAACTTCGTGCGTAAGTGGTTGAAAAAAAATGGAGAGAAACCAGTGCTTTTAAGTGATGTGAATCGCGAGTACAATCAGAATTTGCTTCGTGGAAAGATGGAAAACTTAGGTTTCTTTCAAGCCCGTACGACATCAGATACGATTATAGACGGTAAGTTTGCGACAGTTCGATACGATGCTTATCCTGGAAAAATTTATCGGATCAATTCTGTTAAAATGGATGTGGACAGTACGACACAGATAGGCCGCTCTATTTTAGAATCCAAAGATCAAACATTTTTAAAAGTAGGCGCCAATTATAACTTGGATGTGATCATTGGCGATCGTGAACGCATTGATAACGATTTAAAGCATAAAGGCTACTATTACTTTAGTCCCGACAATTTACTTGTAGAAGTTGATAGCACCATTGGCAACAATAAAGTCGATATGTTTGTCACACTAAAACCGGAGACGCCAGCAAAAGCAAAACAGCAACAGCGAATAGGGAATATTTACATTTTCCCAAACTATAAAGAAACAACGGGTTCAAATCGACGCCGCATCCCTCGCGGGACAGAGAAGTTTGATGATAAGTATTATATCATTGACCGGGAAAACAGATTTCGTAAAAAGGTGCTGGCTAACCATATCTTTATGGAACCAGGGAAGTTATATAACCGATGGGAACATCAGCAAACGATCAACCATTTAGTTAATTTGAATGCGTTTAAATTTGTGAAGAATGATTTTGTCGATAGTCCTGATTCCACCAACACGCTGGATGTGTACTATTACTTGACACCAATGCAAAAACGCGCGCTAAGATTAGAACTGATTGCAAAAACGGCATCTGTTTATAATGGGACAGAAGCAAATATTAATTGGACTTTCAAAAATGCGTTCAAAGGCTTTGAGACCGTAACCCTTTCGGTTTTCGGTGGATATGAAACGCAAACAGGTGGCAATGTCAATTTAAATTCCAGCTATATACGTTATGGTACAGAGGTTGGGATTAATTGGCCGAGATTGCTATCCCCTTACAAATGGGCTCCTGGAAGACGTTATATTCCTAGAACTTTCTTAAAAGTTGGGTATGAATTCTTAAACCGACGAACAGCGTATACCTTGAATTCCTTTACAACGAATTTCGGATATGCATGGAAAGAAAACGAACAGAAAGAACATAATTTAACGCTTGCAGAGATCATCTATGTGCAGCCTAGAGGTATTTCCGATGAATATAAAGCGCAAATGGATACAGTCCCTACCCTACGCCATATTGTTGATCCGCAGTTCTCATTCGGACCGAACTATACCTATACCTTCACCAATACAATGGAGAATAAAACCCATACATTCTACGCGAAAGCGGGTTTAAATACTTCAGGTAATATATTAGGACTTATTCAAGGTGCTGATTACAATGGGGGAAAAGTCAAAGAATTATTCGGCACTGCCTATTCACAATTTGTAAAAGCAGAAGCGGATTTACGTCATTATATGAAGCTCTCTCCGAACTCTCAACTTGCTTCACGCATTATGATCGGAACGAGTTATTCGTATGGAAACTCCCGTTCATTACCTTATTTAAAACAATACTTTACGGGTGGTCCAAATGGCTTAAGAGCATTTAGAGCTAGATCTGTAGGTCCTGGATCTTCGCTTCCTGAGAATCTTGGAGAAGAGAACTTCTTTGCAGATCAAACGGGTGATTTGAAGCTGGAATTAAATACGGAATACCGTTCAAAAATTGCAGGAATGTTCCACTGGGCAGCGTTTGTTGATGCGGGTAACGTTTGGTTACAACGTGAAGATGTAAACAAACCTGGTGGTAAATTCAGCAAAGAGTTTCTCTCAGAGCTTGCTGTTGGTGGCGGTGTTGGCTTACGCGTAGATTTAGATTTCTTGATTATACGTACAGACTTTGCTATTCCATTTCGTGTTCCTTATCGCAATAAAGGAGATCGTTGGGTATTTAAATATATTGATATCCGCGAGCGTGATTGGCGCCGAGACAACTTGGTATTCAATTTAGCGATTGGATATCCATTCTAATCATCATCTAACGACAATCAGATGTAAATTAGCAGATTATTGGATTTTCCTGGGGCAATTAGGATTGATTAACAATAAATTTTGTTAAATTTAAGAAGTACATAAAACCCCATACTATGAAGATAACCGTTGTTGGTGCAGGCGCAGTTGGAGCAACTACCGCAGACAATCTGGTAAGACGCAATATAGCCGAAGAGATTGTGCTCCTCGATATTAAAGAAGGCTTCGCAGAAGGTAAGGCGCAGGATATGATGCAAACCGCTGCTCTTTTAGGCTTCGAATCCCATATTAAAGGGGTTACAAACGATTATCAAGCAACAGCCGGCTCTAGCGTCGCTGTAATCACCTCCGGTCTTCCGCGCAAACCCGGGATGACACGTGAGGAACTGATTGGCACCAATGCTGGCATTGTCAAATCGGTTGTCGAGAACCTCATTAAACACTCCCCGGATATTATTATTCTTATTGTATCGAATCCAATGGATACGATGACCTATTTGGCATTAAAAGCAAGTGGATTACCGAAGAATAGAATTATAGGAATGGGCGGAGCATTAGACTCTGCACGCTTTAAATATCAGATATCTGACAAATTAAACGCCTCAGCAAAAGACCTCAATGCGATCGTTATTGGCGGACATGGCGACACAACGATGATTCCTTTGATTAAACATGCGACTTGGAATAGTATTAAAGTAGACTCCTTTTTAACGGAGGAGGAACAAGACGAAATCGTTAAAAAGACAATGGTTGGTGGGGCTACATTGACGGCTTTAATAGGCACCTCTGCTTGGTATGCTCCTGGAGCTGCAGCGGCAGCGATGGTCGAAAGCATAGTAAAAAACCAGAACAAGTTATTCACTGCCTCTGTCTTTTTAGAAGGCGAATATGGGCAAGAAGACATCAATATAGGCGTTCCTGTTATTATTAACAATAAAGGTTGGGATCGAATTGTGCCGATGGAATTGTCTGAAAAAGAACAAGAACTATTCAAAGCATCGGCAGATGCCGTCAGAAAAATGAACGACGTTTTGTATTCTGAGGGTATTTTAAAAAGATAGAAAACAGAATAACAAGATAAATCTTACATGCAAAAAATTCCTTTTGAAGTCATCGGTCTACAGGCCGATGGCTTTCATATTATTACAGAGATCAACATTTACGACAAGACTTTTAAAATTGTTATTGACACCGGAGCCTCTAAGACAGTTTTAGACAAAGAAACACTCTTAAACTCTGGATTAGCGGAAGAAAACTTCCAAAATACAGACATTTTATCGACAGGATTAGGCACCAATACCATGAAAAGCTTTATGCTTAACATTCCCGAAATGAAATTAGGCGAATGGAGCGTAAAGAATTTCACGGTCGCTGTACTCGACTTAAGTTCTATTAATTACGCTTATACACAGATTGGTTTGGATCCAGTAATCGGCGTTTTAGGAGGTGATATCTTGAAAACATATGGCGGAATTATTGATTACAAGAAGAATCAACTTAGCCTAAATCAACGAAAATTAGCCTTAAATAAACGACGTTGAATATGAAGTCTTAGGTAGATATAGAAACCAACAGATATGAGCACCCCGCATCCTCCCATTATGTAGAGGGTGTTTTTTATGCCCAATACTTCGGCAATAGCACCCGTTAATAAGCTTCCAATCGGAAAGATACCTTGAAAAGCCATTACGTAATAAGACATGGCGCGCGCCCGATAAGCTGGCATCGCATGCGTTTGAATGTATGTATTAATAGAGGAATTCTGCATCATCATCGCAAACGATACCCCCATCGTGAAGAATAAAGCAGCGGGTAAGTAATTCGCATACGCTAAAAATATTAACGAAATCCCCATAGCAAGAGCAGCAAAAAGCACGCGATATCGCAAGTTTTCTCCTGATTTTAATCGTGCCATATTGATAGCCCCGATCATTGCCCCTAAACCCGCAGCACTTTCAAACCATGAAAAAGTACGTTCATCACCCTCGAAAAGTTCTCTTGCCACTGCGGGCAACAAAGAGGTATAAGGTATGACCAAAAGGCTCGAAAACGTCAATATAATGATTAAAGACATGATATGTGGAGAGCGCACCAGGTATTCAAAACCATGTTTTAAGCCTTCAAATGAGCTTTCATTGGGGATTACAATGGCACGTTCTTCTACTTTCATCAAGGCTAAGCAGAAAATTACCGGAATAAAACTAATAAAGTTCAAGGTAAAGCAAGCCAACTCTCCGTATGTGGATAGCAGGACGCCGCCTATTGCCGGTCCCACCATACGCGCCGCATTAAAAATGGAAGAATTTAACGCGATGGCATTGGGCAAATCCTTTCGATCATCCACCAAAGACACGAGCAATGATTGCCGCCCCAAGACATCGAAAGCGTTGATCACCCCTTGAAGAAAGCCTAAAATTGACAGGTAAAGTACCGACTCCAGCTTGAGATAAACCAACAATGCTAATAGGCCGGCTTGTATCATTAAACCGATTTGCGTAATAAAAACTAGTTTGTATTTTTTATGCCTATCAACAAAAGCACCAATAAATGGCGATAAAACTAAGGAAGGCAAAAGCGATATAAAGGATACAAATCCCAGCCAGAACACTGAATTCGTTAACTGATATACTAGCCAACTGATGGCTATACGCTGCATCCACGTGCCGAGTAACGAGATTGCCTGGCCAATAACATGGAGTCTAAAATTCGGATATGCTAGTGATCTAAATAATTGCATGAATATAGGATAGCCTATATAATTAACCTAATGAATGCCAAAGAGTTTGCCTTGACACAATAAAAGTAGGCTTTTAAAACAATAAAGAAGAATATGAATCATAAAAATCGTTATTTAATCTCCTGCTAACGAATAGTTTATTATCAAAACGCAATTAGTTAATCTACATCTTCACATTCTGCAACAATATAATTACCTTTGTGCAAACAAAGCGATTAGCTTATTTTGAGACAACAGTAAACACAATCATTCAATACTTTACAACATGAAATTTTTTATTGATACCGCTAATTTAGAGCAAATCAAAGAAGCGCAAGATTTAGGCGTTTTAGACGGTGTAACAACAAATCCTTCCTTAATGGCTAAAGAGGGTATTTCTGGCGAAGAAAACGTGATTAACCATTACAAAGCGATCTGCGCAATCGTGGATGGCGATGTGAGTGCCGAAGTTATTTCTACTGAATATGAGGGTATGATTAAAGAAGGAGAAGCTTTAGCGGCATTGGATAGCAAGATCGTTGTCAAAGTTCCAATGATCAAAGA
>JBEBRI010000016.1:0-37787 GCA_040394915.1 Sphingobacterium sp.
ACTCTTGTCGTAACAAATCAAAGTCTATAGCTTTTCCTGTATCACTTTCAGTCACGCAGTTCGGAAACAATTCAGCTAGCTTTTCTATATTCTGGTTCACCAAATCCGGTGATTGCATATCCAATCTATCTACATTCATATAAATCTTAATTTTTTAGGTCTGTCGTTAAAAAAGAAGCCTTTCACAAAAAACGCCCAAGATAAAGACCAAAATGGACCAAAGGGCGCTCAATAGCCAATTATTATTAACAATTTCTTTCAAGCCAAGTATCGACACTCCATATACTTCGGTTGCACTTGCTTTTACTTTCAACGAATTATTATCAACTTTTTGAAGTATATTTTCCATTATTTCTATCTTACGTAAAGTTGATTTATGCAACGAGAGATAATTTTTATTTTCGAAAGCTTCAGCTTCCTTTGCTCCATTTAAAGCATCTTTATCAGATATCCGATTTCGCTCACATAGGCTAAGTAATCGACCATTATCACCGTGATCTTCATAATCATAAGTATATATTTTGCCTAATATGCGCGGGAGATCATAACGTTTATCCATTGCTATATCGTAGGGCGTTCCTCCCAATATTTTGAATCTATTCGAAATAGCTTCAAAACCGAAATTAGAATCACGCATATTCCAATGAATCCATAAACAATCAATTCTTTTTCCCGCAAATTCATAAAACTCTTCCAGCATTTGAAATTCTAAGGTGTCGTATTCTATATCCGATAAGTTATTAAAATCCAGTTTCTTTATTTGTGCTTGCAGATGAATCGAAAAGGATATAGTTT
Organism: Sphingobacterium sp.; assembly: GCA_040394915.1. Taxonomy (GTDB): domain Bacteria; phylum Bacteroidota; class Bacteroidia; order Sphingobacteriales; family Sphingobacteriaceae; genus Sphingobacterium. Next base: position 796 of record JBEBRI010000016.1, read on the forward strand.
GTGCTGTGTGAATATTTCTAACAGAAATTGATGTCACTCTGGGTGTTCTCCCAGAGTTATTCATAAAAGATTCACAGGAATAATGAATGATTAAAGAACGGGTTTTGTCCTTCAAAGCTATCTTCAACTGCTCTAAACCTTCTTTTCTTTCTTCTAACCGTTTTGACGTGAAAAAGCTCATGATTTTGCTACGAATTAATACGCTTTATTACCAGTTCCAACGCTTCCTTTTGATGCGATTCGTCTTCTACTGTTTTAAGAACCCGATCCGCCAGCCACAAGGTCAATAGTTCCTGCTCAGAAACCCGGAAGATATTCGCAATTTTTGTGAGGTCCTCTTTCCTAAAAAAGCGGTCGCCACGTTCCATCTTGCTCAACAGAGCCGTATCGATATCCAACTGAGCAGCAAGCTGCCTGATCAGGATATTGTTCGCTTCACGCAGTTCCCGGATCTTCTCTCCAATCATGATTTTATTGTTTGAAATTTGACTTGACAATTATTGGCTAATATAAGGGTTTTTACCTATATTTAAAACAAATTTGAAGGTGTATATAGATAAGTATCTAAATTATGGAAGCATTAAAAGCTGTGTGGAATCAGAAGTCTTTAATCACTAGTAGCTTTTTTAAGACACTAGCGTTTGTATCTATCCTATCTATTTTCAGCATAATACTTTTCAGCACATTCATTTTTTTACCAGCTTTATTACCGGTTTTTGATTTGAGCCAAAGTCATAAATTAACAATTGCTTCGGTTATAGCAAATCTCGCTGCGCCAATATTGGCCGTCATCTCTTCCGTATTACTTTATCTTGCTCTTGTCAAGCAAACAGAAAGTAATAAATTCCAATTAGAAAAAAGTGAGCTAGATATGTGCTTTACGCTTTACAATCAGCTGAATACAGAATATGCTAATACAACGATCAAGAAGGTAGGAACACGTACAACGAACGGAATAAAAGAAAAATACTTGGAAATACACCACGGCCACCAAGCCTTAGTAGAAAGTTTGCATCTGATTCGGGGCGATGCGAATAACTTCGCAATCAATTTCGAAACGGACAAGTTCATGTCCATGATTTCTACATTCGAGTTGACAGAAAAAGCGGTAGAGAAAGCACAAATCAATAAAGAGCTTAAAATCATGTTTAAAGATAAACTTGAGATGTTCTATGCTTACAAACTTCGTTCGGTGTTCCTTTTAACATTTTTTCTTATAAAGGACAACAAAGATCAAATTTCTAAGGACTTCATGACATTTGTCCAAAAAAACGAACTCAAGAAAGACAGTAATTTCGATATAAACACTTTTTCAAATGAAAGCGAGGTGTTCAGATCAAATCTAAATCCTTCCGATTAGTATAATATTGTCGAACTCGCCTTTAAGAAATAACTGCTTAGCCTATTATCTTAAGTTTTTAAAAGATAGGCCAGTTGTATTTGCATAATTGACTAATAAAGTAAAAGTAATGAACAAGACAAACCTTTTTAATCGATTTGTATCCAATTTGCAGAACACGTTAAACAAACATTCATTGTCAATCAAGGCAAATGATGTGGCATTATCGCCAGATTACTATTTATGTCCCATTTCCCTAAGACTCTTTTCAGCTGATAGCTTAATAAATAAAAGGTTAACTCTTGAACATGTGCCACCACATAGCCTTGGTGGTAATGGGTTGGTCCTTGTTGATAAGGAAATTAATAATAAGGACGGACATACTGCCGATAAAGATCTCCTGTTATTTTTTCAAACGAAGACCTTCCTCGAATACGGCGGAGAACTTGAAGCAAGAATATCTGCAGAGATGTTGGGTATGCATGGTGTTACGGCACGATTTGCTTTGAAAAGAAACGCTCCATTAGAAAGCGGTGAAGCAAAAATACAAGTTACCACATCCGAAAAGAATATCAAAGCAATGGAATACAAAGGAATGTTCAGCAAGTGGGACGGACTATCTTATAAAGTATCAGGGAAAATGTCAAAGAAGGTGAACGCAAAATTGATGCTAAAATGCGCATATTTAACTGCATTTTCTAGAATTGGGTATGACATATTATTTGACAAAAGAGGGTATAAAAACGGGACTTACGGTGTTTTAATCAAGGCGCTTAATAATCTAGATGACAATGTCTTTCCCATTATAGGTTTTGATTATCATGCACCACTAGAGAAATCAGACGTCGGCGTAATAAACGAACCCAAAGATTATCGATCGCTATTTGTTAATTTGAGCTTTAAACTAGATGACCACGTGTACAAATATGTTATTTTCCTTCCACATCCTGACGAAGAAAATCTTGATTGCCTAAATCGTATAAAAAATATTCCAGTTGGTCAAATTGTAAACTTCAACATCAGCGAAATAGAGGGAAAAATCTAAAAAACTTTATCATTATGAACCTAGTTAATAACAATTTCGTACTATCGGCAACTGATCTGTCCAACCATATTGCTTGTAACCATTTGAGTTTTCTGAATATGGCCTTGGCCAATGGAGAAATAGAGGCGCCGAAATACCGAGACCCTATGTTAGCTTTATTGCAGGAACGGGGACAGGAGTTTGAGGACATGTATCTGAACACCCTCCAAGAACAAGGGAAAAATCTGGTCGCAATACCTTCTGAAGATGGTAGAAGTGCATTTGAGCGAACACTGAGTGCCATGAAAGCCGGGAGTGATGTCATTTATCAAGCGACCCTACAGAGTGGACAGTGGACAGGACGCGCCGATTTCCTTGAGCGTGTAGATAGACCAAGTGCATTGGGTAATTGGTCTTATGAGGTAGTGGATTCTAAACTGGCGAAAGAAACTCGAGCCGGAACGCTATTGCAATTGTGTTTATATGCGGAGATGGTAGCCGAAATACAAGGTGTGATGCCGGAGTATGTGCATGTCATCACGCCGGAAGACGGACTTAGAAGACTTTCGTACCGGGTAGATGATTACTTGGCTTATTATCGATTGGTAAAACGAAATCTAGAGCGGTTCATTGAGCCAGGAAATATAGCGGCTACCTACCCCGATCCGGTGCCGCATTGCGATATCTGCCGTTGGTGGCAGTCTTGCATAGGGAAACGCAGAGCGGATGATCATTTATCTTTAGTGGCCGGCTTGGCCAACACACACGCAAAGCAAATTAATGAATGGCAGGTCGGCACATTGGAGGGCTTTGCACACATGGCATTTCCTTTGCCTAAACCTTCAAAAGGCGCTAAAGAAACTTATACGCGACTAAAAGAACAGGCTCGTGTACAGCTGGAAGCTCGTGAACGGAATGAAAAAGTCTACGAATGCCTTCCGCTTGAAATGGGCCGTGGTCTGTGTCGCTTACCCGAATCCTCGCCAGGAGATGTGTATTTTGATTTCGAAGGTGATCCGTTTGTGGGCACTTCGGGAATGGAATACTTGTTCGGCTTTGTTTTTGAATAATGCTTCCCAAGAATATCGTTCTTATTGGGCGTTCTCGCCAGAACAGGAAAAAGTTGCTTTTGAATCGTTCATGGATCTCATGATGGAAAACTGGGAGCGTTATCCTGATTTCCATATTTACCATTTTTCGGGATATGAAACCGGAGCACTGAAGAGGCTGGCGGGTAAATATGGGACACGTGAAGAAGAGGTTGACCGCTTACTACGGGGGCAGCGATTCGTTGATTTACACAGCATCACCCGGCAGGCGCTACGGGCCGGGGTGGAAACGTATTCCCTAAAGGAATTGGAACAATTCCATGGATTTATTAGGCAGCTTGACCTGCGTGAGGCCTCTTCGCAATTACGATTATTGGAGGGATTGCTGGAAAGGAACAATGTGAACGATATTACCAATGAAACAAAACAGGCTGTCGAACAGTATAATATGGAAGATTGTCTATCGACAAGGGAGTTGAGAATATGGCTTGAACAGTTGAGAAGCGAACAGATAAAACAAGGTTTCGATATTCCGAGACCAACGTTAGAAGAGGGGGCACCAAGTGATGGAGTGACAGAATATCAGGAAAAAATTAAGCCTATATTTGAAGCCTTAATGGAGGGGATTCCCATTGACCGAGCAGAACGAACCGAAGAGCAGCATGCCCGTTGGTTGTTGGCTCATATGTTGGATTGGTACAGGCGAGAGAAAAAGACACAATGGTGGGAATACTTTAGATTAACCGGGATGCCGGACGAAGAATTACTGGAGGAGAAATCGGCTCTTTCCGGCTTGCAATTTACGGGACAACGTGTGCCTGATAAGAAAAGCGTGATTGACACATATGTTTTTCCAGTTCAGGATGTCGATCTGAGATTGGGGGATAATTTATGTACTGGGGAGGTAGACAGTCTTGGAGAGGTTATGGCCATAGACTTAGATCTGAATACGATTTCGATAAAAAAAGGACCATCAAAAGCTGACATCCATCCAAACTCGATATTTAAACATTCGCCAATTAATCACGGGGTGAAAGAAAACGCTATTTTCCGAATAGCGGAATGGGCTGCAACCCATGGAATCGACGCTGAGGGTGACTATCGGGCAGGTAGGGATTTATTGCTGAATTATTTGCCTCGTACGGCTAGTCCCTTTTTATGCGACAAACACCCTCAGGAACGAGCCGTAGCGTGGGCTTCAGTATTGGAAAACGGAGTACTGCCTATCCAAGGACCTCCGGGTGCAGGCAAAAGCCATACGGCCGCCAATATGATCATCAGTCTGATTCAATCGGGTAAAAAAATCGGTATAACCGCATTGAGCCATAAGGTCATCGTTGGACTGATGCAGAAGGTGATAAAACTTGCTTCAGGGCGCGGCATCCAACTGAGCTGCATAAAAGCAGGTGAAGCAGGACTTGATGATGGTCAAGCGAATATAAAGGTTTATAAGGACAATGGAGCCGGCGCCAAAGCGGCTGTAGATCCTGATGTACAACTGATCGGTGGTACGACATTTCTTTGGTCTAGAGAGGATATGGCCGCAAGTGTAGACGTATTGTTTGTAGATGAGGCAGGGCAACTGTCGCTTATCGATACTGTAGCTGTTTCGCAGGCAGCCAGAAATCTGGTGTTGTTAGGTGACCCGCAGCAGTTGCAACAGCCTCAACAGGGTAGCCACCCGGAAGGAACGGAAGTATCTGCGCTTGAGCATATTCTCAAGGATTCGCAAACAATAACACCTGAAAAGGGAATTTTTCTTCATGAAACGTGGCGGCTCCATCCCTCCATATGCGCATTTGTTTCCGAGCTTTTCTACGATAGCAAATTGCACTCAAGACCAGAATTGGCACAACAAAACATCTCAGGGAAAACACGTTTTAACAGCTCAGGGTTGTGGTTTGAAGCCGTTACTCATGATGGCAATCAAAATTCCGCTGTTCAAGAAGCCGAACGTGTAGCACAAATTATCCAGGAATTGATCAAAGGCGATGTTATTTACACCGATTCGGAAGGTATTCAGCATATCGTCAAACACGAGCATATTAAAGTAATTGCTCCCTATAATGCTCAAGTTGATTTACTGAAAAGAAAATTGCCAGATGAAGTACAAGTAGGTACCGTAGATAAATTCCAAGGACAAGAAGCACCCATAGTTATCTTCTCGTTAGCTACTTCTTCTCCGGAAGACGCTCCGCGTGGAATGGAATTTCTTTACAGTTTAAATCGGCTGAATGTAGCGGTATCGCGTGCAAAAGCAATCTTTATACTCGTAGGGAATCCTTCATTGTTCGAACCGGATTGCCGAAGTGTTAAACAGATGAAATTGGCAAATGCGTTTTGTCGATACTTGGAAATGGCGTCCTGCCTGTCATTGACATTGAGAGGAATTTGAAAAAAGGGGGGATAGAATGTTATTGATACTGTAAAATTTCTTGATATGAAAACGTCGAGCAACAAGATATCTCATAATAAATGGACAAAGACAATCGATCATTGAAGAACTATCTTTTTTACCGCTAAACTAAGGAGGCTCACATATTAATTGTCATATTCCCCAGGTTATTATTTAAACCTTTGGTGCGAAATATAGTCAAACTTGTATAACCAAATGTTTGGTAGCGTAAATAATAATTAGCATATTACAATATGAGGGTAATATTTGGGATAATCTTATTTTGTTTTATTTGGTTCGCTTCTTACGCGGAGCTGCTAGCAGCAACTGCAACTGACGACTACAAACGCTTATTTGTACCAATATTTTTATGGGCGATTGGTTTAGCCTTTCTTTTCCGCAAACCTATTGGTAGATGGCTTAATAAGCCTGTCAGTAAGGATTAAAAAGATTTTGCCTTTCTTTCTTCTTTCGCCAGTGACAGACTAGCATAAAAAAAAGCCCATTTAAGGGCTTTTTTCAGTTATAGACACTCTTCCAATATCATTAATGATCAGCAACCATCAGTTGCTCATTATATGTATAGAAGTTATCAGAAGAGGGGTTAAATTCATCGGTTTTGACCAGCCTATTTTCTATATAGTACTTTACGACAACAGATACAGGGTTGTCCGAATTGATATCTTCGCTTCCAAACGTGGTGATTGTTGTACATCCCCAAACCGGTGCAGATGTTTCCAATCGCACCGTTCTAAAGACTTCATCAGTAACCTGAATCTCACCTAGAAATTGAACTCCGTTTTTGTTATCGTCAACAACAATTTCACTCCATTCAATTCCCTTGACCTCTGTTCTACTGACGTCTTCTCCATATAATTTAATGGACAGTCCAGTTCTAAATGATGGATCAAGACCTGTATAGCTACATTCTATCGCAATGTTTTTTTGCGTGTTGTCGAATGTTGGATTGTCATTGTCTTTAGAGCAGGAAGCGAACAACACAAGGCCTATAAAGCCCCAAAAGAGTACTTTTATTGAAGTTTCCATGATGCGAAAACCACTAATTAATTTCAAAAATACGATTATTGAACCTTGCATCCTGAACCAAACCTCTTATTGTTTCGGTAACATTGGACAGTGGAACACCTGAAAACTTCAGATTCGGACTTGACGAATCGGTAGTGTATAAATTCACCGTCATCAGACGAAAAATTCTCTCAAAAATCGATTGCCTGACAATATAATCCTTCACTCTAAAAAGTTCAAGGTTATTAAACTTCCTAGCAATTACTCCTGTTCTGACAGTTATAGTTTCCTTAGTAATGGTGTATCGGATTGTATTTATATAAAAATACCGATAGCTTGCCACGACTGCCACAATGAGGGACACGAAAACAAGCAATTCATTTAAAAGGACGGCAAGGTATAGGGAAAGTACTGCCCCTCCCAACATGGGCATTACGGAAGCAAGCGCATATATGGGGGACGGCCTTAACACATGTAGGATATCCTCCTGATTTATTCCGTTTATGAATTTCTTCTTTTTCATTTCAAATCATTTTTGATGATGGAAAATATTGTCTTTGGAATTGTATCTGTTACCGTCATACGTAATGAGATAAACCTATTCTTAACCTTGTCATATGTATCAATTCTATTAAGCACACCGTTGTACTCCTTTTCAAATTGAGGAGCAAGAGAAAAGGGAATTAACGTATCGGTTTTGTTTACATAGAAAACCGAATATGCGGAATCCGTTACGATCCTGATTCTTTTATAATTGAAACCACCAAAAGCGGTGTCGGCTATCTGTTCCCTTTTATAGTAATCGGGAACAGGTGGTGGTGAAAACAGTGCGCCGTACTTTTTTTCGGAAACATCTACGCTTTCCCCTCCGGATAACAGTTCCCCTAGGGAATTTGCTAAGACAGCCCGACCATCTTCTATTAGCGCATATCTTTTAATATGTTCGTGACCTTCGACGAAGGGAACGTCTTCGACAAATCGATTTCCCAGAAAATAGAGATCGCTGATCGGCACTAGGTCTGAATCATACAGATCACCGGTAGGATCGTGGTAAACAGCGGCCTCGATTTGAATGTGCCCTGCCTCCTTAACTTTGTCTTTGCACGAGAAAAAAAAAGGTAAGGATAAGATTATTATAAACTTTTTCATTTTTTAATTTTAAGAATAAATGAAACAGGGGGATTGTCCCCCTGTTCAACGCCTATTGAAATAGACATACACACCAATCATGAACAACTATCTTGATAGCCCGTTTGAACTCTCCTGCCCCTGTTCGGAACTCTCAAAAGGCTTTATCTCTTTACCTGGGGCATCATATCTAACATCGGATTTTTGTACCGGAGAAACTTCTTCTTTACCATTATCGTCCTCCCGACTTACATTCAGTATTCTGTTAAATAGATCGGGTATTAACGTATTTTTTACGTCCAACTTGACCTCATTTCCGAATATCAATTCCCTTCGTTGCTCGTTAGTAAGCACTTGGCCGAATACGGTTTTTGGCACCGTCGCCATTTGCTTAGGTGTAACGCTTGGCAACTTACCTTCCCCGTCTCGATAGAACGCAGTAATCTTATCAGTCTGTTTGTGCGACAAATCAGCCAAAACAACCGTTTCAGATTTTTGGTCGTTCTTATTCTTTGAGGTTACAGCATCGAGCAAAGCTTCTGTAAAATCATCTTCGCGGTATTTGGTGAGTGGATTAGCATCAGGGTCTACCCTTTGCTTATTGTTCGTGTTTTGCGCTTCGGTATTGGTTTGTTGGGTGCTTACAGACACCGACACGGAAGTCTCTTCTTTTACGCGAGCATTTCCTTTACCTAATTGCTTATGATACAATTTCTTAAGATCACTATCAAAGAAATCCAACTTCTTGAATTCAGGGTCTAATGCAATGTAACCGGAAGTTTGCTTTGAATTTAATATGAAATCGGATTTAATAAGATTTCCTTTGACCAAAGATTTTTCAAGTTTGTCAGTAGTGGCATTATCCAATTTTAGACCAGCATGATTCTCGGCTTTGGAGAGAATGCTTTTGACGTCCACACCATAGTTTTCATTAAAGGTTTTGTAACGGAAATTACCGTGTTTATTAGTTTCTTCGAAGTTCAGTTTTGCAAAAACTTTCGATTCCTGCTCCTTATACTGTAGCACGGTACTCACCGCTCTACCTTCCAAAAGATTGAGGGATTCCTTTGCCGTTACGCCTTTTGTCGAGTTAACATGGAAAGATTGCGAACGCATAGGGTTGTCGGTTTTGTCTATAAGGGTAGTCTTGAAGTTATTAAAAAAGTACATATTAGTCTGTGAACTCTTATTAAAATTGAGATCAAATTTTGACTTGTTACCTGCCAATGTTTCAGTTTCTGGCCGAACGGTAAGTGTGAAACGTTCCGGTCCTTGGGAAACGGCTTCGTCAAACTTGTCGGTAATTGACTTATCACCAAATCCTAAGTAAGTCAACTGATCTTTGATAAATTTGGAATTTTCCATCGTAAATTGATTTTGATTTTTTATAAAAACTACTTCATTTTTTTTCAGGGGAATAGAAGGAGATCCATCGGGAGTAACCGTGTCCACGACCAGCGATCCTTGATCATCGACACGATAGGTAGCCAATGTTTCGGGGTATTGCGTTCGTGTGGATTTAGCCTCCTGTTCCTTGCTTGGCATAAAGCCGGATAATAATAGATCATATTTATCACGGGGCGAAAGCTCCATTCCGTGTATAAAATCCGGAATTGACTTTTCTTGGTAATCGTGTAATTTTCTTTCCAGAGGCGGAATCAATTTCCTTTCTTCCTCTGTGAGCCGGAAAGGTAGGAAGTCAGCGTCAATCTGCTCCTTTGTGGGTTTTTCAACTGTTATATATTCATTGTCCTGCATAATGGCACATATTAGATGATTGTTAATGTTAATTTTTTTTGGTCGATGCAATCGTGATAGAAGCGGCATCCTTTTTTATCCTGGTCATTACTAAATTGACCAAGACTAAAAAAGATACAGCGGATAGCGCGAAAAAGGAATGTGTGTAGGATTGCCCTAATTTTAAAAGTCTCGGATCAAGTCGTAGAAGCTTTGGTATCCACCCTTTGGTTTTAGAGTCCTTATTTTTTTGGGATAAAATCCTATCAATTTTGACACTTTCGAAAGAGAAATTGAATCCAGCGAAATACTTGCTTCTTTATCCCCGTACCTACACAATAACCGATTACCTTCAAGTTTCAGGATCAACTGCACATTTGTCAAAAACCCTGCAATTTTAATTTCCGAAACCCTTCCCATCAGATTATCAGGAAAACACAGGATAAATTTTGCATGTGCGAAATTCTCCTTGACATAGTTTAGTATTTCCGGCCTTGGATTCTTACCTAAGACAAAAAAAACAGCCTCCATATTGACCATTGATCGTATTTGAAAAAAAGAGAGAGCATCGGTAGCTGATTGGAAAATGTAGACTTTTTTTTGAAGCGAAACGAGATCGGAAGCGTTAAATTCGAAATAAGTCTGCGATGGAATCCATCGTCTACCATCCAAATAAAGTATTTCCGGTTTAAAGTCCGAATGTTGGAAACGCTGGGTAATTGGCAACTCAATTGCACCCTTAGAAAGTTTCGGCGGCTGTCCAAAAAACAGTCGCCAATTGGCGGCTGTAAATCCTAAACGTGAAATTGCGAAACTATCTTGATCGGCCTGTTCGTTGTTCCTCTGCATACTCCTCCCCTATATCAACTTTAGATTCGGCCTTGACTTGCTGGTCTTGGGAATGTTGCTTTTCCTTCTGCTGTCTTTCGGCGTTGTCATCAAGCTCAGGATCGTTTACGACCGCTTTTGTCTGATTGATGTTTTTCTCCTCTGCATCGTCATAAGTATTCACTGTCGCTGTACGGGCGTATTCAGCCTTAATCGTATTCAGATCATCGGTAATATCCTTATTATTTGGAAATTCTTTAGCTCTACGTTCCAAGTCGGCTTGAACTTTGGAAAGTGCATCACGATATCCTTTATTATATTCAAGGTTTTCCTGTTTTTCACGTTGACGTTGATCACGCTGGTAAAGTAGCTGCATACCTTTGATGAGGGAGAAGGAAAGTCCCCCATCCAGCAAAACGGAAGCAATCATCAGCTTGCGATTGGAAACCATGAAATTTTCGTTTGCCTTAGCCGGCGAGGCCTGAATTTCTGTACCGTCTTCCATTTCGACGACCTCGCCTTTTCGAAATTTCCGTTTTTGCTCTTCGGTTAGAGGCATTCCGTTTACTTCCTCAGGGGTCGGGATATCCTTGCTATCAATAGAAATAAAACTGTTGGTCTCCCTGTCGAACTCATAGACAGTTGATTGCTCTTTCTTTTTATCTCGGACAAATTCCGATACATCCCAAGCGTAACGCTCTTTCTGTTCATACTTACCATTAATTTCGACCTGAACGAATTTTTTGCCTTTAAATTCGAGCTGGACGGGATCACCTATACCTTTACCCGACTCGTTGAGGGCTCGTTGAAGGTCTATACCCCAAATTTTGTTTTTTTCTCCGTTTAATTTTTCCAACTCAATAAAGAAACTAGATTCGTTCTTTTTGTCATCCTGATAAGGAGCTCTGCCGAAATCCGTGATTTTACCATAAGCAGAGACTTGCTTTTCGTGAACACCTCCGCGTGAAAACGCTTGGTTTTCCTCAGGGGTAAGATCAGGGTGAGCAGCACGATTTTTATATATTGGGTGAACAAAAAGCCCAACTGTTCCGTCCTCTTTAGCTGAAAGGGACAGCTTTGCATCAAGTGATTTGATTCCCAATCCCTCTAGATGAAGGTCTTGTAAATGTAAAAGCGGCGTAACGCGTCCATTCAGTAGCGCATCAGTTGATTTTTGATCAAGTGTTAGTTGGCCATCCTTAAGCAAACCAAGGGCTTTTAAATCTTCCTTTGGAAGATCATCAATAGAAAATTTTGACATTATAAATAAAATTTAAAGGTGAAAAATTAACGCTTACGCCCGTGGCCTTCGATACGGTCAGGGTTTAAAAGCGCTGAATTAGAATCGGAAATGGAAGAAGCGTTTTCGATTTTTGTAGTTTGTTGGTGAGCCATCGCGTTGGAAAGAGAATTATAAAGTCCATCCTTTGGTGAAAGGTTAAGTATCTGTCCTGTTGACTCTACCGTAACCTCAATACGCTTTGCTGGCAATAAAGCGGTAACCTTATAGCTGTTATCCTTGTAGCTGACGCTATCATGAAGCATAAAAGAAGCTTCTTTACTTTGTTCGATATTCCTTTTATTTTCGAAGTTCAAAATATAATCCGTTATCTTTTGTGCATCTGATGATGCTCTGTACAACTCAAATGGTTCGTCTTTAAGGATCGACACCCAACTTTTCACATAAGCTGCATGTTGTCCGAAGTCACGGCCGACCTTTAATTCGCTCCCCATCATTAAACTGGCTATTTCTGCGCGAAGCTCTTCTTTCGCATAATCCTGTGTTCCAAATTTTGCGACCATTGGACGATCAAGCCGTGAACCGTGTCCTGTCCAGTGTCCCATTTCATGCAACAGTACGCCATAATATCCGGAAGCATCGGGGAAGCGATCTTTATGTGGCATCGTTACAGAATCCTGTATCGGATTATAAAAAGCGGAAGTACCCCCGTGGTGTAATTTTACTGCGGAATTCGAAACGATCTTTTCGACTCTGTTTAGATCGGCCCATTCTCGGTCTTCGATTTTGAGTTTCTGAATTCCATTAATTTGTTCGGCATTGAATACAACAGCCGAAGTAATAATCGGTCGATCCAATTTTTGAACAGATTTCAAGGGCTGTCCATGTTCGTCTTTGAGCGTATTACCTTTTTCGTCCTTAAGTACTTTTTCATCAAATAGCTTTACATAACTGATCATCGATCCTTTAGCCCCTTTCATTACTTGCCAATCATTTGCCTTTGCCTGTTTAAAGGTTAACCAACGAGGGTCTGTAAATCCCTGCATACTAAGCCATATTGAATTCAATCCTCTGTACTGCTTGTCAGTAGTAGGGTTATAGGGCGGCTCGATATAATCGTCCCAAGGCTTCTGAAAAGGCGAAGTACCTTTTTCAAGTTGTTCAATAAGTTTTTCAGCCACGAGTTCAAAATGTGGTTTTTTCTTACTCTGCGCCATCGGTTAACCTCCTTTCCTCTACGATGTCCGAACTATCCCAAAGTTCTATTTCAAGAAATTCAGCTTCTTCACTCGTGATGGTAGTTTGCGTATCCGGCACGGATATCGCCGTCAATGACAAAATTGCCTTTTCTTTTATTTTGATGTTCATTGTTTTGGGTACTTATGTTGTTATTAAATCGTAAAATCTCCGACATAAATTTGATCGGATTCAAGTGTTTTCCGTTTTTATAGACTCCTAGGTGAAGATGGTCTCCCGTTGAAAGGCCGGTACTTCCTGTTATACCCAACGGTTGACCTGCACTTATGCTTTCTCCATCCAAATAATGATATTGCGAAAGATGGGCATACAATACTTCTATATTGCCATTGGAATGTTCGGTACGTACATAAAACCCTAATGTTGGGCTGTATCCCGATTTCTTTACCTTTCCGGATAACATCGAATAGACAGTATCGGCGTTTGATGCTAGATCAACACCGGAGTGAAAACGCCATTTCTTTAATATTGGATGAAAACGCATGCCGTAACTGGACGTTTTATAAAGAAATGCCAAAGGCTTTGAAAACTCGATGGTTTGCTTTTCCTCAATGATTTTAGGTGATCTGTGGAGCGGTTGAAATTGGAAATTTGTAAAACTGGCCGTATCGATGATCTTCGACGGTTGCGAATCCTTAGACACTTGGACACTGTCAGGTTCGATGATAGGTCTAACCGACACTTTGTTTAACAAAAGAGGTTTCCGCACCGAATTGAAGTCCTGTGCATACGAAACAACAGACAACAATATCATCGTAATTATAGTTAAGTACTTCATGTTTCCTGTTCCTCCATTAGTTCTTCAATAACATGCTTGATTTCACTGGTTATTCTTTTGTAATTTGCAAAGAGCTTCTCATCAGTTTTGCCTTTAAAATCATAATAAGTAGGTAATTCGGGGTAATTCTCTTCCTCCTTTTTGATTTCCCGAATATCAAGGTTGATTTTGCAATGGACGGCCGAAGAAACATAGTCACCTGTATATCGTTCGTTGTTCTTCACGTCACGAGCGATAAGTCCGACCATTTCAGACGTTTGGAGCGAAGCAATTTTACCTGCCGGTATAAGTGAGTCAAGTCGCTCGTTAAGGCTTATCGAAGTCTTTGACCGGTCAATAGACAAACCTTCACCAGCCTGTTTTATTTTGCCAAACATAGTTTGAAGCCATTCCAAAGTTTGCTTGTTCCGTACTGAGCCGGAAAGGATGTTACCGATTATAGCGCTGATCGTTTCAGCGGTTTTGTCTCCGTATTGCTGTTTGAACTGCGGAAGTTCTTGAAGTCCCATTATGACACCCACCTTATTACTTCTCGCTGTTGCGATGAGATTTTCAACACGGTGAACGTATAAGGTTGGGGCTTCATCTGCTATAATACAGGTGGGATGATTTCCCTTTGAATTGATTAGACTTACCAGCCTGTTCACGACGAGCGCATAAAGAGCTGAATTAATATCCTGCGTCATGGGGTCATTTGCCAAGACAAGTATTGCTGGATTTTTTGGGTCAGAAATTTTCAGGTTGAAATCATCCTTTGAAAAAACCCAAAAAGATTCTTTGGTGGCAAGTCTTGAAATAAAAATTTTGAGTGTACCTATTTGCCCTTCCAGTTGGTCGAATGCTTTTTTCTGAAACGCCGACATAAATGGGGAAAGCAATGACGGAAGTTCCGGATTTGTTAGTAGTACCGTAAAAATATCTTCGTAACTTCTATTCAAGAGTGACATTAAGTGAGGCATGGACGAATAACGTCCGTTTTTATATTTAGCCAAAAAATATACCGCACAAGCCAAAAAGTTAATTGCAGACTGCGTAAAAAATTGGTCTGCTCCGCCAGCCTTATCACCCTTCTTCAAGGCCTCCACCAAAGCCGTTGAAATCTCCTGTGCCTCGGCCAATGTCCTTACATAAGCTGGATTTAACGGGTTCACACGGTTGGACTTTGTCACATCATTTAGATTAACGACATGGAATTTGTAATTCTTCATGCGTCCTCTTTGTTTAGCCTGTAAATAATGATAGTAGGCAATCTTAGCAAGGTCAGGGAATTTGAAATCATAAAGGCACATGGTAAAATCCTTCGCCAAAAGTTGCCTTATAGCTGGATTTATTACACCAAATGATTTACCACTGCCGGGCGTTCCCAGCACCATAACCCCACGGAATGGATTTATGTTGATGTAGCCATCCCTGACCTTCTTTTTATAATAGAATTGCATAGGGATGCTGATAGATGTCGGGGATTCGATCTTTTTTACATCCTGCATAAATGATTCTGCTTCAACATTCCATTTGTCCTTTCCAAAACCAGATTTTATGAACTTTGAGATATTGTCAACAGCGGTGAGAGTAAGAATCGCACCTATAAATGAAAGCACGATATAAACCACTTGGAAAGTGTTGGTATAAGGAAACAACGTACGGTGCTCTTCCGCGTGTGCCCTATCGAGGAAAAAGATACTTCCAAATAGCATGATCAGGCCAATTGCAAGAGGTATAGCTACATGCTTTTTAGGATCAGCTTCGAGGTTTTTCCTTGCTAACGTTCCGATGCCTACAAGACATATTAACAGCAATGTAAAGAACTTCGTATAAAGTGTCTCTGTAAATAACAATGTTCCTCCCAATCGTTCTAAGGGAATGGAAAGTGGGCCGAATAGACCACTTTCCAAGTACACGTGAATTAATACATCTATTGTAACAAAGAAGAAAACGAACAGCTGTAAAAAGCCATAGATTTTCTGTTGTTCTTTTTGTTCTTCCATAGAGTTAATTTTAATATGACAATAAATTTATTGTACGTGTGTAATAGACACGTACAATAGTTAGAGGGGAAAACGTAGTCCAAATTCAGCGCCCACGCGCCATCGGCGATCATTCTTTCCCCAAAAATAAAAGCCATTGTTATTAGCGAACATAAGGTCTACCTTACCGGAAACAGATACTATCCATTCAAAGCCAGCATTAGGCGCGGCAACGAATTTGTCAAAATCAGTTCCTAAATACGTACCTAACCGAAAGCGGAAATTCGTGTTCTTATTTCTTACAATTACCGGTTTGTAGTTTAGCCCGATTAGGACGTTTTCGTAGTCCTCCGACGTACGGTAATAGGAAAGTGCAAGCTCGTAGGCACTGTGGTATTTAGAAGGAAAGTCAAAACCTACCGATGCTTGACCGGCAAGTTTATACGTTGCTCCACCACGAAAGAATAGGTGTTTGACACCGTCCTGTGCTTTTCCGACAGCTACTATCGAAAGAAAAAAGCCAATTACCAGAATTCTGATCATAGTGTATCTGCATTTAGTAAGTCGCGGTAATCTATTTTTAGTTCAACGCTCCGTCCGGAAATCTGATCTTCGGTCATACGTAGGGAAAGTATTTTGTTGTTCGGATAAGTAAACTTTTTGAAGACAAAAACATTCCTATAGTTTTTGCGGAAATAAGACTGGTTGTACAGGGTGAACACGGGTTGTATTTCTATATCCTGCACGTTAGTGGCTTTTGTAATTCGCTTATCCTTGATGTTAAAACGAAATTCGTCTACGTCATACTTTATTTTAGTCTTGTTGTTGAATGAAATGTCAAGAAAGACGTAATCCCCAAAAGCAAAGATGTTATTGAGGTGTACCAGCATGCCATTCTCTTTGGCTGCTACATTGAAGAAAGATCGTTTACGTGAAAGGACTTCCAATGAATAGTTTTTCATTTCCGTCCTGTTAAGTGTCATTTCAGGAAATTCCAAAGCGCGCATGTCCTTTGGCAAGATTTCAATACTGGTTATTCCTGATTGAAAGTGATTTCTTTCGTCGAAAGCCAAGTTATATTGTGCGTAAAAAGATTGTCCTACAATGGTAACCACGGCTACCTTTGTATCACTTATCCCCCAAGGCCTTGAATCAACCAAAGCGCTATCAGGTTCAGATGAAAAATATTTGATACGCAATAGGTTGTCTACAGGAATATCCCCGACAAAATCGTTAGTCGAGATGTCGACATATTGGATCGGTTCGGGCGAAACAAAATGAATAGTTCCGCTTTCGCTCACCGCCAATGTTTGAAGATCGGAAGGTTTCTGTAACTGTGCAAATGATGATATTGAGATCATCAAAAGTGTGACTAGTAGATTAATTTGCTTTTTCATTTTGCTGTTTGTTTTTTAATTCTTGTGGGTCAATCAGAAAGATATATGTGGAGTATTTAATATTGGCCTTGTTTTGCTTTATGACCTTGCTTATTGCCGTTGATGTAGATTGGAAAGCCTTTTGTATTGTAGACATTAAAAACTGGCTTTGATCTTGTGTGCCCGAGGTCGTCAGGTTCATGCCCTGCATGGAATTTCCTCCCAATTGCTTGGTGAATTCCCTAAAGGCTGATGCCGGCACATATAGTCCACGCATACCGTCCATATCGTAGATTTCGAGATTGATCGGAAGTATGTTACTTCCCTTCATAATCGATTCCACGTTAAAGGTTATACGTTGCTGTGTAAAGCCATTGATTGTCGCATAGAGATATGTGCCTTTTGGAACTAGCTCTTTACCAACCAAAATATCTTCCATGAGTTTCAATCGGATTCTACTTCCGGCATATACCGTTATGTCCTCATCGACGATTGCTTTTATAAACGACTCTGAATCCTTCGCCTTGATAGTATTGAATATACCTTTGGTCATCGAGGCTTTTTGGACAGAAAACCTACTTGCTTCCAATTCTTCCAATCGTCGCTTATGTTCTTCCAGCTGCTGTTGCTGTCGAAGCTCTTCCTGATATTCAGGGTTATTAGCTTTTTCGAGCGAATCCATTAACCTGAATTGCTCCTTCATCATATCAGTTGGATTAGGCGGTTTTTCTTCCTCATAGTCGATAGTCTTTTGTTCAGGTTTTTGGTTGAGCATGGAGAGAAGTACCTTGTCGTTTTCCGAAAGATCTTCTGACCTAGGACGAAAACCTGTGTTTGGCTCTTCTCCACGAGCTCGCACCTTTTCCATTTCTTTTTCAAGACTATCGAGCATTCTCTTTTCATCGTCAGAATAAAGGGATTCAAGTTCCGGACGTTGTGACTGTTCTGCTTGCAACGGATTGATGGCCGTGTAGCCGTCGCCGTTTTTAAAATTCCGCTTGTATTCGGCCATCTTGTCGGCAAGCTGGTCATTGGTTACATTCGCAGATGGGGGAGCAAGGTCAGAATTAACATCATTTTTCACAATGACGGTGGTTTCCTTATCTAAAGCAAAACTGTCGTATATGTAAAACGCTAGGAAAAAGAAAGGAAGGAACATAAGTGGTAAGACATATCTTCCTTGTTTAAAATTGATTTTTCTCATTGTTTTTCTATTTTGAATTTTTGTGTAGGATTTCCAACCGGCGTAATGCCGACATCAGTTGAAGGCTATCAGACTTTGTCAACGTTTCTTTGATCATCAAGGAATCTATGCTTGCCTTGATGTCCATGATTTCCATAAGATTGGTTGCTCCTGTCATCGCACCATTGAAACTGTTAGCTATCGGAACCATCGGGCTTGTCGCAACCGCGTGAGGTCGTTCATATTTCGGCTTGAAAATGGTTGATGATAATACTGACCAAAGAATAGAGAGCACGATCACAGCGACCATTACATAGAAGAATGCTTGTACTGTGGTTTTATCTCCTTCTTTAGCCAGCCTGAACTTATCTAATAAAGTTTTCATTGGTAAGAGTTTTTAGTACGGGTGGATATATCTTTGTTTTCAAGCGTACGCCACCGTTCGATAATGATACCATGAGGATTATTTTGACTTCTTGGGATGTCACGGAAATAGCCTTCGGTGATTAGCGACCTGATTACATAGGAAGATCGTCTATCAATCCGCTGTGTTCCGTAAAACTTGAAATATTTGTTAGGTACGTCAACCTGAATGCTGTCCGTTGTTATTGTCAGGACAGATGAAGACGACATGATGTTATTATAAAATCCTTTTTCTTTCAGGTTATTATATTGCTGGATTCCGGATTCATCAATAAGGTACATGGCTTTTTTCATCTGATACTCTATGTAATCGTTGTCAGGCGACAGATTAAAGAACAGTGAGTGAAAAAGGTCTACGTGTGCCTTGTATTCCACCGGTCGATTTACATGTTGATCGGTCTGCTTGGCAAGGATCGGTGTACCTTTGTCTAAGATGTAAATTGATTTACGCGCATCGGCCATTTGTTGAGACGTGAATACAACAACCGTGATAACAATTGCCAACGAAACGACCAAGGACAACACGGAAATTATAGTAGCCAGCTTAATCTTGCTTTCTATATTTTTGATTATTGACATATAGTTTGTGGGTTTAAAAAGAAATGGCGAACGTTTTTTTTCGTTCGCCATTCAATGAATTTGAATAGAATTGATTGAGGCATCTATTTGCCGCCGGATAGCATCTTTGAAGCCATAGCCATTTTAGCCCCCATGATCGCGCCAGCCCTACCCATTGTTCCTACAGCCGAGGTAACACCGGTCGAATTAACTATCCATGTAGAGATTGACGGTACGGTAGCCATACATAACGCGGTCATTAAAAACGTGACGATTACCATTCCAAAGGATATAAAGCCATTTCCAGTCAACCAAATTAATTTTGTTTCTGCGTCAGCAACAAGGTCGCCACTTCGGGTGACAAGTTCCTGAAATCGAAGAATTTCGGCTTCCAGCGCAAATTGCTGAAAAAGTCCCCCGACGAACATCACAATGAGGGCGATGGTTAAATAAAGGTTGATAGATATAAATCTAGACAACCATGACGAGAAGCTGTCCCTGAACATCGGTATGATACTGGCGGCGACAGATATTGGCCCGAGCATTATAAGTATCCCCGAGTAGATAATCTGAATGGCAAAAATGGCGTACACAGCTATCCGCAAAATAAACAAGGCAATTGATTCTAGCCCTAGAGTAAGGGTCAACTGCAAGGTTAGCTGTAATTTTTGTTGGAGCGCGATCGCTGGTGCGATGATCTCATTCCAGCCCTCTTTAAGTTCGCGGCCTATCCATTCGTACCACTTTTCATTGAGTTGTTCGCCTTCTTGTGCAGCCAACTGCGCATCAGCAGCTAACATATAGAGGTTATCGACCATTGCCTTTTGGTACTCGTGTCGGATAAATCGGGTGTTGGTAACAACTTCTTGTTGCGCGTCATTCTTATCCTTCATCATTGACGCCATAATATCGGTTGGAAAGCTTACCATTGATACGAAAGCATGCCAATGTAATATGATCATCAGAAGCCCGAATGGCCGGAGCAATGGAAGAATTTCCCATTTCTGATCCCCAACCATCATACCGTATGATCGAATTCCAAAAAACACAATCATGAAGCATCCACCTAAAGCCTTTGCCACGTTGATAAACGTGTCGAACTCGCCCCAAACAACGGCTTTATATTTCGTAAGAAAGGCATCCATAAACCAATCTTCGAATATCGGGCCACCCTGTGCCCAATCTAGTGCTTTAGCGGCATCTTCGTTAGGCGGTGGTTCATTGGCCAAGGGATCATCTTGTGCATAATTAAGCATTGGTAACAATAGCATCATTATAAACGCTATAGCATGTGAAAATTTGCGTTTTGTCGTTTTCATATTTAATCAATTTTGTAAATTACCCTGTGCATTATGGCCTCCATTAGCTCCTTATCGGTTGTAGAATTTCGATTAAACCCTTGCGCTGGTGGTGCACCAGTGGATTTATGCCACCTGTCTTGTATTCCCTTCATCTTGTTGGCAAGCATTACTTTAGCCATCCAACTTTTTTGAAGTTTTCTATAATCGAGTAAAAGATTGTGATAGTTTATTATACGGCTGCCTCTATCGATATCTTGGTTGAATGCTGCATTAAGCTTTTCCTGCATCATCAGCATTTGCTCATCATACCAATTTATTGAATGGGTTCGTTGCAGATATAACCTTTCGGTTTCTGATAATGAAGCAACTATGTTGGGTAAATTATAATCCAATAGCCCTTTTAGTTCCTTGGAATAATACAACCGCCAAAGGGGATCAATAGTGGAAAAGATACCGGAGCTCGTAGTAAGTTCCGCTGTTGCGTCAGATGCTATGGAATCTGTGTATGTTCTGTACTGATCAGAAAATTGTTTAAATGTTGTATTAAGCCCCATACGAACTGTTTGATGTCCACTTGGACCAAGTGGACGAATATCCGCACCGCTTCGATATCGCCGATTTTGAGTAGGTGCGAGATAACTCCAAGTTGCTGTGTAATGTGGATTGATATTGACACCGCCTGTCCACCAATAGCTCTTAGGGTTTGGTAAAAAATTTCCCCAAGCCCGAAACACCATTCTTCTCTGTTGGGCGGCTAAATGGGGGTCTTTGATCCTTCTCACTGTTTGTGCATCAATGGTAGAAACCGCAAGAATGAATAAGACCGAAAGTATAGTAAGTTTTTTCATCGCATCAAATATTCATAGTCCCTGATAATTCTGTTTATTACTAATTTATCTTGGTTGATCCATGTCCTGAATGGATTTGCACCTTTCCAAAATCCGTCAAATTTTGCCCATCGTATGGTACTCCGCATATTATACAAAGCGCCTCGAATTAGCCTCAATCTAATGATGATTTCTGTCAGCAATGCATCGCGAGTGCCATTATTCATCATGACCTCGCTCCCCCCCCTATTGATCAAATCCGTTATTTCAGAAAAGAGAGCTACACTCTGTAAGCGAAGCATGTTGACGGACTTTGTAGTAAAGACAAGATATTCCGGCGCGTCAGCGACATCGTTTATAGCACCCCGAGATTCTTGGATGATATTGTCTACAAGACTTATGATGTATCTAATTTGTCGACCGTCTTTTAACACCTCATTGACCTCCGTGAGATATCTATAAACCATATCCTTGATCAAAATCACTTTATTCATGTTGTCATTGATTTGGGTCATATTGTCGTTTATGGCTTTTGTTTGGTTCTGTAGAATTTTTTCCTGTGTAATTCGCATAGCATGATTCTCGACAAAAGAAGCGTAATGATCGGTATCGTAGTAAAGTACAACATAACTTTGTCCCTGTGCGCTAAAAAAGGCACAACAAGAAAAGAACAAGAGAATGTAGTTTTTCATGATTATAATGTTTTTGCGTTGTGAATAATATCGATCACCACATTCCTTTCCCTGTTAATCCAATAGTCAAAGGATGCTTTACGAAGCCTTTCTGCTAAAATATGTCCGTTAATATTGGAGAGAATGGTAAAGGAAAACCGATTGATTTCTTTTAATTCACTAAGCGCATGGCCTAACAAAAGTTTTCGATCTCCGGCCTTCATTCCTGCAAAATCACCGACTGAGAGCATTAGTCCAGCCATGTAATTGATGAGGGAATGAGCCTTTTTAACGACCTGAATTTCGCTTTCGATGGCGATGGGTGCAATATGTGGATAGTCCTTTACCCTTTGAACAACCCTTTCCTGCGTTGTAATAATGCTATTAAGCACAGGGTAAGCCTCCTGCACTAGAAATGCCGCGTCGATGGCAAGGCCAAGCTTACTTAACCTTGATACGATTTTACTATACGTCCTTTCGAGTTTTCCGGCCTCTACTTTGTTAGTGTTCTCCAATCCCGTAACAACAACTTGTTCATCGCGAATTTTTCGCTGTCTCTTTTCTTCTCCCAAAGTGTTGTCAATCGCTTCATGCATGAGATAATAGGAAATATAATTTTGTCCTTGTGTGCTAAAAAAGGCACACCCTGTGAGTAGCAATGCTAAACATAATTTTTTCATAGCCCTTTTTTAATGGTTATCTAATTAGTTAAGTAATTGGTGTTTCGAATGATATCCTTCATGATTTGAGCATCTTGATTCATCCAAGTTCTGAAAGGATTCAAGCTACGCCAAAACCCGTTTCTTAAAGCGGACTTGATTGAAAAATTTATACCGAACACTGCTCCTTTCATGAGCAATAATTCACCGTAGACCTTATTAAGTAACTGCTGCCGTTCACCGGCACTTAAAAGATTGTTATCATCTTCTTTCAATATATTAGCAACCTCACCATATAGCCCGATTGCTCGAAGTTTAAGATTAGAAGCAGATCTATTTGCGAAAACTGCGTATTGGGGATGTGATGAGACTAAGTTTCCTGTTTCTGTCAACATCGCCAAAATGTCTTCCGATGCTTCATAAATCTGTCTAACCTTTAAGCCATTTCTGACCGTTCCCGACACTTCTGTCAAACCTCGATGAACCCTTCTTTGTAGGTCATTAACCACGGCGAGTTTTGCATTTAGAAACTGTTGTGCTTCTTGTATTTTGTTTAGGTTGTCGTTTGTGCGTTGGAATTCACCACGAATTCCACCTCCTGTGTTACCTGCCATTATCAACATCTGTGGTGCTGTCAGGACATCAATGTAAACCTGAGCATTGCTCGAAAACGGAGCTGTCAGAAACAAAAGAGGAAACACGAATATTAAATTTCTCATTTGAAAAAGATTTAGAACTATATAGCAGCGGCATCGACAAGGATGCCTCTGATAAGGTGCGCATCATGGTTTACCCAACTTTGAAAAGGATTTAAACTCTTGAAGAAACCTACTTGAACGGCACGCTTTATCGAAAAGCTAATACCGTAAGCCGCGCCTCTCATGAGCCTAAGCTCTACAAGAATTTCGGCCAATAGTCTATGCCGTTCTCCTGCGTCCATAAGGTTGTTTTCACCGCCGGTTATTACTCTTGTCACGTCGGTTGAAAGGCTAATTGACCGTTGCCTAAAATTGTTGATTGCACGACTTGCAAAGATGGCATAGTGAGGATATTCAGTCGTTACGCGAACGGCATCTTGGAGTTCTGCGATTATATCGCTTGAAACTTCATAAATTCTTTTGACCGCCAAAGCATCTCTAATCACACTATTTACCTCAGTAAGACCTTTAAGGAATCGCTCGTGTAAGTTGTTGGCTGTTTGAAGCTGGGCTTGGACGAAAGTTTGTCCATTTCGAATTCGCTGTTGTAGGTTATGGGTATCATCCTGTTTTGCCTTTAAACTCCGGTCATAGGTATCTAAAGCAACGATGACAGAGGCGTCCAAGTATATCGTTTGCGCTATTGTTGTAGCACCTACTGATACGAAAATAAGCGATAGTAAGATTACTTTTTTCATGTGTTAGAAATCAGAATTAATGATTAAGCTTATACTGCTTCTTTGGCATTGTAGGTATTTATCCAGTCTTCATACAACATATTGGATTTAGTAAACCGCTGGGAGAAAACAGTTGGAGCATTGCTACCGTAATGCTTCCGTATTGCATGAAGTATTTCTATCCCTTTACTTCCAATGGGATTTTTCACTGAATTCACCAATCCTACAAATGAAGGAAATGGTAAACCGCTTTTTTTCATATCATGAACAAAAGCGTCAAGTCCGTTTGGATAGCTTCCAAAATCATGGACATATTTTTCAACGGCCAACTTTTCCGGCTTTTCCGTAGTATATGTTAAATACTGATGTAAGGAAACTTCTACCCCGTAAACTTCACCGGTTGTTCCTCTTTTTATATACACTTCCTTAAATGGGCCTCTATTGTCTTTGTTATTAAGATTGTTTACCGTAAAAATTTTCCGACGCTCGACCTCGTTCAAAGAAAGCACCTGTGCCACTTTGTCGTAGTTATCTTTGAATCTCGTTTGATCCAGCAAACAGAAAGTATCCGAATTGTTAATGATACTGTCCTTTACAACTTCGTTGCTGATTATATCATCGAGTTCCTGAGTAACCACAATTACTTCTCCGTAGTGTTTCCTTACCGTTTTATACAGATAAACAATCTGTGGAGCCATAATAGGAGACGCGATAGCTTTCCAAGCCTCTTCTATTATCAAAGCTTTCCGCTGGTTTTCCCTAAACCTCATTTTCTGTATGAATACATCCATGATAATCAAGGTTACAATGGGAAATAAAATCTTATTATCTTTTATATTGTCAATTTCGAAGACAATTAACCGTTCGTCGAATAAACTAGAATCGGCTTGTTCGTTAAGAATGGATTCAAACTCACCGCCTTTATAGAACTTTTTCAAGACAAAACGATATTCATCAACATCAAAATGTATTTTGGATCGTTCCCTGATCAGTGGAATAAGAAATAAGGAAAACTCATAAAATGAATTAAAATCCAGACGAGTGATCATGTACTTTTCTTCTAATTCACTAGCTTTTTGTTTGAGGATATCGGTGTAGAATTTGGTCAACGAATAAATCGCTTCATAAGGATCATTTTCCTCTAGCTCCAATTCTTCTACACTTTCAATCTTCATGACAGCTTTAACCCTGTCGTATTCTTTTCTAGAATCCGGATCATTCAGGATTTCATAGGCATCCGTGATAAGTGAAAAGGCATCTGGACTTTCTTTTTCATCCGCGGTGTCAGGATGGTGTTTTTTTGCTTCTCTTCTGAAAGAAGTCTTTATTTCCTCTGATGTAGCGCCCTGAGCCAAACCAAGCAATTCGTAATAATTTTTGTTTGCCCATTTGGCCGCTTTGACAGTCGAAGCTTTAGCTTCTTCGAAAAGAAGCTGTGTGTTTACACCTAAGTTACGTAGGTGAGTTTCTAATTCCGTCATTGAAGCGCTTTCTATCCACCCCTGTTCTTTTTTAGAAAAATAAGTTTGATAGTATTGAGTAATAACATCCGAAATCAAATCTTCTTCCACCTGTGTAAGCTGTCCATCTACGCCTTTCCATAATAAGGCAATCAACGACTGTAAGAAGTTTTTTTTCTCGATATTGTATTCGTTTTCTTCAATTATGAAAGGATTCATTGTAATGGGTTTTTCAGGCTTGTAGGTTATGTACTTTCCTCCAAGGTAAGAAGAGGTTCCGGAATAGGAATCACCCGTATCGACAATTACGACATCCATATTAAAGAGCAAATATTGTTCTATAATAGAGTTCATAAAAAAGGACTTACCGCTACCACTAGGACCAAGGACAAACTTATTTCTATTGTTAATCCGACCTTCATCTTTAGAGTAATCTGCTGGGTCAATCCGGATTGGAACGCCCTGCCGATCTGTAAACCGAATCGAAAAACCCCGAGGTGCGGGTTCAGAGACGGGCAGGGCTTCTTTAAAAAAATAGCAAAGCGCCGCATCGGCGGTTGTTAGATACAAATCGTATTCCTTAATATCAACCGCATTTCCTGGCAAAGCGGTGCGAAAAAGTTCATATTGGTTATATGAATTTTTTGAAGGGATTACCCCTTGAAGGAAAAGTGCGTTGTCTATATAATTAACCGCTTTTTGCAATTCCTCTTGCTCCGAACAGACGAGGATATTGAAATGCGCATGCACGAGCATTTGGTTTTCCCTCGCTACATCCGTTAATAATCGCTCAATGTCTTCGATGCATATTTCATTTTCCGGATCAGGAATTCCAGCATGACGCTTCTGTTTCAGTTGGAGTTTTTGAATGGTCTTGACTTGATCAGGAATCTTTATAACCTGATTGTATATAATAGTTTGATAAGATGGAACATTATGTAGGAACGCCATCGTATCGACTGGAAAGCCACGCATTGCTTCGGTATCCGAGGTTTCAATGTACGGAGTTACTTGCTCCGGAAGATCGATTCTGTCGATGTCTATGAGTGAAATAGATTTCACTACCCTATCGCCGATCATAATGTTCTTATTACTTGGGGCAAAGTTGTCGAGGGTTACGGCCTTTTTTACAAAGTCCATATTTAGCGTCCGTAAATACAACACATCAATTTCCTTCGACCTTAACAATTTTGGTTTGAACCCAGCACTTGCCAAAGCTTGTTGAATTTTGAATATAGAGGCTTTGAATTCTTTATATTCTTCATCCCCTACTTTCATTTTATGTTTCTTCTTTGTCCAAGCTTTAGTCAACACTAAATAAGTGTTAATGATATTGAATGCACGGCCTCTAAAATGTTCATCATATTTCTTCTGCAAGTATTCCGTGGAATTACTCTCGTTGTATGATCCTTTAGAAAGCACATCCAATTTTTGGATAATGTGACCTTCACCCAAAATTTTGATAACGTTTAGTATCGAATTATGGTAGTTGAAATATTCTTCCGAATTGGCCGCATATTGCTGAACACTATTGTAAATCTTAAAAACGACACTTGTTTCGCCGTCGAGACCAAGAAGGTGGTGCATTTCGTCATCTTGCGTTTCGATACCCAGATACGGCTGTTTAATTAGTTTTACTTTTGACATGTCTAATTCCTCTTAAATTGGTTTTATGGACGTAGATTCCAAAATTTCGTGTTTTGTCATAGAGACCGCTTTTTTGTTTCTGTGAGGTGTAAAAAATCCCTCCACCGAAAACAACGGCCATCAACATCAAACCAACTACGAAATTTATAATGGTGGCGACAATTCCACCTAGGAATAAACCTGCCGCAACAGAACCTATAGCCCAATACATATATCTACCCTTAAATCCTTTGTAAACAAGGGGCTTCTGCAGCCCCTTGTAAACAGCAAAACCTCGCTTTTCTGCCATACCGAGATGATTAAACTCCGAAGATGGCCCGAACTGCGATAGGTGCTAGGATTAAGAACAATGCGCTTCCGCCAAAAGACATCAATTCTTTATTGATATCCTGATCGCCATTATTCCATTTTTGGTAGATACGGATCGCTCCGATTACCCCAACAATACCACCAATTGCCATAATTAAATTAACGATAGTAGGAATGTAACTTGTGATTTCTCCGGTCGCTTGGGATAGTCCCTGATTAAAATCACCCGATTGCGCATTAGCAGAGACTGCAAAAATTAACATTGCGATTGTAGCTAAACCTTGTTTAGCAAAACTTACTTTTTTTGAAAGCATAATAAAAATGATTATTGATTAATAAAAAATGTAACTGAATTTGATTTTTTGGTTTTTGCCGAACGTTTTCCGTCCAGCTTTAGGATGCGAATGGTAATTTATTTGATTCGCGTATAGATTCTTCCCGATACAGTTTAGCCAAATTGGTGATAGATATACCGCCGGTTTTTGAAACTTCCGCTACGACTGTCGAAGGGATTATTTGTTCCTGTTCTTCTTGTTCTTCTTCTTGGGTTTCCGTTACCTCCTTTTTTAAATTGATATTTGATTGTTCTATTTCCTTTCCCGAATTGTTCTCCGTTACCACCACGTCCTCTTCATCATCATCAACCTCGATTGTTTCTATTACATCCGAGACAGTAAGTGTTTCGATTTCACCCGCGGATGTTGTAGGTTTTTTCAAAAGGTCGAAAAGCACGTTAAGCGTGTAGTACACGATATATCCCACTAGAAGATATACCGTAAATGTTATCCATGTCATTCATTTAAACTTTTTAAGATGTTCTTTAATTTTTCCTTGATTTCTTCCGATTCCATGAGCTGGTTAACAGCGTAAACCGTTATCTTTTGGATACTTGCCTCTTCACCGAGAAGACGAAGCCTTTTATAGATCGATGATGGGAATCTGATGGGTACTTGTTTGGGTTCTTTTGTTTCGCTGTCGAAGGATAATGCATTTATCAATTGCGAAATATCCTGACCACTTTTGACGCTTCTTGGTTTCTGAATTTTAGGGTTAGTCTCTTTTGTTTCCTCCTTTCTTTTAGTATGTTGATCTTTATTTTGAAGATTCTCAATTTTTTCCTGCTGGACAGGAGCTTCTTTCTTTACAGCCGTAAGCGGTGGATCGTTCATCTTGTCACGCAACTTATCGGCGATGGATTTCATTGTCGACATTTTGATTTTTTTAAGATGTTATAGCTTCATATAGCGGTTCAACTATCGGAAGCAGTTCCGAAGGAAGATCACGGGTGGTCAACCTTTGTAATGCAACCTTATGCGGAACATGGGAAGTAATTACGCCATATTGGGAAAAGTGCTCGTCTACACCGGATTTAAGATCATACTTAACCGAATTTTTTATCAGGTTAGGTATGAAGATTTTTTTTGATTGGGGATTCAGTTCATGAGCTATCTTAGTAAAAAGATTGGTAGACTGAAATGTAAGTTTATCATAATGGAAAGGAATAACTATTACATCTGCCGCCTGTAATACAGGGATCAAGTGATCGTCGTCGATCTTGCCCGGCAAGTCGATAATGATATGGTGATCGTCCTCTGAAAAAAGCACCTCATAGACCAATGGAAATTTTTCGAGGTCTAAATCAACCACCTCATATGGTTCAGGGTTTTCTAGGGGTTTTGCATCCTCGTATCGAGACAGTAAGGATTTTTGATAGTCCATGTCTAAGACGGTGACCTTTTCTTTTTTCACAAGCGAAAGATAATTTGCATACAGCATGGCTAAGGTGCTTTTTCCAGCTCCGCCTTTTTGGTTTCCGAATAGTATTACCATGATTTCTGATTTTGATGTGTATAAAAAAAGCCGAGACAAGTTTTGTCACGGCTGTTTTATTGGTTAGGCCAATAATGATTGAATACCTATATTTTTTTCTTTTTACGTCTTTTCGGTTTATCTTCTCTATCCGGCGTAATAGTACCCGCTATAGCCGCAATTCCAGAAAATGGATTAAGAACATCGATATTTGGAAGGGGATTTTGTGTACTAAGACCATGTTCATGATCTAGTGACTGTATTTCATCGGGAGCGAGAATTTCATCAGCGTCAAGTATTGTTTTTGATCCGTTGTCCAAGACATACCACTTTCCGTCTTCACGTACCGCCTCCATATTGATGTCTTTCAAAGCTGAAATATGGTGATCCCGTAGAAACAAAGCTAAGAGATCTTTATAATAAGCCTTTTCTACATCAGAGATTTTTCTATCAGAAACCGGTATTCGATATAATGGGACTTTGAATTTTTTAGCCAAAATTTTCATATGACTTAAAGACTCGGAGTTGTACCCGTTCAAGTCTAATAACTTCTTTTCAAGATAAGTCAATTTGACCTTATGATCGGGCGACCTAGTAAGCTCGGTGAGTTTCATAACTCCGCTACCCTTAAACACAGCCTTTGCCTTGTGGTCAACGATAGTGTATCCGTAAGGTGGTTGGTTTTCCTTATGGTGAAAAACAAATTGCAACCCAAATCGTTCCCTCATAAATTCAGTGAAGTCAGATTTATAACCGACGACATTACCCTTTCTATCACCGGAGAGTTTTTGGTGTACAGGATGTAAAGCCCCTTCAAAATCAGGCAAATATTTAGATAGAATTGCTTTTAATTGATTTTTTCTTTTATCGTCCTCCTTGTTTTTACCAATGTTATAGGCCAAACCATTTAAATCGAAGGAGGAATTCAGACGATCTTCCTTCATTATTTTCAATTTACCATTAACCTCCATAGCTGTATGTCCAGTTATTTCATATAGCAACTTAAACTGTGGTAGCGTGGTAACTCTATAATCGGAAAAATCAAGCTTTTCAGCTTTACGGTCGATACCGTATTTTTCCTTCATGCTTTGATCTATATTCTTAACGGCCCGAACATTTTCGAAAGCGTCTGGAATGGACTTTCCTGTATTGATATCGACACGGACAGAGACAATGTGAACATGGTTGTTTTCAGTATCATTATGAAAAACGACAATATAGGGATTATTGGCATAACCCATTTTGTCCATCCAATCATGGGCTACGTCAGTGAGCTGATTTTTATCATACTCCTTCCCTTTACACGAAATTACAGCATGAAATTGCTTCTTTTCTTTGTTTGGATTTAGTTTTGCAACCGCACTCAAATATTGTTTGACCGCCGCCGGCTCTACGACTGTATCACTTCCCAACGCGCCAAAATTCCGCAAGGCCATAAGTTCGCCTTTTCCAGTATCCATCTTATTGATATTATATCTGATCCCCCCAAAATTTTTAGAAGCACTGGATGTGCCTCCCTTTTTATTGTCAAGTATAATAGCATTCATTTCGTTAACTCCCTTGTTAATTTTCGAAGGACGATTCTAATTTCTTCGTTCTTTTTTACATAATCTGACAATAATAAATTGAAACTATCAGCGATTGATTTATCCAGCTTACCAACTTTATTTAACGAATTTGCATGCCTTGCCAATTGATTAATATTGTTGCCAGCCCTTGAAAATTCTGTACCAATTACGTGGAGCTCTTTGAAAATATCCCCGTAATTCAAAACGACCTTTTCTCCGAGCATGCGCTTTTTTGCATAATCGCTTACAGTAAGACCTGCCGATCTAGCGGCTTTTACAATTGCTTCCTTTTCAGATATTCGGCAATATATTTTTACTAAAGCGTCTTTTTTTTCGTTTTCTTTAAGCAATGGTCTTCCGCCTTTATTCTTGTTATTATTAATCTTCATACCACAAAATTGAGTTGCGAAATTTTTGCCCCGACTTTTGTCGGCAGGAGTTTTGAGGGACCGAAAAACACATCCTGCACTTTAAAAAAGGAAGTTGATCTTTAAGATCGTTGCCGCCGTCCACGCTGGCGAAATAGAAAGCAGACCGAGAAGTTTCCAACGGAATAAAACACGGCACTTAATGATACTTCCATAACGTTTTCTAAATGTTTATTAATGCTGTGGATTGTAGTGTTTCGGTTTTGTGATTAAGTAGCTTTTTGATTTGTATATAGTATAATACCGATATATCAAGGTCTTAATATATCAATGTATCAATAGATGTTGATATCGTAATTTCTTTAAATTAAGAAACCACTATATGATTGTTTCATTATATAGTGGTATATTGAAATCATTGTTTCAAAAAATCAATATATCAAAGTATTGTTATTTCATTGTATAATGAAGTTATGATTACAATTTATGTCCTATAGTTTTTTTTTCCAAGTCTGCCATGACCTTATCGTTGTAATCACTGAAACCTTCATATATATGTCGCTTGTCATTCAACGAGGGGAAATGCTCGGAAAACATTCTTGTAAATTTGTCCCCTCCTTGTCCGTTATCAAGAAAAAGGTTTATTTCCAAAGGCGAGTTTTGCTTTATTTTAGAAATAGCCCTTGTGGACAAAGAGAGTGTATTTAGAACGATATTTGTATCCTTGAAATTAACAGACTTCTCTTTGACAGCAGAAAGGAAATTCATCATCCCTTCAAATACATTTGTTCTGCCGGAAGTTCCTGTCATAAACAGCATGTCTTTGGTGTCTATACAGATTTTGCCGTATTTTGAACGGACGTCATATCCATCAGCATCATTTTTCCAACCAGCACCAAAATAACGCTTTCTATCACCGGCGTCGTTGATATGGTCATAATAGACTTCAACAATACGTTTCGATTTAATAGCCTCTTCCAAAACCCCTCGCGAGTCCAAATAAGACGTTATAGCGAAGTTATTGCCTAATGGTTTGGTCTTGATTATTTCGTGTGGTTTACGCTCGTCACGCGCCACCAAATTACTTCGAGAGGGAATTTGCTCAACAGGAACATTGCCGTATAACTTATTTATACGTCCGACAGTGAATTCGACATCCTTCGTATTATAAATCTTCATTGCCAAATCAATTATCTTTCCACCGACACCCTCACCGTGATCGTACCACATCCCCTTTTTGTCGTTTACGACTAGTGATGGATCACCATCGGCACGATAAGGTGCTCTATATGCGAGTTGACCGCCAGTTTGCCGGACAGGAGTAAATCCCTCTTTAGCTAAAAAATCGGATATTAATACCGTATCTTTAATTTCTGATATATTCATTTTTTTCCTTTCTCTTTCGAAAGCCACTACAATCAAATATTCGCATAACGACACCTTGTTATTTATCAATGTTGTGACTTTTAAAGTATTTGATCGAATTAATTTTCCTTTAGTATGTATTAGGTTATTTTCTTTATATAGTAGTATATATATGCTCGCTATACCCAACAGCAAACCGCGTTTAAACCTTTCTTTCGAGGTTTTATAATGAGAAGACCATCGAGATACCCAACAACGATCGAGATACCCAACAATTCTATCGAGATACCCAACAGTATTATCGAGATACCCAACAACAATTATCGAGATACCCAACAGCGCTATCGAGATACCCAACAGCAATTATCGAGATACCCAACAACAATTATCGAGATACCCAACAGCGCTATCGAGATACCCAACAGCAATTATCGAGATCCCCAACAGCAATCTAAGGGTTAACAAAACCTTTAGTATAGAGATTAAGGGCTTGACTGTCTGTAAGATTAATTGAAAAATATTTCGAATACACCTTCTTCAAAACAGACATCTTCTCCTTTGTCTCTGCGCGACTTGTTGTAAGCCATGCCTGAAAGGGCTCTTTATCTGGATGGTTCTTTAAGTTGTTGTATTTGGAATTATAAATTAATTTCAAGTCGTCCATCAACGAGTAATAAAAGTTATGCTCTTTGATCAACGACGCCTTTGAAAATACTGACAAAAAGGTTAACTTAATTAAGTATTGATACCCTGTATTTCCTGATATAAACTCAAAATTAAAAGGGAAATCTGCTTTGTCACGAATAAACAACAAAACCTTATTTATAGCCTCTTTCTGATGAAAACTTTTCATGTTTTCTATGTTCAGATATTCGACTAGAGCGGAAATAGGGATGATGGTTGTAGTTGTGTTTTTAGATAATAGAACATGACGTAGAACAGAAAGAAAAACCACAACCGTCTGCCGACGTTCGCGCCCCTTTCCTTTACCGGCAAGCTTGTATGCGGCCGTATCAATTGTGTAATATCTCCTAAAAAAACCATCAAGCAACTCAGGACTTAACCTTACTTCAAACCGCTTAATTTCATTGGCCTTACGGTTAAAATTAAGTTTTACATCCCGTATAATTCTTATTGATTCAATTTTGACAACATCACCCTTTTCATGTGTTGTATAAACGTTACTGAAAAGGAGATTCGTCTTCATAAGCTGAATTAACAGATGTTCAAAGACGGTATCGAATCGATATCCTTCGATTACATGAGGCTTCTTAATAGAAAGATATTTTTCAGGTAGTTTTTGAGACAAATCACATCGATGCCTCCCTGTGGCTTTGCAAAACTCTTCTAATGTAAAGCGCGTGTACCCAAAAAGGTCAAACTTGATTCGGTGGGAAATAAAAACGATAAAGTCTAAAGCTAACCCAGCATAATCATCAAAGCTCACTCTAATATCGGAAAGGTTTTCTGCAATAGCTCGGTCTATTCTTCCGAGTTGAGTAATATTTTCCATATATTTGTAGTTATAGTTTATCAATTTGCGCTGATAGTCAGTTTCGAACCTAGACACATTAATGTCAACTATCAGCTATATTTTTGATATTCATTTTTTGAGTATCGTGAACGAGGTCATAACGTCTATCCGTACGGATAGGATTAGATAACGGTTTCGAAAACAGTCATCGCATCTGCCGGCAGCTCAACCCATTTCATATATGATGATAATGGGGAACACGCTCCACTCCTAATTTGTCATTAGGAAGCGTTTTACCTCTGCATGTCAAAGAACTAAAGGGTAGGTTTCCATCGCGGATACCGTTTCCGAATGATTGACAGATCATCCTGAAACTCTTGTTCAAACTCTTTAAGTCGTTTTTGTCTGAGAGCCTCGACCGATTTTTGGAAATGAAGATTGAGGCTTTCAGACTTACGATTTTCGTTTTTTCTCTTGATTTTAGTTTTTTGGATTTCAGCTTTGATTTGCTGGTTTTCGTCCATCAATTCATCATATTGAGTTTGCAGATATGTAATCTGCTTAGACAATTCTAATATGGTTGCATTGAGAGACATTTATAACCCTTATATTTTATGATTTTTAATACGTTTTACCAGTTCAGCCTGAAAATCAAGTCCAGTCACTACATACAAAATCTCTCTAGCTGCCTGAATTATATTTTCATCTTGTTTTACAGGGTAACGTTCGAGTTCATACAGAACTTTCCACCTCGGTACACGGGTTCTATATACTATCAAGGAAATCATTCCTCTAATAAGATTATGTCGGATAAACTCTAACTCTTCACGGCTCGCTATTTTGTATGGATTAGAATTAATGTGCATATTTGAGTGATTAGAAATGTAACAACACAAATGTAGAATGTTTTCCTTACAAAAACAATAATAATTGAAGGAAAAAATTACAAAAATGGATATATCCGATGTAACAAGCAGATTCTTAAAATTTTACGAATACTGCATTGAGAAGAAAATAGTAAGATCAACATCACAGTTTGCCGAGATTACTGGTATGACGAGGGGTGGTCTGGCCGAAATTTTAAAAGGAAAGAACAATGTAGGTCTAAAAACTGTAATGAATACATTACAAGGTTTTGAAATCTTAAATCGTTATTGGTTACTCTTTGGTGAGCAGGAAATGTTAAATAATGATTCTTATCAACAAAATCCTGTCCAAGAAACATCATTAACGGATAATCGTGTTTTAATTGAATTAATGACTTCCGAAATTGAAAGATTACGGAAAGAAATAAAAGAGAAAAATAAAAAAAATGCGGGGTAGTAATATATGATAAATTATATATTGTTTACAGGGATGTTTTTTGTTATTGCTTTTTTCGGTCAATACCGATTAAAGACTATGAAAAAAAACAAGGAAGAAAACGCTAAGAAGATTAGATCAATGCAATTTATCACCATGATGTGTCATTTTATTGGCGCTATATTATGCTTTGTATATCTGTTTAATAATGCTTAGCTATAGGTAAAAAACACCCACCAAAAGTCCCACCATTTTGTTGAATTTGTAAAAATTGAATCCCTCTAAAATGACCCAAAAATGCACTATTACCAAAGAATCTGCTCAAAAAAATACGGCTGTAGAATCCCGCCCTCTCCGCAAAGACTTTGAAAAGCTCAACATTAGTTGGGCTTTTTTTATTTTATGACACTTTTTCTCCATTTCATTTCTTGTAAATCTCAACTAATTAAACTGTTTTTGACAGAGTTTTGAAAGCTTTGTTGATTGCAATTCCTTATATGCTATCTAATTAGGCTTTCACCAATCTTTCCTATTATTTATATTATTTGCATCGATCTATATTTTTTGGAAACAGAGAAGTATTTCGTTATTCATGACAACTATGAATTATAGTTTTGCTTCGCAGAATTTTCCAAATTAGATAAAGAACTGACTGAATATAAACAGGTTAGTAGGTTTCTGAAAATATTAAGCGAAATGAGCCTATGATGGAGGTATCGCGAAATAAATAGTATATTAGTTTCATAAAACCAAATGCTATTTGAAAGCATCAAACCCAATTAACATAAAATATGAATACTTTAGACAAGCTAATTCAAGCAATCCAACAAAAAAAAATTATCGAATTTGAGTACAATAAACCAGGGAAAACGCCAGGGAAAAGAATTGGAGAACCTTATGCAGTTTTCATTTTATCTTCAAAAGAAGGCAAAATAAGCACCAAAATTCACGTAGTTCAAATTGATGGAGTTTCTGATTCAAAAGAAACAAGTCCATTTCCCGAATTTCGATTATTTAATATTGAAGAACTTTCAAACGTTAATATTACAGACAAAACTTTTACGGAATTAAACCCAAAATATAACCCTGAGTGGGAAGGATATAAGGATGTAATAGAAAAAATATAAAATGAGCACTCCATATCATCTAGAAATTTTCAGAGGAAATAACAAAAGATTATTTATAAATTATTCTGGTATTAAAAGTGACGTTGCCGATGAGTCGCTTAAATTTAATATTTATGCAATTAATGATTTTGGCATACCAATATTTACAGAAGAATTATCAATTTATGAAATACGTAAGTTGTATATTCACTTAAATGCTATTTCTGTGGTGACTGATGGTGCAACCAAGTCGTCTAAAATAGTTGAGACAACAGAAGAAATTAATCTATTAATTCAAAAATTAGAAGACTCCGACTTAGAAACCATCTCTATCTTATTGCAAAAGTTTGAATCCGATTATAAAGTAAAGGGTTTACTCTCAGCTTTAGAGAAAATTGAGATTGAACATTTACACGGAGCTTTTCATCATAAATATATGAAAGAAG
>JBEBRI010000017.1:0-37098 GCA_040394915.1 Sphingobacterium sp.
AAGTTTCGTCATCATGATTTCTTTCATTCAAATAATAGACCATATTCGGCATTTCCTTTAGTAAGACGGTAAACAATGGATTAAGATTACTTTAGTAACTAAGTATTTACAGTTTTGGTTTGCAAACTGACAGATTTGCAGCTTTCCTTCGCTATCGTTAATTTCTTATCGCCTTTCTTCAATATTTGCGTAATTATCACTATGTTTAGTAAAGATATTTAATCCCTATATGACACATTCGAGGATCATAAATCAATTCATCTATGTACTAATTTACTTGTCTCTCTTTGCTCCAACATTAGTTTTAGGGCAATTAGTTACTGATCCAGCGATTTCGATGCAGGAGTCCCTGGTTTATACAGAACCCTATACCGTTGATAATTTGCCGAGTCCAAAGTCCAGAGGTCAGGATTACTATGTTTCGAATCCAAACGGCATTCTGTCGGGCTCGAGCGTAGCAGAACTCGATCGCCTCGCTGCACGAATTGATTCGCTGACGGGTGCTGAATTTGCAATCGTGGTAGTCAACGACTATGTTGGCGATAGTGATTTTCAATTCGCGCTTGATTTGTTTAATAAGTGGGGGATTGGAAAGAAAGAAGCAAATAATGGTTTGTTGTTATTTGTAGCCATAAATAGACGTGAATATCGATTTATATCAGGTTATGGTATGGAGGCATCCATGCCGGACGCATATTTGAAGCGAATCGGGGAGAAGTATCTGGTCCCTGAATTCCAAGCGAATGAATATGATCAAGGAATCCTCGATGCTGCCAATTTTATTTCGGAGGTGTTGTTGTCGCCCGACATCCGCGCAGAACTAGAGGCGCGATTACCTGAGGCGACGCCATTCTGGAGCTTACGAAATGTTTATTTGAAAAATTCCCTTTTAATCTTGGGGATGTTTGCCCTGTTTTATATCTATGTGCACGTTGTCGCTTCAAGTCTGATCCGCTCACCAAACAAAAAGAATCCTTTTTTACCCATCTTTGCTGGCATGGGCTGTATGGGAATATTGATGTTTCTGACCGTATTCTTATTTGCCTTCTTGCTTCATAACTTAGAGTATATCTACCAAGTAAAGCACACACCATATTTTGCCTTCGTACTCGGGGGCATCATATTAGCAATGAAGGTGAATTACTCGCGTACTAACATCAATAAAAGTTATAGCGACACAGAGGAACGCGCCAAAGCAATCAACAAGTTCCTTGGCTTTACATTTATTCCCATGTTGCTATCGCCACTGGCATGGTTTGATCTTATAGCAATCTTCAGAAGAAAGGTAAAAGATCGAAATCGATTTGTACCGCCCGATAAATCCGGCGATTGGAGGCGAGTTAATCGCGATCAACTGACCTTAGGGGTGGCATCTTACCTCAGTAAAGGAAATTTGAAAGAGGAAAGCATCAAGGCTAGAAGTTATGAGATTTGGGAAAATACGAAAAATAAAAAGATACAATTGATCCCCTGGGATATTGACCGGCACTTTAGCGAATGTCCAAAATGCCATTTCTACACCTTGGAAAAGAATAAATCCCATACAATTACGGCGGCAACTTATAGTTCCAGTGGAAAAGGAGAAAATGTTGATGACTGCAGAAATTGCAATTATCGAGTCGTAAACAGTACTTTTACGATTCCAAAACGAACACGAAGCTCGAGCAGCAGCAGTAGCTCTTCTGGAGGAGGTTCTTCTGGCGGTGGCTCTTCAAGTGGTAGTTTTGGCGGAGGCTCATCTGGTGGAGGGGGTGCTGGTGGTCGATGGTAATAGAAATGTCGAACTATGATTTTTAACAGAAAGATATCCTTTGTTGTTTTCGGGTTATCGATGATGATGTCCTGCAACAACAATCAGACGAAAGAGACGGTAGCAGTTAACGATCGCGCGGATTCCATGAACTTTGTATCCAAGGAGCAAATTGTCTATGAGAATGATACCCTAGTGCTGTCAACAATCGACTCCACAACATTCTTTCAAGCGAAAGCCCATTCTACACAAACGGATCAGAATGATACGTTAGTCTATATTAGTGATTTCGCGAAGGCGAAGGAAATGCTGAAAGCTGAAGTGACCTTTGGAGGTTGGAACGATGCCTTGAAAGTTGATTCCACCATTGAAGGCGAATCTATTGCCTTTATACGTTTCCAAAACGGTGATACCATCAATCCAAATTATGCGAAATATACCTGGGACGCGAGCTTTGTTCGCTACTATCCAAGCGAGCGCATCCTGCTGATGGAAGGAGGACATACCTCTGATTTTTCGATCGATTTAAAACAGGGGATTGCACAGGTGGACTTAGTAGGCAATCCGGCCTATCTACTGAGCTCGCCAAGCAAAAAATATCGATTGAATGGTTATTTTCCGGGACAAGAATGCTCCGAATATTTCATTCAACAAAAGGGTAGGAACGGCTATCAACTATTAGCACGGCTGCCCTTGAGTGTTACCGACGAGCGTTTTGATCTATGTACACTGACCGAGATCTTCTGGAAGAACGATCATGAACTCTATTTTAGAAACTTCTTTTATGGCGAAGTGCCAGTTCAACGAAAGAAGTTCTTTAAGGTGCTGATAAAATAATAAAAAAAGGGCTTTCGTCTTATTCGAAAGCCCTTTTTATGCGAGTACAAGATGCCTAGATTAGTTGATCAAATTTGGATTGTATAGCTGATCATTAATCTGCTTCAATTCAGCAACCGGGATTTTGATTACCTTTCGATCGTAGGTCATCAAACCATTGGTCTCTACTTCGACATCCGTTGTTTGCGTGTAAACCGCGGCAGAAAGCCCCCATTGCGTTAATTTTACCAAGTCAGTAATCAATTCGCGGTATCTTTTCTTAAGCTCGTCGACGCTTTTAAACGATTGGTAGCCCCAATTGTCTTTTGCTTGCCAAGTATGCCCTTCAATTGGCAATCCTAACCCACCAAACTCGCCATTCGCTAAGATAAAGTCTTTCCCGAAGCGTGCCGGATCTGGCATCGCAGGTTCCGGATAATTATGTAAATCTAAAATATCACCTGGAGCTAAATAGTTACCGCCACTCGCGCCATTTACTAAACGCGAAGGATCTTTCTGTTTCGTCCATTCTACAATTTCTTTCGTCTTAAATTGTCCCCAGGCCTCATTGAAAGGTACCCAAACAACGATACTAGGGAAGTTATGTAATTGCGTCATAATGCTATTCCACTCTTTCCTGTATATCGCTTCAGAGGCAGGACTACGGTCCTTGTCCTGTTTACCAGCGCGGAACTTGCCCGGATGCATATCCCAGATATTACCTCCTAAATCTCCACTTGGCATATCTTGCCAAACCAAGATTCCAATGCTATCGCAGTGTCTATACCAGCGAGCTGGCTCAACTTTGATATGCTTACGAATCATATTGAAACCCATTTCTTTGGTTTTCTCAATATCAAACTTCAAGGCATCATCCGTAGGTGAGGTGTGTAAACCATCGGGCCACCAACCCTGATCTAATGGGCCGTATTGGAATACGAACTCATCATTTAAGTACATGCGCTCAATTCCCTTTTTATCAGCTTTTTTAGAGATCTTGCGCATAGCAAAATAACTTTTTGCCTGATCGATAACTTTCCCTTTGCGCATCAGCTTCACTTCGAGGTCGTAAAGCTTCGGATTCGTAGGGCTCCAAAGGCTGATATTTTGAAGTTTTAATTGTTGCGTTTCCGTCACAGCGTTCGACGATTCCGCGATTTTCTTGCCATTGTCAAATGCTGTAATTTGAATTAAATCGCCATTTTGCGCATTCTCGACGTCTGCCTGAAAAGCTAATGAAGAGTCATCTACATTGGGTGTTTGATGCGTGCTCTTGATAAACGTTTTAGGAACAGATTCTAACCATACCGTTTGCCAGATACCCGAAACAGGTGTATACCAAATGGAATGCGGATTATTGATTTGCTTTCCACGCGGTTGCGGACCATCACTCGTCGGATCCCATACACGTAGTGCTATCTGTTGCTTCGCACCTTTTTTCAAAGCCGCTGTAATATCAAAACTGAAAGCATCAAATCCTCCTTCATGCTGGCCTACAGACTGGCCATTGACAAAAACCTCACATTGCCAATCCACCGCGCCAAAATGAAGGATAGTTTTTTCATTTTTCAGTTTCTTAGATAAGACGATATCCGTTTGATACCATAAAACTTGATCTTTACTAAGGCTCTTTCCGACGCCTGACAGCGCAGATTCTATCGCAAAGGGAACGAGGATATCACCATCCCAATTGCTCGGTAATTGCGATACGGAACGCTCCGTTACGGCATACTTCCAGAGTCCATTCAGGTTCTGCCAATTGTTTGTACGTGTTAACTGTGGTCTTGGATACTCCGGATGAGGTTGCTTTGGATCTACTTTGCTAGCCCATTCGGTTAGAATTTTGTCGCCAGCAGGTTTCCAATCTTGGGCTGAGCTATAGCTCGCTGCCATCGATAGCAAACAAGACAGTATAATTGATCTTTTAAACATAGTTTTAGATTAGGTATAAGGTGATTAAAATCGGTTTCTAATTGCAATATAACTAAAAATAAGCAGATAATTTGATGCAGCTATCCTGTGCTGTAGGCTTTTCTTTTAGGAATTATTTGTTGCAATTTGCTGCAAAGGCCAATAAAAAAGGTTGAATCACTCCGATCCAACCTTAGGTATTTATGTGTGAAATTTAGTTTTTTAGCTCTTTTAGTCGCGTTAAGGCTTCTAAATAGTAGTAGTCGGCGTAGGTGAGTGGACCGTCCACTTCCGAATTATGAGGGAGACTGCCGACGCTATGTTTTAATAAAAATCCTGCGTTCGTACCATAATCAGCAAAATAAGTCGGGCTCGATAATGTCTCCAGACTTTGTTTTGCAAAGTTTAAAAACAGTTCTTTATCTTTTTCTTTAGAGAATGTAGATAATTCGATTAAGGCAGAAGCAACTATAGCTGCTGCTGAAGCA
This sequence comes from Sphingobacterium sp., assembly GCA_040394915.1. Classification (GTDB taxonomy): domain Bacteria; phylum Bacteroidota; class Bacteroidia; order Sphingobacteriales; family Sphingobacteriaceae; genus Sphingobacterium. The sequence continues at coordinate 4,966 of JBEBRI010000017.1, forward strand.
TCTCTAGACACATAGTTTAAAGCTCTTTTTGAGAAATCTACATCCGATTTATAACCTGCTTGACCAGCATTGAAATCCCAATTCGGGATTCGATCTTCTGGTAGGTTTGCATGATTGATATAGAACTTTGCCGCTTGTTGTGCTGTTTTTAAATATTCCGCTTTCTTGGTTTCTCGATACATCAGCGTAAACCCGTAGATTGCCCATGCTTGCCCTCTTGACCAAGTTGAATTATCCGAATATCCTTGATTGGTTTGTTTGTGAATTGCTTTACCATTCGCATCGTAATCTACCACATGATAAGTCGAGTAGTCTTTACGGAAATGGTTTTTCATGGTTTTATCAGCATGCGAAATCGCTACTTGCTTATATTTCGGATCACCCGTTAAGTCTGAAGCATAGCAAAGCATTTCCAAATTCATCATATTGTCGATGATAACCGGATATTTCCAAAGCGTTGTGCCATCCCAGGCTTTCTTTTCATTCCAAGATTTTATAAGGCCTACTTTCGGGTCAAAACGCTTTAAAGCGGTGTTTGACGAGTGGACGATGATATCTTGATATTCCTTAATCTTGGCGGGATCTTTTAAGTATTTAATCGCATTGCCATAGGAGCAATACATCACGAAACCAATATCATGATGCTGATCAAGATTTTTTGCTTTTTCCAATGCTTCAGTCCATTTAATTGCTTCGGCTTTCGTTTGTTCATTGCCGGATTGGTGATAGAGGTACCAGAGCGAGCCTGGGAAAAATCCACCCGTCCAGTCCCATTCATCCGTGCCTTTCAGTTGACCATCTTGGGTTGATGTGCGAGGGAACTTCTTTAATAAATCAGCCTCTTTTGCTAAATAACTGTATTGCTTTTCCGCTTTTTTAAAAGCCGTGTCGATAAAGCTTTCCTGCAGCGGAGTCATGTTCATAAATAGTAGTGCAGCACCGCTTAGTGCAATGGAGGACGCAAATACTTTGTTAAAGTTTAAGTTCATATAATTGTTCTTAATAAGTTACATAATAATCTCTTGGAAATTCTTTTCCAGTGAATGCTTTTTGTGATGTCCACGGCTCCGCTGGGCTAGTCCAGAAGACATCATCGGCCGGCAAACCTAATGCAAGAAAGGATAGGGACGCCTCGTAAAGGGAGCCAACATTCGTATAGGAATCCGCTAGATTTCCTTGATCGGCGGATGTAAACCCTAGTACCAGCCAGCCATATTGATCATACAGGTTATGTTTATAAATGTTCTTCAATACGGCAGTTAATGCTGCGCGCACCTGGCCGGGTTTTAAATCCTCCGGTAGTTTACGGTCTAGGGCAACAGCTGCTAAAGGTTGAAATGCGGCATTGCGATACGTGGAACTGCGGCCGACAACCGGAAAATAGCCCTCCGGCGAAATCATCCGCTCCAAATGATGCGCATAACGCTGCATGCGTTTGTAGGCACGGTCAAATAATTCTTGGTATTTCGAACCAGCAGCTAGTTGATGCCGGAGTGTTTCCACCAGCATACAATGAATAACATAGCCATTGTAATGGTCAAAACTGAATCGATCTCCATCACTATACCAGCCATCGCCGACATACCAGTCTTTATCGAATTTTTCAATCGCATAATCGATCCGTTCGCGAAGTGGTACTTCTCCTATGACATAGAGAAATGTTTCCGTCATTGAAGCAAAAAGTAGCCAATTACTTTCATTAGGCTTAATCCAGCGAATGTATTTAAACTCTTCGATGACTTGCTTTTTAGTTTTATCAGGCAGGGGTTCCCATAAGGCTTTTGGTGCGCGAAGAAAGGCTAAAGCCAGATGTGCCGCATCCACCAATGTTTGCTTTGATTTATCGCGCCATGCAAAATAGTCGGCAGAAGAAGGGTCAACGGCATGCTGTATACCGAGCTGAGCTTGCTTTAGAAATTTCGCCCGAATGCGGCCCTCCTCGCTATGATCAGCTGGTAGGGCAAGCATGGGGGCCATACCGGCTAGGAGTCGCCCAAATGCTTCTAAATAGCCGACTTTTGGGTTTCGCCCGTCGCTTGATTTGCTAACGATCATCGGCATGTTTTTCTGCAAGGTACCCCGGCTGATATTATCCAAGATGGGCGCTGCCATTTTAGCGATGATGCTCACCCAATACTTGCGATCGTCCATCGCATGTTTTGGCTGGAGGCACGGTGCAGCTGCAAGCAGACTACTAGGGGATTGGTTCGTACCTAAGCCGCTCAGAAGTAAGCCTGCTTGATGTATCCACGTTCTTCTTTTCATTGCTTTCTATTTTATCGTAAAGCTGTATTTGCCCTTCGATGGCATGGCTTTCGCAGTTAAACGTAGGCGGTAGATCTTTTCACCCCAAATGCTGCTCAATCGATTATCGTCTTGATTCAATACTTCAACTGATGCGTCAAATATCTTTGAATCATAAGTCATTGTATGTTTATCATTATTCAATAGAATCTTTCCGTTTTCTAAACGAGGTTCTGCTGCTAACATGAAGGTAATCACATTTGGTTTTGATGGATTATTGATCTCAAATTGATCTGTTATTTGCAGCGACTTATTTTTAGCAGTGTAAGTTCTTATCCAAGAATTAACCTGTGCTTCCTTCGGATAGGCGCCAGCAATATCAGTTTGAAACACGCCTTTCTTGGCGTCAAACTTTGTATTCTTAGTTCTAAATTGACCACCATCCTTTTGATCGATACCATTGATTTGCGGAACATTATGGTAGGCACTCTGCATTGTCCAAATATCATAGCGCTGCGGAGAAAACGTTTTCTTGTTATATGTTCCAACACCTGCGTCAATAAATACCGGTTGCTCATCTAGGTAAAGTATAAAATTACCCAAGTCGTTGTGATTGTGGCTCTCGTTGTTGAATCCTCCTTTAGCGCCGAAGAAGAAGCCTTTTTCTCGGATGTAAAGGAATTCCGTCTCCGGGTACCATTTGTAAGGGTTGCTCGGTAAAGCAGCAGTTGCGCCATCAATCTCATGTATCGTGCGCAGGTTCTCTAAGCTGCGAAAAGCATCTCTGCTAAAAGATAACTTCGACGACTTAGCATCCCAAAGGTATTTGGCAAAAGACTGCATTTCTGTACTCTTTACGGCCGTACCATAGCGGTAGATCAATAAGGGCTCGCCGCTATATCTTGCAGACGCATCAGCGAAATTTACTACCCAATTATCTCCGCCAATGTAGGACTGAGAGATGTATTCGCCCATATCCTTAATCATAGGTTGGTCGAATAAATTGACCTTATTGCCCGTAGCAAGGGCTAGAATTTCCAAATAATCATAAAGTTTTGCTGCGGCATGTCCCCAATAGGAAGGACCTTCATCACAGGCGCCATCCGCTTTCATATAATTGATGTATTTATCCACTGATCGCATGGTTTTGTAGATTCCTGCAATCTTCTGCTCAGGATTATCCTCGATTAGCAGGATGCTGGTTAATACGTTGAAATTACACCAAGGATTCCAGTTGTTCACGATTTGCTTAGGTGTCAGTTCAAACGCTTGCCACCACATATCCGTGCGAGTCATATATGGGTCAATCACACGTTCCTGAATATTATTCTTTAAACGTACGGCAATTTCGGGATTCACCTTGTCCATTTCCGCTTGAAAGAAATAGTGAATCCAAGAAAGGAAAGATCCCATATCGCCCGCCATTAAATCAACGACATGGGTGCCAGTTTGGGGTAGACTACGTTTTGATGATTGATAGGCCGGAACATGTGCTGATAACGACCAGGTGCTCATTTCCGAGAAATACCAAACGCCATTGATAATTTGATCGAGGAAGCGACCCTTGCCCTCCGCGAGTTCCGCAAAAAATAAATTACTCAATGCCACTGCGTTTTCGTTCATTGGCTTTTCCATGATCACACGGGAACCGTTACGTTCATAAGCGAGGTAATCTGTTGCTTTGACCACTTGCCATTGGTAGTCCAGGTATTTTTCACCTTGTGCGATAATGTTTTCGTAGAATGGTGCCGTTAGTTTTTGCCAAGCCGCACGATCCGAATATGCAGGATAGGGAACCCATTGCTGATTGCGGAGTAAACTGGTTTTAATATCACTTTCTTTGAATCTTCCAGTGATTATATCGTTCTCGCGAACAGTATTCGCACCTAATAAGGTGGGAATACTGACGATTAACAAAGTGATTATATTGATGATCTTTTTCATGCTACCAACCCTCGTTTTGTGTTAAAGCCGCATTCATTTCAATCTCTTGTCCTGGTATTGGCCATAATTTATGGCGACTTTGATAGCCACGCGTTACTAAATTATCACCGACGATGCTTTTCTCAACAAAGGCATTAGATACTGATTCTAGCTGATTCCAACGTTTCAAATCAAAATAGCGATGTCCTTCAACAGAAAGCTCCACTTTTCGCTCATGCGATATGCGTTTCTGCATATCTGCTTTATTACTAACTGCTAGGAATGCTGCACCAGAGTTTAGTCCAGGCATGCTAGAGCGTGCTCTTACTTTGTTTAATTCTGCAACAGCTTTTGCAAGTTCGCCGTTCTCATTGTATGCTTCTGCCAGCATCAATAAGACATCTGCATAACGGATAATCGGAAAGTTAATCGGCGTGTGCGCGCGATCGGTTAGCGCTCCTTTTAAATTACCCTCCGGTACAAACTTACGCCACATATAGGTTAGCCAGCCTCTGTTGTTTCGGATTTGACCGAAGTTTTCGTTAACCCCGGTAGCTAATACCAGTTTCATATTGCGCTCTTGGTTGGCATTCCATCCTAGGTAATCCGAGTAGGGTACAATGAGACTTTGAGCGAGACGGGGATCACGATTAGCATAGATCGAACGAATTTTACTGGTGTCAGGTACGTGTGTAAAGGTGCCGTTCGTATGGGTTGCCATCATTGCTGTTTTTTTAACGTCGTTGTTAGCGTTGTAGTTCGGGTAATGATCATCCCAATTAAATGGTGAACCATCTTTGTTTTCGAAGCTATCCGCGAAGCGTGTACTCGGCAACACGTTATTCCAACAACTACCGAATGTAGATCTAGAGCCTAAATAAAAGGCCATAGGCATACCGTAAGGAAATCCTGTACCTCCTAAATTTTGAATTGAAAAAATCATCTCCGGACTCGCATCTCCTTCTTGTTTAAATAAGGAGGCATAATTACTGCTCAAACTATAGGCGTAATTGTTCGATTTGTTATTTACAATTTCATCAAAATCCTTAATGGCATCTGTCCATTTTTTCATATACAGATTTACTTTTCCGCGTAATGCATAGGCTGCACCTTTTGTCGCGCGACCGTAATGCTTCGCATCATAGCTAACAGGAAGGTTTTGTACCGCAAAATTTAGATCGGCAATAATGAAATTCTGTACATCAGTTAAAGAGGAGCGTTCCTTCATCAAGGTAGCAAACTCCGTATTCAGATCAACCGATTCGTCATAAATTGGAAGTCCACCAAATAAATTACTGAGTTGGAAATACATCAGGGCACGGAGGAACTTTGCCTCGCCAATCATGATGTTTTTCTTGGACTCATCGATGCTCATTTTTTGAATCTGCGCAATAGCATGATTCGCTCGTTGAATCAAGTCATATCCACTCTTCCAGCGGCCAGTAACAATGCCCGAGCGATCGGTGAAGGTTCCGGAAATAATCTCGCCTAAGCCCGGCGGATCATAGCCTAATCCGATATCCGTTAGTACGTCGTACGAAAATTGGAGTCCAAACGTATTTTCTTTCTTCAAATCATTGTAGACTCCCAGGACGCCCGCTAAGGCTTGATCTTCATTCTGCCAAAAAGTATTGGCGCTAACTTGGCTATAAGGCACGGTGTCTAGCTTGTAGCAAGAACTTAAACTAATACTTATAGCGATATATAATAATGATAACTTTTTCATTATTTTAATTTAGAAGGTTAATCCAATACCGAATACAACTTGTTTCATGGTCGGATAATTCGTTCCGCTAACTTCAGGATCGAAGCCTTTGTAACTGGTCACCGTCCAGAAATTTTCTAAGGATCCAAATAATCTTACATTTTGAACTGCAATGCGCTGCGTAAGTTCATTTGGCAAGGTATAGCCTAGTTGAATGTTTTTAATCCGTAAGTAGGCTTTGTTTTGCAGCCAAAAATCGCTTCCTCTTGTGTTTCTTGTATCGGTATAGGGAAGTAATCTTGGGAAGGTCGCATCCGTTTTACCTTCCACCCATCGGCCGTCGACGATTTCTTTATTCAATTGATATCCCCAACGCACGGTCGGTGTATAATGTATATCTGAATAAATAAGCTTGTTTCCAGCTCCGCCTTGTAAAAACACATTGAAATCAAAGCCTTTATGATCGAAGCCTAGGTTAAAACCGTAAGTAATACGTGGTGCCGTTCCATGTCCTACCGCTACGCGATCCTCATCATTTAAAATACCATCACCATTCGTATCCTTATACAATAAGTCGCCTTTTCCAGGCTTTCCGAATGCCGCAAATGGATTTACCGGGTTACCTGTGGTCGGATCCTTAGGCGCATTCGCAATCATCGCATCAACAAGTGCTAGATCTTCGTCCGTTTGAATTAATCGATCTGTAAGTAGAATAAATTGCGTGTTGATGGCATATCCTTCTTGAAGTAAATTGTTTCCGGAAATTGAACGATCATCGCCTTTGAACTTGATTACTTTGTTATCGATAAAGGTGAAGTTTCCACTGACGTTGAAGTTAAAGGAATCACCAATTTTGTCGCGATAGGTAAGATTGGTCTCAATCCCTCTGTTTCTTACCTTTGCCGCATTCGTTCTGGGAATACCCGCATCGCCAACAACGAGCGGCGCTGGCAGATTGATTAAGATATTATTGGTCGTCTTGTCGAAAACATCAACCGATCCAGAGAGCTTATAATCAAATAAGTCAAAATCAAGACCCAAGTTTAAGACATTGGTGCTCTCCCAGGTCATCAAACTATTGCTTAGGGTCGTTTGTGCAAAACCGACATACAGTTGGTTCGCTAATACATAGTTTGCTGAATTATAAAGGGTTTGATACTCGTAATTATTGATACCGCTGTTGTAGAAAAAGACATCATCTACGGTTCCATTATTCCCCAGAGATCCATACGATGCTCTCAGTTTTAACGTTGGCATCCATGCAACGTCATAGAACTCTTCGGAAGAGATTTTCCAACCGAAGGATGCTGATGGGAAAGTTCCCCAACGTGTGTTACCGCTCTTGAATCGCGAGGATCCATCCGTACGTAAGTTGGCTTCTAAAAGGTATTTGTCGTCAAAAGACAGGTTGATACGTCCGAAAAACGAACGCATGGCCCAATCGGTGGCATTTCCCGAGGCGGAAGCGTCCATCGTCGCGGCATTTAATACACTTAATGATGGATCGATTAAATCAAGTTTTGACGCAGCGAACCAGCCATCTTTCAATAATTCCTGACTCGCGCCAACCATCACCTCATATTTTAGGCGATCGTCAATCGTTTTGTTCTCATATTTAGCAATTCCATCCATGTAATATCTGTAGGTCTTTACAGATTGATTGGTCACCGAGCTCCGACCCGTGCCAGCTGTGGCAACGGAATTCGTTAGGAAGTTCCAACGATCATTAAAGACCGGCTGACTGTAGATGAAATCATCATTATAGGTGTATGAATAAGAGCCCTCAAATGACAGACCTTTCGTTGGTTTTAGTTTGGCGAAGAAACGACTCACAAAACGATTTTTGTTGATATCACCTTTCTGAGTATATAAACGATGTAGAATATTGTTCGATTGTGGGTCATCTTCTGGGTTATTTGGTGAACCAAATCGACCGTCTGGAGCTCTTAGAACCATGCCGGGCGTGCTCGCCGCTGCGTATAAGAACACATCGTTAATCAGATTGGTACCAATTTGTGTTTTGGAAACGACACCATTGATATTGGCACCTAATGATAACCAAGGTTTGATATCGGCTTCCAAATTAATCCGACCGGTATGGCGTTTATACGTTGCTTGCTCAATAATCCCCGGATTGTCTAATAAGCCATAAGATCCAAAGAATTTTATCTTCTCGCTACCGCCAGTGAAAGATAGATTATGGTTTTGTGATATTTTATTTTGGAATAAGGATTCAACCCAATCCACGTTCGGATACATCAAGGGATCGCCATTCTCATTAGCACGCCATAGATCGATCTTTTCCTGCGAAAAAATCGGCTTTGCATTTGGGTCTCCGTTCTTAGAGCCCTCATTTACTAATTCCATGTAATCGGCATAATTGGAAATCATCGACATCACATTGGACGGCTGCTGAGAAGAGAAATAATTGTTGTAAATCACTTTAAACTGATCGGTCTTACCGCGTTTTGTAGTGATTAGGATTACGCCGTTAGCAGCTCTTGAGCCATAAATAGATGCCGAAGCCGCATCTTTTAGCACCGAAATACTTTCCACATCTTGTGGATTAATTAAGTTCATATCGCCTACAACGCCGTCAATGACCACTAATGGGTTCGCATTGTTTAAGGTTCCTTGTCCACGAACCCGAAGCGTCCCGCCATCTGCACCCGGGCGCCCAGAACCTTGCGTTACGGACAAACCGGGGGCTTTTCCAGCAAGTCCGGCAGATAAGGATGTGATAGGACGACTGCCAACGACATCGTCCATTTTAATGGCAGATACAGCACCGGTTAAATTTTCTTTTTTCTGCGTTCCAAAGCCGACGACCACCACTTCGTCGATATTCGTGTCGCTAGCTTCTAGGACAATCGTCAGCGTACTGTTGTTTTGTACAATGACCTCTTTACTTTGGTATCCTATCGAACTTACGATTAAGGTGGAGTTCGGGGAAACAGCAGACATTTCAAAATTACCGTCAGCATCTGTTTTGACAGATACAGTGCTGCCTTTGCGAGTAACTGTCGCGGCCTCAAGAGGGGAACCGTCGACCGATGTTACTTTTCCGCGGAATACTTGTTGCTGATAGGATTCTGAAATACTTGGTCTGGTTAAATTGTTTGCGGTGGCTTGTAGTTGCTGCGAACTCGTCAAGCAAAGCGCAAGAAGAATGGTCCAACCTACTGCAGGTTTGGGGGTCCAATCTCCTTTTCCAAGGGGAGGGAATTTCTTAATCATTTTTACCGTTGTTAATTGGTTTATATTAGTCAGTCCTAAAAATAGGCGTTTATTCAGCAAGGCGATGGAATAATCACGAAAACGATTTCTTAAATAGTAAAGCCACTATGGCTTTTTTTTTATTCCACTTCCAGACAAAAGGAAGACAAATTCTTTCCAGAAGTTTGTATATTAGGAATACTTATGGCGGCAACCTTTCTAATCGATGAACAAACCTTAAAAGATATTCAACTACGAGACTTTAGGGGGCGAACTATTTTTGATTTTTTTGATCAAGCAATAACTGAAGGCGGACAGGATTACTTTCGCGATGTTTTTTATACCCCTTTATTAAATATTGAGGGAATCAAGGCTCGGCAAACGAAAATCCGTAGGCTCGAACCCGTGGCTGATGTTGAATTCCCTTTTTATCGGGTTATCATTAAGGATTTAGAGAAATATATCCATGCTTCGCACTCTGGAGCTAGCCAAGGTCTTAGTTTTTTAGACTTCTTAGGTGTACGGTCGCCAATTTATTATTACCGGAAGCGATCGATTCTGGAGGCATCTGAATTCTTAATTTCCTCCATGAAATTCTATAAGGAAGTCAATAAACACCATCCCTATGAAGATATGGCTGAAATGATTGATTTAACAGAGGAATGCCTGACGCAGCTATATAAGGGGAAAGTTTTTAATACCGATAAATTAAAGGTCAACATCTTCAATATTGATTCGCTGGACCGTTTGATCCGCTATGAATTGGCGACTAAACTCAAGAAATTAATTCGCTTCTTTTTTGAGGTTGATGCCTACCTTGCTGTGGCGAAAATTTCCAAAAGTTTAGGGTTCTGCTACCCCGAGGTTTTTCCGAAGAATGAAACCGGCGAGATTAGTATGGAGGGCGTTTATCATATCTTTCATAAGGCACCTGTTAAAAACAACGTGACCCTAAGTAATAAGAAGAAGATTTGGTTTCTGACGGGAGCAAATATGGCTGGAAAGTCTTCGATAATTAAGACGATATCTTCCGCATTGTATTTAACTCATATCGGCTTTCCTGTCCCTGCTGATGGGATTAAGACCGACCTAATCGATGGTGTATTTACGAGTATCAATCTACAAGATAATCTGGAGCTTGGCTACAGCCACTTCTACGTGGAGGCAATTCGACTAAAAGAAATCGTCGATCAACTGCCAGTTGACTCCAATGCCTTAATTATCCTCGACGAATTATTCAAAGGGACTAATCATAGCGATGCTTCCAACGCTATTCTCGACGTTATGCGTAATCTAGCGCAAGTCGATGGACCTTATGTGATTGTTTCTTCGCATATCACTGAGCTGTCTCAACAATTAAAAGATATCCCTAACATCGATTTTATGCGCATGAAAATCGAAGGGGATGAAAATGGATTGCCAGTTTTTACCTATAAGATCGCACCAGGGATTGCGGAAGAGAAGCTCGGCATGTGGTTGCTAAAACAAAGTGGTGTGTTTACTTCAATTGATCGACTAAAGGGAGATTCGACAAAATAGGGGCGATCACAAGTTGTAGATCCGCTACATTAGAAGAAGCAAGCGCGGCCATGTAGCCTAACTCGCGCTCAATGTTTATAATTTATGTGATTTGCCAATTCGATCTCAGAATGGAACAACCTTTAATTCGCTGACTTAGTCCAAAAAATAGCCTTTAAATCGGATCAATAACGGAAGATGTTTATGCGTTCATTTTAGTATATGCTTATTAAATAATTAGATTTTTAAATCTTCAATTTATTAATAATGAGCGGTTTGAATTCTTATTGTTGATGAAGTTGCTTATATACGATTGTATTAATTCGGTTTTTTGTGTCTTTTTCTGAAGGCGATAAGCATTAATTTTATGCTATTAGCCTACGGATATGCGCAAAGCGTATCGCGTGAAAAAACCAAAATCAAATCTATGAAGAAGAACCTTATTATTCCGAAAATCGCCCTGGGTATGCTTGCTATTTGTTTATCAGCATCGTCTTTTGCGCAAAGCAGTTTACCAAAGCAAGTGAAAATTAAACCAGAAGTATTAAAAGACAAACTGAAAGGAGGTTGGGCAGGCCAAGTAATTGGTGTGACTTTTGGCGGTCCGACAGAATTTAAATATAATGGGACGTATATTCCAGATAATAAAGTAATTCCTTGGTTCGATGGTTATATTAAAAAAACAATGATCGAATGGCCTGGACTTTACGATGATGTCTATATGGACTTAACCTTTGTTGATGTCATTGAAAAGAAAGGCATTGATGCACCCGCTTCTGATTTTGCCAATGCTTTCGCACATGCGGAATATACTTTATGGCATGCAAATCAAGCAGCACGTTATAATATTTTAAATGGGGTGATGCCGCCGGAGTCAGGCCATTGGTTGAATAATCCGCATGCGGATGATATCGATTATCAAATTGAAGCCGATTTTGCGGGTTTGATGAACCCGGGGATGCCAAATTCCGCCTCTGATATTTCCGATAAGGTAGGGCATATCATGAATTATGGTGATGGATGGTATGGTGGGGTGTACGTTGGTGCCCTTTATACTATTGCATATATTTCCGACGATGTGCACTTTGTCGTGAAAGAAGCTTTAAAAACGATTCCAGAACAGAGTGACTTCTACAAATGTATTGCTGATGTCATCAAATGGCATGCACAATATCCGAACGACTGGAAACAAACCTGGTTTGAAATTCAGAAAAAATGGTCAGAAGCGCATGGTTGTCCGGATGGAGCATTTGGTCCGTTCAATATCGATGCGAAGATCAACGCGGCGTATATTGTCTTAGGGTTATTATATGGAAATGGCGATTTCACGCAAACTTTAGAGATTTCAACACGTGCCGGACAAGATTCCGATTGTAACCCTTCGAATGCAGGCGGTGTGCTAGGAACTATATTAGGTTATGATAAGATTCCCGCATATTGGAAAATGGGATTAAAAGAAGCCGAAGATATCAACTTTAAATACACGGATATTTCGTTAAATAAAGTATATGATATCGGGTATAAACATGCCTTGCAAATGATTAAGAAAAACGGCGGTAAGGTTGGTGCAAAAGAAATCGTTATCAATGTGCAACAACCGAAAGCTGTTCGCTATGAAAAAGCCTTTGAAGGAACTTATCCAATTGAACGTATGTCCTTAGGAAATAAATCCTTGGTTACCGAACATGCCTTTGACTTTACGGGGACAGGTATCGTGATTAAAGGTAATGCGGCGAAAAATGCGAATATCAAAGAAGAGTATACCTTAGAACTTACGGTTTATATCGATGGGAAAGAAGTAGAACGCACGAAAATGCCCACCGATTACCAAACGAGAAAACACGATATCTTCTGGAAATACCAGTTGCCGAAAGGAAAGCATAATGTGAAAGTTGTGGTTACCAATCCTAAGAAAGGATACTATATCCGTATGACCGACGCGATTATTTATTCTGATCAGCCAGTCGATGGAATCCACTACCATGATCATAAACATGATTAATAAAATGAAGAAAATGAATCTAAACGATTTTTAAAAAAAAGAGCATATTTAAGTTATTAGTAATCAACCCAAAACCCCTAGGCTTTCAAGGTCATATCGATGACCTTCGAAAGCCTTTTTTTAACGATTAAGCTTGGCTTTGAAAAGCGATATAAAGAGTGGTCAGAAAAGCTCTCTAGATGGATTGGTTTCTTTTTGCTGAATTTGAGTTTTGCGATTACTGAAAGATTAGAATTACTTAAACCTTTTGGTCTTATCAAAAGTTCAGAATAGTAGTGATTAATACAATTTTACATAGTTGTTGATAGACTAAGTATTAATACGGATTTTGGGCTATTCTGGTGGGGAGTTTCTCCCCATCAGAAATTTATATTTTTAAACCATATGGATACTAGAAGAGAATTTTTGAAAAAAGCAGGGATGTTAGCGGGTGCAGCAGCAGCAGCATCTCCATTTATTCCGGAATCTATACAGCGGGCATTAGCCATTCAAGCGGCTCCTGGTACGACTTTCCTAGACGCGGAACATATTGTCTTTCTAATGCAAGAGAACCGTTCCTTCGATCATAGTCTTGGTGCACTTAAAGGTGTTCGTGGATTTAATGATCCGCGCATTTTCAAGTCGGAAGGCATTCCTATATGGTATCAAAAAAATAAGGATGGGCGTTATTTCACACCCTTTCATTTGGATATAGAAAAGACGAAAGCCACCTGGATGGGATCCCTGCCACATGGATGGGCCGATATGGTGGAAGCTCGTAATCATGGTAAGATGAACTATTGGCTGGAGGCTAAGAAAGCCGGGAATGCGAGTTACAAGCATATGCCCTTGACCTTAGGTTATTACGGCCGACAGGATTTACCGTTTTATTACGCTTTTGCTGACGCCTTTACCGTATGTGATCAGCACTTTTGTTCCTCGCTTACCGGTACAAGTCCAAATAGATCGTACTTCTGGACAGGGACCGTGCGTGAAAACCCAAAAGATGGAAACTCGAAAGCACACTTAGAGAATCATCATATGGTGCATAAAGACTTAGGTTGGACAACTTTTCCTGAACGATTGCAGGCTGCAGGCATCCCTTGGAAAGTTTACCAGAATGAGATTGGATTAAATGTGGGTATGACACAACAAGAAGTCGATTGGTTAGGGAATTTTAGAGATAACAATTTAGAATTCCATAAACAGTATCACATTAAGTGTCATCCTAACTATCAGCGTTATGCGAAAAGTAAAGTAGCCGAGTTAGAGACAATTGTGGCCAACAATAAAGCGCAATCTAAAGAGACGGATACGAAGCTTTTAACTTATCTGCAGGAACTGAAAGGTGATCTAGTTAATTTTTCAGAAGATAAATTTAACGCTTTAAGTCAGCAGGAGCAAGAAATACATAGACGAGCCTTTACCACAAATGTCAATGATCCGGATTATCATCAATTGAAGACTATTGAATTTATGGAAGATGGCGTGCAGCGTAAGGTACAAGTGCCTAAAGGAGATCTATTTTACCAGTTTAGAAAAGACGTTGATAATAATGAACTGCCGATGGTTTCCTGGTTGGTGGCGCCGAGTCGCTTTTCTGACCATCCCGGTGCGCCCTGGTTTGGCGCATGGTATGTTTCTGAGACACTCGATATTCTGACTAAAAACCCAGAGGTCTGGAAGAAAACCATCTTTGTACTAACCTACGATGAGAATGATGGTTACTATGATCATATACCCCCATTTGTGCCGGCATTGCATACGCGTCCAGAAACAGGGGCTGTCCCTTCGGGAATGCGTACCGATAATGAGTTTGTCACAAAACAGCAAGAACAAATCCGTAGTGGAAAGCCGGAAAGCCGTATAGATTCTCCTATTGGTCTAGGCTATCGTGTCCCTTTAGTGGTTGCATCGCCATGGAGTAAGGGTGGGTTTGTTAATTCAGAGGTCTTCGATTTGACGTCCAGTATTCAGTTTGTTGAGTATTTTGTCGACAAGAAATTAGGGAAAGATGTCAAAGAAACAAATATCAGTGATTGGCGTCGCTTAGTATGTGGCAATATGACTTCCATTTTCCGCAAAGCCGAAGATAATACTCGCCCTGCAATTGATTTCGTATCTCGCGATCAACATGTGGAGGGAATCTATAAGGCGCGTGAACAAGCATTGCCGTCAGGATTTCAGGAAGCTTCCAGTGAGACCCTGAATCGATTGAGAAAAGCGCCATTATCGAGCTTAGGATTTCATCTCGTCGAAAAGGGCACTAAGCCTGCTTGTGCCATTCCTTATGATATCGATGTGAACATAAAGCTAGATTCTGAAAAAGAACGTATTCAGTTAATCTTTGAAATTGCTGGAGAATTGAGCTCTACGAAGGTGACGGGTGTACCATTTATCGTAAAGTGTCCGATAGCTTATGGTGCTAGTCAGGAGATTGATCGCGTTTGGAACTTCGCCGTGCGACCGAAAGAAAAGATTATCTATAACTGGCCAATTAAAGACTTTGTAGGCGATTTATTTTCGTTAGAGGTTCATGGTCCAAATGGATTCTTCCGCTTGTTCCAAGCCGCTAAAAACAGTGTAATTCCGGTTGTACGTTTTAATGCGCAGAGCTTGCATCAGCGTGTGGAATTTGAATTCGCAAAAGAAGCTAAGGATTACCGTGTTAAGGATGCTTATGAAGAATTAGGCACGCGTCTAAAAACTAAGAAAGGGCGTTTCTTCACTTGGGATATTACAAAATCAAGTAATTGGTATGATCTTGAAATATACGATCTACACGACCAGCATATCTTATTTAAATATGCAGGGCATCAGGAGAATGGACAATCCAGTATTTCCGACCCCTTAATGGGCGGGCTAATACAAGTTTAGCGCTTACTCAGCTGTTTCGCGTTGAAGATTTGTTCAAGGGTCGTTTTTAAGTTTTCAGCGCGTAGGTTTCTTGCAATGATTTTTCCATTAAAAAAAGCCAAGGCTTAAACCTTGGCTTTTGAACTCATATGTCTACGCTTGATTAAAATGTTAATACCAATTTGCCCTTATTATGTCCCTTCAATATTTTAGAATAGGCCTCAGCCGCTTTTTCAAAAGGATAAGTTGAATCAATTGCCCAATTGAATTTGCCGGCTGCAATGCCATCTACGACATATTGCAAGTTTTTAGGGTTTCTTTTTACCCAAATAGGCTGTACGCGTTTGGATGAGCTTGGTTTTCCGGCAATACTTCCGATAATCCCGTCTGGTTTTACAACAGCTAGTGACACTTCTGTTGCTTGATCGTTACCTGCCATATCGATGGATGCGTCGAAAGCAGCTGGATGTACTTCCTGAAGACGTGCTAATAATCCGTCGCCATATTGTACGGCTTTAGCGCCTAAAGAGTTTAAATACTCTAAATTTGCAGCTGATGCTGTTCCTACAACCTCAATACCGCGCTCTGTTGCTAACTGTACGAGAATAGAACCTACACCACCTGAAGCGCCATGAACTAATAGAGATTGGATGTCGCCGATTTCATCTAGGATGGTCATCGCTGTCTGCGCAACGCCGGCAACAGATCCAGCAACTTCCCATGCGATATTATCAGGACGACGTACCAAATTGCTAATTGGCACATCAATGATGGTCGCATGGGTAAAAGCTGCTCCAGAACCTAATACGGCGTCGCCCACTTTAAAACCAAAAGGGTTGTTTGCGATTTCGATAATCTCACCAGCGAACTCTGTACCGAAGGTCTGCGGTAATCCGCCATGTTTAAATTCACCGGTCATGCGTCTTGCATCGATGGGGTTGATACCAGCAGCTTTCACACGGATGCGTGCGGTGTCTTGTCCTAATTGATCTAACTTGAAATCTTGAAACTGCAGGACATCAGATGTTCCGTAGCTATTCGCAAAAAGTATTGTTGATGTATTGTTATTATTTTCCATGATCTTTTGTTTAAGTATACAAAGGTAACTGGACATTTTTTGTTTTAGGTATGACTTACTTTTGGGTAACTAGTTTCATATAGGTAACTAGGTCGGAGTTAACTTCAGTTCGTTATTTCTCTATAAGGTCCTGTCTGCACATTCAAAAATAATACGTAATATTGGTGTCGATTAACCTAATGTAAATACCTTTAAGACCTAAATGATTCGATGGATGCATCGCAGAACGATCAGCTACTGATTCAGAAAATACAAAATGGGAACTCCGAAGCGTTTGCTGTTGTCTATGAACGATACGCCGATCGGGTCTATTCACTTGCATTGTCTTTTTTGAAAGATGAGGGATGGAGTGAAGACCTATTGCAGGAAGTATTTTGGAAATTATGGGAGCATCGAGAACGACTCGACACGCAGGAGAATCTTTGGACTTATTTATTTGTCTTGACAAAACACCGCGCACTTAATAAGATCCGGGAGATTAAAAATGCCAGGATGAAAATGGATCAATTGCTTTTAAAATCAGAGAGCCTTGGCTTAACGAACCACATATCAATCGGACAGAAGGAACTCGTAGCCTGCATTGAACGCGCGAAGGAATTGATGAGCCAGCAGCAACAATTGGTTTTTGAACTCTGCAAGACGGAAGGTTTAACCTACTCTGAAGCCGGCGAGCGCTTGAATATTGCCCCTAATACCGTGAAAAACCATATGGTACAATCGCTAAAAGTATTACGTACCTATCTTCATAAATGTGGATATATCACATTTCTTCTACTATTTTTAAAATAATTTAAAATACTACTAGTCCGCCTGTGTCTATGCTGTGTTCTTAAGATAAGATAACACTTAAATTATGAACCATCAAAGTCTCAAGAATCAACTCTTGCGATATCTTCATCATGAACTACAGGCGGACGAGATTACGCATTTGTTCCAAGAATTAGAACAGCTTACTGCTTCCGAGATCGCAGAACTAATCGACGAGGAATCCGTACGTTCTATCTTTCAAGCAGATCATCTTCCAGTACATCGTAAAGAGGCTGTCAAAGCTAATTTACTGCAACGCATGGCGCAGGAACAAACAGCGAGTAGTCCTGTACTTTCGCGTTCTCGCTTCAAATGGTCATGGATTGCTGCTGCCGCTGTACTGATTGCGGCATCTTTTTCAGGCTACCTATGGTATACACAAGATAAATCGGAGGGAAGGGGCGTCGAACAAATGGCGTTACAGCAAGATATCTCCTTAAATGAACAGCCGCCAGAAGTACGCTTCGCCGATGGAAGGGTTCTCGCATTAGATACCAACAAACAATATTCACAAGAGGCAATTACATTCTCAATGAATGCCGACGGCTTGGTTAATTACCATGGAAGTGATCAACAGCGTCATGAAGAATTGCTGTTCTCCTCACCAAAAGGTCGTATTTCTCAAATTGAGCTTTCCGATGGTACACGTGTTTGGTTGAATAGCGGCAGTTCTATTCGCTTTTCTCCATTCTTTGCAGGCAATCAGCGGGATGTAAAACTCGACGGTGAAGCCTATTTTGAAGTCAGTAAGAATCCTAAGAAGCCTTTTATAGTCCACTCTAGCTTATCGAAAGTTAAAGTGCTAGGGACCGCATTCAACGTGTCGAGTTACGCTTCCACGGCACATAAAATCACCTTACTCCATGGGTCGATAGCTTTGGAGACCAAAGCAAAGTCAACGATTTTGAAACCGGAGACACAAGCAGAAGTTAATGCCAACGGTTCTTTTGCTGTTTCTGCGGCGAATATCGACGAAGCAATGGCATGGAAAAATGGCGACTTTGTGTTTAATGAAATTGATTTGAATGGCTTAATGGCTCAATTGAAGAAGTGGTATGATATTGAGGAAGTCATCGTCGAAGGAAAATCAGCAGATCGATTTACAGGATCATTAACGCGTAGTAAGCAACTTTCTCAGCTGTTGAAGGCTTTGGAAGTGATATCTAACTGCAAATTTAGCATTGTCGAAAGGAGGGTTTATGTTAAAGTGATCTAGTACAATGCAGGATAAATTCAAATTAAATGTGACCTAATTATATTGAAAAACTATCAGAACCTAAATGAAAAATACAAATTCAAACGATGTGAAAGGGGAGGCGATTAAAGCAAGAATTCGTCGGTCCATTTTTATGACGGCCAGTATGGGGGGGCTTTTGCTATTTACCGCATTTTCCTACGGTCAGCGGCTTACTTTCTCCTATAAGAATGCAAGTCTAGATCAAGTGTTGAATCATATAAAGAAAAGTACAGGCTACGATTTTTTATATAACTCAAACTTGTTATACAATAAGCAGAAGATATCTGTCAATGTAAAGGATGCGGATTTAACGACGGCCTTGAAACGTTGTTTAGATCCCTATCAGTTGACATTCGAAATACAAGATAAGACTGTTTTGATTAGACCGGCGGTTCAAGGAAATGCTTCAACAGCTCCTACGAGCATAGCGAGATCATCCGCTGTGGCGCAAAGTACAGTTCAAGGACGAATCGTCGATCCAGAGGGGAATGCTATCGAAAACGTAACGGTGCGGGTAAAAGGCACCGATACACAGACGAAGACCGATGCACAAGGAAGATTTCAGATCAGCATACCGGCAGGAACAAGTCCCATATTAGAGATTTCATCCCTAGGTTTTAATACTGTCGAGCGCTCAGTCAACTCTGGTACACTAAATTTAACATTAGAGCCTTCAACCGATTCGATTGATGAAGTTGTCGTTGTCGGCTATGGTTCGCAGAAAAAGATTCATGTGACGGGCTCGGTTGCGCAGATTAGCCAAGAAGAATTAACGCGAGCTCCAATGACCAATCTTTCCAATATGCTTACCGGTAAGCTTCCGGGACTGGTATCGCGTCAAAGCTCAGGCTTACCAGGGAGTGACCAAGCGAATATGGTAATCCGTGGTTATGGTACCTTTAACGATTCTTCACCATTATTATTGGTGGATGGTGTCGAACGCTCATTTAATAATATTGATCCAAGTGATGTTGAATCGGTAACGATTTTAAAAGACGCTGCTGCCGCTGCAGTCTATGGGGTGAAAGCAGCGCATGGGGTGATCCTCGTGAAAACAAAACGCGGATCAGCAAATGATGATGTTACTATACGCTATAATAATAACTTCGGATTCTCGAATAATACCCGCTTCCCAGAATTCCTCAATGGTGTAGATTATGCGAAATGGCATAATAGAGCTAGAGAATTAGATGGGTTAAACGGTTTATACTCTGATGCAGATATTCAGAAGATACAGAACGGCGACCCGGACGGAAAGTTAGCGAATACCGATTGGTTGGGCTTATTGTTTAAAGATTACGGTCTTAACAAGCAGCATAATATATCGGCTTTTGGCGGGAATCAGAAAACGCAGTATTTCATCAGTGCTGGTTTAATGGATCAGAACGGTATCGTCCCTAATGCAACGTTTAAACGTTATAACCTTCGTTCCAATGTGGATGTAAACATTAAGGACCAAGTTAAGTTGGCCTTGAACGTCGCTGGTCGCAAGGAAGATATGGATCATCCGGGCTTTGCAATCGGTCCGAATGTAGGTTATAATCCGATTACGCAAGCGATCCGTGCATTACCTATTATTCCAGAAACCTATAACGGGCTTCCGGCAGCGACTGGATCGGGGGCAAGTACTTGGAACCCTATCCCTGCAGCAAATGCTTCTGGATTTAATAAAAACGATCGCTATGTTTTCGAGAGTTCCATGAATCTATCATATGCTATTCCTGCAGTTGATGGATTGCAAGTGTCTATATTCGGAAACTATGACCATAACTTCACTGAGAATAGGAACTTCTTACAGTCGTATTATGTGAACAAATACAATCCGGCCAATGGCACCTATGCACGCGTTCGTGCGGATGGAACCTCTGAATTATCATCCCTGTTTCAAGGTTCATCGAATGGATCACTAATGACTGTTCGACCAACCTTGCAGTATGATAAAACAATCGACAAGCATAGCTTTGGGGCTTTGTTTCTTTATGAATACCGTGTTACCAATGGTTCTAGCTTTCAAGCAAGTCGCCGTGACTTCCTAATCAACGATATTCCAGAGTTAACCTTTGCGCAAGAAGACGTTGCAAATTCCATTCGTGGTAGTAGTAATAAGACGAAAATCGCTGGATATGTAGGTCGTTTCAACTATGCGTATACCGATAAATACCTAGCAGAATTTGCATTCCGTTACGATGGTTCTTATAAGTTCCATTCCGATAGCCGCTGGGGATTCTTCCCATCGCTGTCCTTGGGTTGGGTTGTGTCCAAAGAAGACTTCTTTAAGTCGGATGTAGTAAATTCTTTAAAATTGAGAGCATCAGCTGGTGAGCTAGGTAAAGATAATTTAAGTGAATTCTTATACAAAAGCTTCTTTGCCTTCACTACAGAGCCAGTTTATGCCTTCGGAAACGATCCGCTTGGTACCTACGCACTTTATGCAACGAACTCAGTGCCTTCTTTTGATCTAACTTGGGAGAAGACCAGAGTGATTAACGCAGGAGCAGAGGCGAGCTTATTTCAAGGCAAGCTGAATGCCGAATTAGACGTATTCTATAAATACACCTACGACATCCTACAGGGTATTGCGGGCGTCTATCCGCCATCAATCTCCAATAACTACCGCACGCTCGAGAACTCAGGAGAAGTTTCCGCACGAGGCTTTGAATTGGCTCTAACGCATAATCATCAAATCAATGACTTCCGTTATTCCATTAAAGGAAATGTATCCTGGGCAAGAAATAAGGTATTGAAACGCACGCAGTCGGAAAACGTACCTTCTTGGCAGAATATAATTGGCCAACCAATCGGCGGGATCTATGGATTTAATGCAACTGGACTTTATCAGACACAGGAGCAGATTGATAACAGACCAACTGGTCCAGGTGGTGTACAACGCTTAGGCGATTTGATGTATGAAGATTATAATGGAGACGGAAAGATAGATACTTACGATCAAGTACGCATCGCACGCTCGGCAACTCCTGAGTTGATGTTTGCGCTATCGCCGGATTTCTCTTGGAAGAATCTTCATTTTGGATTCCAATTACAAGGGGCTGCCCTGAACAGCGTAGTGATTTCAGGAATCTATCCAAATGGGGTGATGGATCAAACAGAGTTTGCCCGCGCTTTCTATGGCGAGGGGAATGCACCCTACTATTTGGTTGAGAATTCATGGACACCAGAAAATACCAATGCGCAATTCCCGAGACTTGGTGAGGCATGGAATGGTAATAATGGCTGGACGAGTAGCTGGTGGGTTTATAACGGAGCGTTTTTACGTCTACGACAAGCATATCTAGGCTATTCTTTACCTAAGAATGTAATTGAGAAGCTACGCTTTAAAGATGTACGTCTGACGGTGTCAGGTACCAATTTATTAACCTTTGATTATCTGAAATATATGGATCCGGAGATGCCGAATAATAACAATGGTTATTATCCGCAACAACGCACATTTAGTTTTGGAATTGACTTAAGTTTTTAACGATGAAAAAGAGAATATTATATATAGGTCTAATCGTAGCTGCGGTGTTTCAGTCTTGTTCGCTGGAGGTTGAGCCTTTGGATCGTTATTCGGAAGAAGTGGCTTGGCGAAATGAGAAGAATATGGATATGTATGTGAAAGGTTTCTATGCCGGTCTTCGCGATAAAGCGGATGTGTATACGAATACCTTTTCCGACGGATTGTCTGATCTTTTTAAGTATAGCGTAAACAATCTGAATGCTGTTACCTATCACAATAAAACCTTATTACAGGAAAATTATATCACAGCAAATAATGGTGTGTTAAGCGAATGGGGAAACTATGATCGGATTAAATCGATGAATGAGTTTCTCTTGAATATAGACGATAAGGGAGCCGATATCGACGAGCCAACGAGAGCAATACGTAAAGCCGAGGTTCGGTTCTTACGGGCTTTTTTATACTACCGAATGATTCGAAATCACGGAGGCGTTATCCTGCGCTTGGAGCGTTCAGGTGTGGATGGCGGACTCGATAATGAGACGGATATCAACAAGAAGCGTGAGTCTGAAGCCGACAGCTGGGCGTTTGTAATTAAGGAATTGCAAGAAGCGGCAGCCGCATTGAAAGGGCATGTTTGGACGGCAGCAGATTATGGTCGTATTACCGAAGGTGCTGCACAAGCGTTATTGTCTCGTGTTGCTTTATATGCGAAACAATATCCTGTTGTTATTCAGGCTGGTAAACGTGTTGAAGAATTGGGCTATGTTTTAGATAATAGCTATGAACAAGTATTCAAAAATGCACAAAGCAAAGAGATCATTCTTCCTGTAATGTTTGAAGCACCTGAGTATGTACACTATGCCGATCGTTATTTTGCACCGACTGGAGATGTTCCAAACCGTGGTGGATGGGGCGGCCCTACAGAAGAGCTTGTATCGCTTTACCAGATAAAAGAAGGCGACAAGTTCGTGGACTTTAACTGGAATAATGCCAACCATAAAGAGGCTCCTTATGTGAATCGTGAGGCGCGTTTCTATGCTTCCATTTTATACCATGGTGCCAATTGGAATAATCGTCAAATACAAGTGAATGAGGGGGGTAAAGACGCATTCACGGTCTACGACCAAAACTCCAATACTATTGGCAATGTAACAGGCTACTTTATGCGGAAATTTTTATCCGAAGGTAATCCAGATGTGGACTTAGGTTCAACGTCCTATTGGATTGAATTGCGAATGGGAGAAGTTTTACTGAATATGGCGGAAGCCTATGCGCAGACCAATGACTTTACGAATGCCTATGGTTATCTAAATAAGATCAGAACACGTGCTGGGGTATCCCCGAGAGCGACTGGCAGTACATTGGCGGTCTTCATGGATTATTTAGCAAAAGAAAGAATGGTGGAATTGGCATTTGAAGGGCATCGCTACTGGGATTTAAGACGTTGGAAGAAGGCAATTGACGTGATAGACGGAAAGCGTGCAACAGGAGTGCAAGTTTCTGGAAGCGCAGGTGCATTTACCTTCAATCGCGTGCAGATTGAATCCATCGATCGTTATTTCCCAGAGAAATACTATCTAATTCCTATTCCGCAAAGTGAATTGGCGAATAATTCAGAGGCTTTACAAAATGACAAATGGTAATGAAAAGATATAGATTCCTATTTTATGCAAGCATGCTGCTCTTCTTGTTTTTGCAAGCGTGCAAGGAGCAAGATGTGAAGTTTAGCAGCTCGAATGCTAAATTTCAGGCAATTCAAATTCAGAAATTTGACTACGAGAATAGTCGCGGTTTAGGAACGGTTTATAAGGGCGAATATAATGAAGCCGGTGATACGGTCTATTTCCATGTGACCTATTTTCCAGATGAGACTGCACCTTCAGCAACTGATTGGCAGATTCAAGGGAGCTTAGCGCAGGGGGTATTGGTACGTCCTGCCTTAGGAGGCGTTAAAGATTTATCTCAACCTTTAAATCTAGAGATTACCGCTTCGGATGGTGTCACCAAGTCTAATGTTGTACTCAAATTGTTAATCTATCAGATTGAATATGGAGATCTCGATTATGGTTTTGGACGCTATAATAAGTTGTTTGAAAAGAACGCCGCAACCTTAGGATTAACCGCAGATCATCAGCGTAATTTTGCTGTTGTAGATGATTATTTAGTAGTGGGGAACGGTATGTCAGATTTATTGGTTTTCAATAAGCGTACAGGAGAGAAGAGTAGCACGAAGATTCAGAAGCCTGCCGACTTAAATGTTTGGTCTGTCTTCACAGATGAGGATGGTATTTTACATGCCAGCAATGGCGTAAACTTCTCGGGTACATCGGCGGGAACTTTGAGCATCTATCGCTGGAAAAATGGTATTAATGCAGCGCCTGAGTTGTTTCATCAGATGAGTACCGCCGGAATCGCGGTGTCTGGAGCGTCTTATATTTCTAATGCTGCTATCAAAGGCTCCTCGAGTAAGGATGCGCAAATTATGTTCGATATTGATGGTCGCGGAAGAGGAGAGAATAAAGCTTTACGCCTAGCTGTTGTTGCTGGAAAAGTAGAAGGAGCAGCCGATATATTTACCAAACCTGTTAACTCGGTTTGGAATGGTAAGGTAGTACCTATGTCAAGTACCAGTCGCGCACCTTTCGTTGGCGCGATGTTGGGATTTCCACCAAGCATGGGGGTTCAAAGCAATTCCGGCGTCTCGATGTTTACAGTGAACGCAGCAAATAGCAATTTCTTGAATATGCTAATCGGTGGATTGCATTATTTCGAATTTAATCATGCGAAATATCTCGCTGTATCTACGGTGAACTGGGGGTCAGATTATCGCTTGCTCATCTTTAACATGGATGACTTAAGTCTAGTTGCTTCCTCAAAAGAGAATGCCAGTGAATACGAATCGTTTAATGTATTCTCAGAAGATTTATTGATGAAGAATGTAGCCTCTGCTGGCGACGTGACTGTCCAAGTACAGCCGGATGGGAAAACTGCACTAGTATATGTATTAGGGGTGCAATCGGGTATTGCAGCGTATGAATTAACAATCGTTGGAGGAAAATAGCATGAGTAAAATAATGAGACGCTTATATGCGTTACTTGCGATCTGCATAGGTTTGCAGAGTACGGCTTGTTCTACGGAGAGTAAATCCGTAGAAGAGCCTGGAGAGAATGAAGTCCATGTCAAACCCAAGTATCTATGGTTTGACGCGGAAGCAAATTTCGAACGCTTTTCCAATAAGGATAGCATAGACTATTATGTGAAAAAGGCGAAAGATGTCGGCTTTACAGATATTGTTGTCGATGTGAAACCTATTTATGGAAAAGCATTGTATAAATCGAGTTTTATTCCGGAATTGACTACGGTTGGCTCATATTCTAGAACCATTGAATGGGATTATTTGCAGTATTTTATTGATCAAGCAAAGAAGAACAAATTGCGTGTTACGGTTTCTACGACCTTTTTCCCTGCAGGTCATCCGGGCGATCAAAGTGGTTTAGTCTATGAAGATAAGAAGTGGGACGGCAAAACTGGTATCGCTTATACGAGCAATAATGAACTGATTGATATTCGTAATGATAAGACCAAAGTGGCCGCGTTTATGAATCCTTTAGATCCTGATGTACGCAAGTTTGTAATGGATATGGTTCGCGAGATTGTTACAAAATACGATGTGCAGGGCTATATCCTAGACTATTGTCGTTTCTCTGGTATTGAGACGGAATTCTCCGAAACAACTCGAAAAGCTTTTGAAGATTATATAGGGGAGAAGGTTCCTAATTTCCCACGCGATATCTTTTATTACCAAAATAACCAGAAGGTAGAAGGGCGTTTTGCGAAGAAATGGTATGAGTTTCGTGCGATGGTCATTCATGATTATGTGAAGGAGATTAAAGAGACCGCAAAAGGGATCAAGCCGGATATCAAGATTGAATACTGGGCAGCTTCGTGGTATAATGCCTTATATTCGAATGGTCAAAACTGGGCGAGCAAGAAGTATGATACCCATGCGGAGCACACTTGGGCCACAGCGAACTATAAGAATGCCGGTTTTGCCGAGCACTTAGATGCTTTTCAAATCGGAACATATTTGAATACGATCTACGGTAAAAACGATCCAGAGAGTATCGAATATGGTTTGATTCGTGGAAAGCGTCTATTGAAGGGCGACACGAAATTATATGGCTCGATTTACGCCTTAAACCATAAAGATAATATTGAGCAGGCAATTGATCTGTGTTTAAAAGAATCGGAAGGATTAATGGTTTTTGATATTGTGCAGGTTATTGGTTTCAACCAATGGGACGCTATCAAAAGAGGTATTGCGAATTCTGGATTTTAACAGTTTGATGGTTAAATTATCATTTACCAAATAGCAATCATAAATAGAGACCGGTGTGGAGATACCGGTCTTTGTTTTTTGGATAATTTGAATTTAGAACCATGAAACGTTTTTTTAAATGGTCGTATGTATGGAAGAAATAGTCATTTTATGAGGGATGGAAATAGCGTTTTATCTTTTGTATTTTAAAATGTATGTTCGGAAATGATCCGTTTTATGTTCATATTGGAAAAATCGTAAAGGGTCTAGATAAGCTGTGAATCGAGAATTGATGTCGTGAATTTATTATGAATGGTAGCAACTGTAGCGAATTAGAATATGATTCCGTATTCTCAGTATAAACAGCATTAAATTATGAAGACTAGATTAGTTATCCCCACCCTATTTTCGACTGCGCTTTTTATGATATTAATTTTTTCTTGCAAGAAAGAGGAGAAGATCGATATGAACCAATTGACAGGCAAATGGTATCAAAAATCAAATGCTGCTCCCGGCGCTGTCGACGGTAGTATTTCTTATGCGTTTGATGGTGCAGGAAACTGCGTCCTTAAAATTACCGATTTTATTGGAAGCGGTAAGGACACTACTATCCACAGGACTTATGTATTGAGTAATGATCAAACCCTAATTACCTTATATAATGAGAAGAAAATATATACAGAGCAATATCGTATCAAGATACTCACGAAATCATATATGAAATGGGAGAATGAGTCGCCAAATGACGGAAATGTCAACATAAAGGAATTTATGAAGTAGTTGATTTCACTTTGTGGCGCGAATAATTCACTTTAATCGTTATACTTCAATATTAACCGATTTAAATTATGAAAACTAAGCATGTGAAGTCCTCGTTCGCCCTTGTTGTGGCCCTTTTTACCGTTTTTTTAAATTCTTCTTGTAATAAAGATTGGATTGATGCCGAGACCTTGGTCGGTAGTTGGTCTTTGGCGATCCCTGCTGCTCCTGGAGCTGTTGATGCAATTGTTTTTTACGAGTTTGACAAAGATGGAAATTGTAAGATTGACGTTACAGATTACTTGGAGGGAAAGAGCAGGGTGGAAGAATATCGGTATAAAATTAGTAAAAGTTTCACACGGCTTACGCTAATTCGTAATGACGGGAATGTGCGTGATTATAAGGTTTTAAAGTTTACGAATTCTTATATGAAATTAATGCCTATTGTGAACGGAAATAATGATAACGACGGTATAGAATTTAAAAGGAATTTTTAAATTGACTTTTTCTTCAATTAGCCTCACATTACAGGAATTATACTTTTAGAGATCTTGTAATGCGTAATTTTAATTGTATCGATAGAAAGTATAATTACGATAAAAGTTTAATATGCCAATAGCAATGCGGATGATTTCAAAGAGCGTCTGCTGTCGAATCAATCTACTGCGCAGCAACCGAATAAATATAAATTTGATACACGATCCAATATCTTGCAGTTTCAAGTGCAGTAGATCCAATACGTGCTTTTCGAAAAAAATCCATTGTTTATTTCTTTAGGGTTCTCAAAAGGGGCATATCGATGCTAAGTTATGTTTAAACATCGAGTTTTATTCGCTAGTTGTAAACATTAGTTCACTCAATTCTTAGCTGGATTCACTCATTACACATTAATTTCCCCTATTAAATCGCCTAGTTTTAATATCAATTTTCAATTGGAAGAAAAACACAAGATTATGAAAACAAAGGATTTAATGATTTTTCTTGCCCTCATCATTTTTGCTGCTGGGGCATGTAAAAAAGGAGAAAATGGTGCTATGGGCCCCAAGGGAGATAAAGGAGAACCGGGAGCAACCGGCGCTACTGGCGCCACTGGGGCGAAGGGAGCCGATGGTTCCATGTTTTATAGCGGAACAACGGTCCCCGCTGCAACATTGGGGAAAGAGGGGGATTTCTATTTTAGAACTAGTACTTCCGATTTATATGGTCCTAAGAAATCTACCGGTTGGGGCACCGCAACCAATATCAAAGGTGAGGACGGTAAAAACGGGACCAATGGTAAGAATGGATCGCAGTTTTTGTCTGGAACGAGTATTCCTGCTGCAACATTAGGTGTCGTTGGGGACTTTTACTTTAACACTGCACAGATGGTATTATACGGGCCTAAGGTAGCGACCGGTTGGGGTGCGGGTACAAACCTGAAAGCTAACGCGCTAGCGATTTATTCAGGTTGGAAAACTGCTGTAAGAACAAAGGATTCCATTATGGATGGCACATCCTATAGAATTCAACATATATATGCGCCAAGCATTACAGCAGCAAGACTAGATAATAGTGCAATTCTCGTGTACTTAAATTATGGTGGAGGTGTTTTCCCTTTGCCGTACACGAGCAATGCCGGGGGAAGGATGAGTACAATTTCTTTTCAACCAAAGCTGTCTGAACTTGTACTTACTCGGATGGTATATGATGGGGGAGCTTTAGTCAATTTAAGTTCTTCAATTTCCTATCGCTATGTCATTGTACCTGGAACAACATTTCTTAGTCTGAAGAAGAGAAATATTAATATTCAAGATGCGGATGCGGTTGATCGAGCATTAAACGAAATAGAGCAATAGATTAATTTTTTAGGTTATACTGTTATTGACCCTATCTATGAGCGCTTACAAAGGGAACTTTGTAAGCTTTTTTTTCTTTTGATATCACCGTACCCTCACCTGTACATCCTCAAAGTGCTAGGCAAAAAGCTATAGACATTGAGTTTATTTTCCATACATATAGCTACTTAACGAAACGTAAGTATTATGAAAAAGGGAAAATCGAAAATTATCGATTGCTGGCTAGGCAAGCGGCAGCTGGGTTCGGTTAGACAAAGGAAATAGGCTTTGATTAGCGGAATGGATTCAAGGAGGGCTAATGGTACGTTAAGAAAGTAGGACATCCTTCGTGCCTGCTTCGAGATTTGGACGGATTTTACCTTTCGAATGTCGAAAAAGAAGCGGAGCAATACTTTGCTCCGCCATTCTTCTTATTTCAATAATTCGGATAATTTTAATTCTAACGCTTCGCCGCGTAAATCACTGGCTAGTATTTTACCATCAGGACCTATCAAAAAATTCTGGGGAATACTGCGAATACCATATAAGACGGAGACCTCATTTTTCCAGCCTTTTAAATCGCTAAGGTTTGTCCATTCTAGCTGATCATCGGCAATCGCTTTAAGCCAATTTTCTTTCTTCCCGGGGTTGTCGAGTGAAATCCCTAAAACGGTGAAGTTTTTGTCTTTGAACTGATGATATGCTTTAACGAGATTTGGATTCTCTTGACGACATGGGCCACACCAAGATGCCCAAAAATCAAGTAGAACATACTTTCCTCTAAAATCAGAAAGCTTGACTGGCTGATCATTCACATCATTTTGTGTGAAATCGGGCGCCATTTGACCGATAGCTGTTTTTTTTGCGGTTTCAATCTTCGAAGCGAAGGTTTGACCTAGCGCTGTTTGCTGAACATCCCTAGCCAATTTATTATATAAAGGAGTGATTTTTTCAACATCAAAGTAGTTGGCTGTCAATTCTTGGATAATAATTAACGCGGTGTAGGAATTTAGTACTTTATTTAAGTATGCTAATTGAATCTGTTCTTTTTCCTTCCGTAGTGCAATTGATTTTTGTTGTAACTTTTTTACAAATGCTGTGTCTTTTCTTTCATTTTCTGTAGCTGCGTAAAACTGATCTTCTAAAGCGGACATGGCTTTCGAAACATGTTCGAATGCTTTCGTGTATGCCCAATATTCATTTCCTAATTTGGAGCCGCTAAACTCAGCATTTTTGATCGAGTCCGTGGACACTACTTTCGAAGTACCCTTGTCGACGTAAAACTTCAGGAAATCAGTATCACCTTCTTTTTTGTCTTTCGGACGATATAAAATCATTTGCGTTGGACCCGTTACGGAACCGGAAAATGAAAATTTCCCATTGTTGATGAGCATCGAATCCTTGACATTGGACTGCCCGTCTCTGTACGAAAGGAAAATCTTCTTGCCACTGATCAATTGGTCCATTTGACCTTCAATTTTAAAGTCTTGTTTTTGAGCTGTCAAGAGCAATGGCAACGCCATCGCTACGCTAAGGAGTGTCCTTTTCATTTTTGTTTTATTTGTCTTATCGTGCATATCTTTCAATTTTTTAGTATCAGCATGCATTTTATTCTTGAATTGCAACGGCAGATATTTTCTTAAAACCGCCAAAAGTAGTCGACCGGCTGACATCGATTAATCCGAGATCCATGCCAGACTCTGGAATTGGAAACGTCGTGATGCGACCTTGGCTGCCATCATAGGTAATCGATAGCAAGACTTTCTCGGAATATTTCACGTCAATATTCCCCGATCGGCGTAACATTTCGAGATGGGTAATCGGAAAGGGGCTTGTATACAATGCGGTATAAGTTGGGTTGCTTCCCACCGGAATTCGAATAGAATAAATTTTATTCGCTGTGGCATAGTATATAACTGCTTGATTATTTGGGAATACAAAATCTATGGCCTTCTCAATCTCAGGTGCATCGCTGATATCTAACTTTCGTATGGCCGATCCGCTAAAACTATTCAAACAGAAAAGGGAATAGACATTGTCTTTCTTCATAAGGAATCTTGCCTCAGAAAAATTGCCAATACCACTGCTGATGACGGAATATCCGGGCATATTTGCTGGATTAAAAGGACTCGTAGCAGTAGGGGCGACTTGCGGACTCGAGCTGACATTTACACTAAGACCGCCCTTAAAAAATTTCCCTAAGGCTTCATCATAAAACAATGCTGATGTCAATGTTGTCGGATGATGTGCTATTTTATCTGAAGCGGTATAATTTCCAGGCGCATCTAATCCAAATCGATTGTAGGTAACCACATCGGTGTATTCTGATTTTCTCGTGCTAATTTTTCCTCCGTTAACCAGAAATACGGACGACGAATTTTTGAAGTAAGTGTCAATATTTAGGTTGACCGAACTGTTGTAGAACAGATTTTTACCTTCGGCGACAATTTTATAGTCAAAGGTATTTAGTCGAAAAATATCAATTTTTGAAGCTCCGTGCAAGAAATTACGAATGACACCATTTTGATAAGCCCTCTGTGCGAATAGCGAGTGGATAATTCCTGCAAACTGCTTTTGGTTTACTCTTGAATATTCATTTCGAATATATAAAGTAGGTAAGCCGGCTTTCGTGTCTTTATTAATCCAGCCTTCTGTAAATAGTGTATCCTGTATATAGGAGAGGTCGGACGTTAAGCCATTTTCAGAATCCGCAACTACTAAACCTTGTTTTAAGGGTAGGTCGATGACGATCTGGAAGATAACACCCTGCATCAGTTTAGTTGTTTTATCCGTAACTCTATACCAAAGCGAATAGAATTCTGGACTTGGCATCAAATCTTTAATAGTAACGCGAAGTTCTTTTTCTGTACTTAACACAATTTTTGAAGTGAAATCACTACCGGGTTTATCCGTAATCCACCACTCATAGGACAAGTTCGACTCATCAACTCCTGGCCGACTAGCTTTTGGTTGAATTAGAAGTTCATCACCCGAGGTCATATAGGTTGTGAAAGGGATTCCGGTGGTGTCTATGTTGATATCACTGATAGGGGTGACTTCCAATGAACTTTTATCATCAAAATTGCAGGAGCTGATTAAAAAGCCAAGGATGCAAATGTAGAGGTATATGGCGATATTTTTTTTCATCTTATCTGACATTTAGATTAATAAACTGGAACAATTGGAAGCCCTTTACTCTCGCCATCATCGTGGAGT
>JBEBRI010000018.1:0-36478 GCA_040394915.1 Sphingobacterium sp.
ATCCGTTTTTCATAATCAGTTAAGTAAATATAATAAAATACTTGTATATACAAGAAAAATATTCATAAAATAGATTTTAATATGTTTATAAAGTTAGTATACAGTGTTTTAAATATTATTTAATTACAACTGTATCAATATTTCATGTATATACAAGGTTAACTAATTATGAGTACTAAGAGATTTAATATACAGGAGATCATGCGGATTAATTTTATAAACCTCCTTCCTGCATAAAATAAAAAAGCAGCGGGGGTTCCGCTGCTTCAACACTAAATTACTATTACCACTAAATTTTTTCTATTAAAAAGACGATCTCCTTATAATTGTCTTTTTCATAAAGTACGCCAATCTTCTTCTTGTTAATCAAAACAATATCCGAATAAGCGGAGTATGAACCTTTATATCCAGTAGGCGCCTTTGCTACGAGTTTATTATAAAACCAAGTTTTGCCTTGATCTTTCGATAAGCGTAAGGTTAAATTATTTCGGTCAACGGTATCTGCCGCATTTATGTGTGCTAGAATAAATTTCTTTCCTTTTTTCCAAGATAGGACAGAACCCTGATTGATGGGGTCAGGAAGATTTGAATCTGGTCGTGAGGAGTCCCATGATTCTCCTGAATCGGAAGATCTAGATATTATTCTCGTCTTAGGCGTCAATTGTTGATTTCTAGAACTCATATATACAGCGTTATCTGCAACTTGAGCAGCGATCGATTCGTTTGTGCCAGGGAACGAGACGTTTTCACTCAATTTAAATGTTTTTCCATGATCGTCGCTGTAAAAAGCATGAGCAACCCAATCCTTTCCATTTTTGTCGGGATTCCCTGCCGAGTGATTCGCCGCAACATAAATCCGTCCTTTTTTGGGACCAGAAACAAATTGGAAGGCATGACCAGGCGTATTGGCATAAGTGCGCCAATCTTCCTTAAAGTTATAAGCGGCATTGATTTGAGGTTGTTTCGGGCGATGAGTAGACGTCGTGATATTGACCGCTTCGGACCAGCTTCTTCCGCCGTCATTAGAGACAACATACCAAGATTCGCGAAGTCCCTTACCTTTTCGTACCTCACCCTCATGATTATTACCTGTATTATAAAACAAAAAGATTCTACCTTCGGGATATTGCGGATCCAATAGGTCAACTACGGGAGCGGGATTGCCAGCTTGAAGCTTTTCATAATCTACTACCTTATGTAGTGCGCTCCATGTTTTCCCTTCATCTTTTGAGAATTTAAGAACAATATCGACGTTTCCATAGTCGCCGGCATGATCAACACGCCCTTCAGCAATCGCTATTAATTCTCCGTTTTTATTTTTTATGATCGCTGGAATGCGGTAGCTCGCATAGCCTTCTTCTCCGGACCTAAATACGGTTGTTTCTTGTGCGTGTGCGATCGTTAAGGTAGCTACGGCACATAAAGCAAAAAATAGTTTTTTCATAGTATATGTATTTTAATAAGTTGGTATAAATGTGAACATCCACTTTGTAGGATTTTGCCAATCTTTCCCTTTAAAATCGCCAACAGGAAGCTTAATTACCACGTCATTCCATCCCTCTTGCAGATTTATCAACGTTGGTTCTCGAAAAGAATAACCTTCGTCGAGGAGTGGCTGTTCGATATTTCCTTTTTGCCCTCCTTGTATCCAATGGGGAGCAGCGATTTGGTTTCCATTGACAAATACGGCACTTTGTAGTTCATCCCATGCGCCAAGGGGCGGGGAATCGCTAGCGTACGATCTAGAAAGATTCGCGAAGCCAATCCAAAAAGGGTAATGGCCAGCTTTAGCACTAAATATTCGTGTTTTAGCATACCATGTGGTATTTTCTTTTGGGCTCGAAATAGCACCCGGCAACACGTCGGCCCACCAATGACGGAGAATGATGGTGCCTCCAATCGCTCTAACCGCAGCCTTGCTCGATATTTCTTCTTCACTGAAGTTTTTACTCAAATCCCCCTGATTGTCGAAAGGTCCATATAGATTCCATTCTAATCCACTTTGTTTGACATAAGGAAAGGGACGATTCTGGAAGTATAAATCTTTATGAAGTAATAAGCGCGATTCAAACTCTTTAAATTCCGACAATAGGGCCGCCTCTACGGGAATATTTGCTTTCCATTCCGCTTCTCCTTTTCCACGCCATATCCGTTCTCCAAAACTTAATATACCAGGATAAATTGCATTTTGAAGAAACATATCTTCAGGACGCGATACTGCCCGGTCTGGCCAAGCACATAAAGTCGCTCCCTTTAGTGCTTCAGACTCCTGATCTTGAAGACTGATCTGCCGAAAGAATAAAGTCGTAACGGTCTCAAGCGGATCCATATGGTTTATATATAGATGTTTGGAGTCGATATATTTAATGTTAGAATGGGGAGCGATCGCCGTTGCTTTTCCCATCCAAAGCTGACGAATGGTGGAGTTCTCGAGATTACTGCCAGGATCCCAACCATAAGTTTGATAACCCAGCGATTCTACAAACCGTGTAATCCCAGGCATAAAATTTTTGTTTACAATCTTTACTTCGTCTCCGCCAATATGTAGATGCTTGAGTTCAGGATAGGTATCATGAAATTCTTGTAGAAGCTCTTTAACCTTTTGAATGCCCTTTTCGGTTTGCATGTTCACGCCGAAATATCGCTCAAAGGCTTTACTATGTCCAGGCATATCAATCTCGGGAAGTAGCAAGATATGGCGCTCTTTACAATACGCGATAAGCTCTCTGAAATCTTCTTCGGAATAGGATCCATTCGGCCAACGGGTGATATTGTCGGGCGCATTTAACTTCGGGTATTTTTTACTGGCTAAGCGCCAAGCGATATCTTCGGTGAAATGAAAATGAAGGACATTCAGCTTATAGGATGCCATCACATCAATTTGCTCTTTTAGCATGCTCATGGGTTGGTAATTTCTACCGACGTCCAGCAAAAAACCTCTCCAAGAAAAAGCCGGCTTATCCGTAATAGTTGCCATCTGAATGGATTGCTTGTCTAGAACGAACTGCGATAATGTCTGAATTCCATAGAAAATGCCGGTTGTAGTGGCTGCATTTATATGAATTCCTTTTTGATCAATATGGAGTTGATATCCTTCTTTACCAAGTGAAGAGTGTAATTCTCTATCGATTTGAACTGTCAAGGCAACGGAGCTTTGAGCGTTTTTCTTAATCTTATTCTTTTCGAAAAAGCGACTTAATAAATCCTTTTCATAGGTTAGCCCCTCAGCCATGATTTCCATACGAAGCCCATTAGCCAAATTCAGTCGATCGGATTTCCAATGACTTTCTATCGGCATTGGAATTAGCGCCTGTTGAGATCTAACTTCGTTCATAATGACTATCATTATCAACAGTAAGAAACAATTTAAACGGTTGCTTTTTCTGCGCATGTTGCTACGGATTGAATATTTTTTAAATGCGTTTGTAAGATACTCCAGCAGTACCATTCTTGCCGCGGTAAATGGAAAGGGCCTTTGAAGAGATTTCCTTTTGCCGTTTGCGCAATGCTCCCGTCTCTACGTAAATAGCCAAACCATTCACCATGTTCTTTATCATGAAACTTACTGTAAGCATACTGGTGGATTTCACGATGCATTTTTGCATACTGCTCGTTACCGGTCACTAGGTATGCGAGTAAACAAGCAATAATCGTTTCGTTTTGTGGCCACCAAAACTTCATATCTTGCCAATATTCTTGGACAGGTTTATTATAAACATCACGGAAATATAAAATGCCGCCATGTTCTTTATCCCAGCCACGTTCCCACATATAGTCTAGCATACGACAACCCAAATCAATAAGTTTCGAATCGTAATTCCGATATACGGCTTCGTGCAAGATAAACCAGGCCCCTTCGATAGCATGTCCCGGGTTTAATGTTCTGCCATCGATATGATCTACAATGCTTCCGTCGAGGGCAACCTGCTCCATAACGCAACGTATATCGTCTTTAACAAAGTTCTGCTCTATCTCCTGAATCCATTGCAGAATAGCATCATCACAGCGTGGGTCGCCAATAGTTTCCCGTAGCTGTTGTGCCGTGTTCATCATAATCATCGGAATACCTATTCCTTTGGTCGGTCTAGTCTCTTCAAATTTAGGGGCGATCTTCGTTTCGCCGGAAGCATAAGCTAAGCATTTCCCGAAGAGTTCACGAGCGAGTCCCGCAGCATCTTGGTCTCCCGATGCTTTTGCATAAGCTGCAAATGCGATGACAGCAAAGGTCTCGGAGAAGAAATAACGACGCATGCGAATCGGGTTTCCTGCCTGATCGACGTGGAAATACATTTTGCCCGCAGCATTGAAACATTTATCTCTCAGGAACTCATAACCCAGTTTCGCGCCCTCTAGCCATTCCTTCTTAGGTTCTACGGTATTGTACAAGGTAGCTAGAAGCCAACATGCCCGGCCTTGAATCCAGACGGCTTTGTCGGTATCGATTAAGCTTCCATCGGCATCGCGCATGAGTAAGTAGCCGCCAAATTCTTCGTCATATGATCGAGGAAACCAAAAAGGGACCGTATCTTCGGTCAGTTGTTTTTTATAAAATGAGGCGAGCTCATTCAGATCATGATTCGTGTACATATTATTTTTCTAAGGATAAAAGAAATGTGCTTACAGGCACCGAGGAGTCGCTTTCTAAATTCGCTCTGCTAAACGCTTGGTAAGCATAAAGTAATTTATGAAGAGATTTCGCATTGGAGATTAGCACGCTATTGCCTTTGATTTCAAGGTGATTAATTGGCACAATCCGTCCCAAAGAATCGATACCCTCAAATCCAATGATTTGCTTTCCATCGCTTGTTCGTAATTCTTTACACGCGGAGAAATCTATTTTTAGTAATCCATCTTTACTCCAGGTATAGGTTATAGGCTGTGGGGAGTCTGCTTGAATAGGTTCCTGATAAATATGTTTTCTCACCAGGTTTGCTAAGCGAATTCCGATTGAAATTTTGTTTGTTGGATGTACATCTAAGGAATCCCCCAAATCTGATGAAACAGCCATATAGACCTGATCCATTCTCTGCGACAGCAAGCGCTGGCTATCGCGAAATGCGGGCCAAGACGGACGATCAATACTTGAAAGTTGAACAATAAAGAAAGGCAAATTCTGTTGAAAGCTCGTTCGCCAGGAGGCAACGAGAACAGGGAATAGGCGTTCATTCAGCTCAATATTATGGGCATTGCTTTCCCCTTGATACCATAAAACTGCTTTAATATTTGTGCCTAGCCATTTAGAAACACCAGCTTCAAAATTATAAGCGGGTTGGTAGGGATGTCTTTGGTTTTTAAGGCTACTGTTTTTTGAATTTACTGCGGCACGTTCGCGACAAAACTCTTGGATATAATCAGAAGTTCGCCAATTGTGAATATAGCTTGCGAATTGGTAATCCGCTTCTAGGGATTGGCGTGGAATCCAAGACTCCGCGTTGGTACCACCAACAGCAAGCTCAATAATACCAATTGGCACTTTTGAAGACGATGCAATCTGATCGGCAAAGCTATATGCAATGGCAGAAAAAGCAGCAATGTTTTCAGCTTGCGGGACTTCCCATTGGCCACTGAAGTATGCTAAGCGATTAATTTTTTCCAGGTTTGCTTGATCCCAACTGGTATTGCTTGTTTGTACGGTCGTCCTATTCTTAAATAATCGGATGGTTTTTCCGGCTGTTGATTGATGGATTAAATCGCTTGAATTTTGTGCTTGGCTAAGTGTAAAGGCCATATTTGATTGACCAGAGGCCAGATAGACATCGCCAAAATAGATGTCCTCTAATTCAATATGTTCTTTTTGGGATTCGAACCGTAGTTTATAGGGACCTCCCGCAGATTGCGCTGGGAGTTCCATTGTCCATCGTCCAGCCTGATCAGCAATCGCCTTGATTTTAAGTTCGTTGAATTTTAATGTAACGGTTTCATGACTAGACGTTAACCCCGTTATTTTATTCGGCAAACCGCGTTGTAGCACCATATGAGAACCAAGGGTTTCGGAAAGACTAAGCGCTTGATTAGTTTTTTTCAGATGTTTGAAAACATTGTTCGCTAGGATTGTTGCTCCATCAGCATTTGGGTGAATAAAATCGTCAAATAAATCTATACGTGTATAGAGTTCCGCGTGGTTGTCGATTAGTGTTAAATGATGATTTTCGGCAATCGATATAATTTCAGATTGGATTTGTTGAAACCAATCTCTAGTTCCTGAAAGAAAGCGCGGATGTCCGCTAAAAATAGGTGTCATTTTGCAGATGTAAATCTGCACTTTTGGATTCTGCTGTTTAAAGGATTCGATTAGCGAATGGTAATCGCTTTTGAAATCTAATTTATAGTTTGGCCAATTTCGAGGGTCAGTATCATTAAGACCTAAAGCAATGACTACAATATCGGGTTGGAAAAGTAAGGCCTCGCGATACTCTGGAGATGCCATATATGGATTATGGCCTTTTTTCAAGAGGGTTGCACCATTGCGGCCAAAATTACCGACGAGATAATCTTCCCCTAGCTGTGTCTGCAATTGTTCCGGGTAAGATTTCCCTTTCGCAATACCATAACCTTTTGTGACTGAGTCACCAATACAGGCTACCTTTTTCAATGCAAAGCCCTGTAAGTTTAGCAGTAATAGAACAAATATGAAATAGGTCTTAATTGCTGGTTTCATTAGCTTTAGGTTTTAAAACAATCAATTGAAGGACTAATACGGCGAGAACAATTAGGGCTAGTAATGCGAAATCACTTCCTAATTTGCCGTCATCTGCAGAAGCACCCAGGTATTTTGTAATGTATGCTCCCGCAAATACACCCACCATGTTCATTAAGCCATAGGCCGTTGCGCGGTACTTGGAAGGTACAAACTGACAGAGTATAGGCATATTGTTGGCGTCAAACATTCCAAAGCCAAAGCCAAACATGATACCTGCAGACACAATCGCAAGGACTGTATGACCGTATCCTATAAGGAATACCGCAGGAATCGTAAGGGCAAGCCCTATAGCACTGGTATAAATGCGGCCACGTATATTTTTCTGAATCCAACGATCCGAAAGGATGCCGCCGAGTATGACCCCAAAGAAAGATGATACGGCGATTGTAATGGTTGCGAGCGGGCCAGCCTGCTCCATTGGGATATGTAAGTTTTCCGAAAATAAAGTCGGCAACCAGTTCTTCGTTGCCCATCCCGGTAAGCTTGGTATAGCAAAGTATAGTAGGATGACCCAAAAGGAAATATTGCTTAATAAGACCGCTAATCCTTTTCCTATATGGGTTTTTTCTTTTACAGTCTCTACCGTTGTACGATGTGTTGTTTCGCGAAGGAAGAATAATAAAACTAAGGAATAGAAAACACCAATAAGGCCAAATAACCCAAAGGTATGCTGCCATGAGTAAGTGGATGAAATGGTTGCTCCGAATCCGCCTAGGGCTTGCCCGAAGTAGAAACCAGTCATATGTATGCCGATTGCTAACGATCGCGTTTTATCGCCGTGATAATCCGCAATCAAGGCTAAAGCAGCGGGTATATACAGTGCTTCACTGACTCCCATAACCGCCCGGAGGGCATAAAGCTGTTCATAACTCGTGGCATGGCTCATTAAATATGTTACGCCAGACCAGACAAACAAGCTCCCTACAATTATATTTTTACGGTTCCATTTGTCCGCAACGATACCTGCTACAGGACTCATAAATCCGTATATCCATAGGAATATCGCCATCAGGTTGCCGAACACTTCTGCGCTCTCTAAAGCTTTAATATCTTGGGCTATAGTCGGACGCATGGTTGATAGAATCTGGCGGTCCATATAGTTTAATAAGGCGACAAACCAAAGTAAACCGACAACTACCCAAGGATATATTTTGTTGTTTTTCATGGCGTTTAGTGTTTTATTGTTCCCAACAATAGCTGGTCAGTTCGAATACCTGCCTTCACTTCTCCGGAAGGGATGATGATTGTTTTATCATGCAATAGAGCCGTGGTAGTCACTGGGCTTTCCCCCCTGATGTTATTTAGTTCGCTCCAAGTCAGGCTGTTTAGATCCAACTTCCAGACGCGCTTACTAAAACCAGGGTGTTGTACTTGAATCTGATTTTTTTCAACGATTAATCGATTCTTCGCTTCCTTGTCGGTTTCTTTTTGAATTTTCGCTAGGTATTCTTCTACACGGTGAAAGGTCGACGCGTCATCTCCCCCAAAGACGAGCAAGTTATTCTGCCAGTAGATGCCGGTTCCGGCCGCTAAGCCATAAGGAAGTTCCGCAATCTCTTCGACGCTTCCCTTCGATAGGTCAACTTTTAAAACAGCTCTATAGATATCACTCTTCGCTAATGGATTCTTTTTGCGCCCCCCGACGATAAATAATTTTCCATTTCCATCGCCCGCGACGATAGCATGACTTAGGGGAAAAGGGAGTTCAATAGCAGTTTCCCATTGCGCCTCTGTGTCGTTCAGATCTAAGCGGTAAATCAGATTGGACACTTCTTTGGCATCTTCTCCACCGACGAAATACAAGTTGTCTGCATCGTAAACGAGCCCTCCGTTGGTTAACGCTCTGGGTAAACTTGCCAGGGATTCAATGTGCATTTCTTGATTTTCTGCCAAGTGGATCTTCATCGCTTTTGTGCGCGGTCCATTCACATCTTCTCCAGCAACTATATACAGGTCATCATCTTTAGCTGCACAGCCTGCATATGCGAGCGGATCTTCTAACGTGAATTCAGTTTTTAATAGCAAACCGTTCGCAGCTATTTGATAGATAAATCCCTGATTTTGGTAAGTCTTTTGTCCGTTTTCCCAGGGAAGGCCATTTGGAAAATTGGCTCCGCCAGCTAACACTAAGTAATCACCTAATACCGCAGTAATCGGCCCAGCAACACCTAGATGGGCCTGATTCTGCTGTTTTGGTAAATGTTGATCTGCTCGCCAAGAAATACTTGATAGACTTCCTTGTTGAGCACATGCTGAAAGTAACATAGAGGATAGTATAATAGCTGTGTGAAAACGCATTAATTACTTGATTTAAACCCTTCGAATGCTAACGCATTAACATCTTGTTGAAAGCTTTCGAACTTTTCGGCACTCATATTAGTTACAGGTAAACGGAATTCACCGCAATTTAGCCCGATAAGTTTCATGTAGGCTTTACCTGTTGCAATACCGCCATATTTCCCTAATAATTGAATCATGTCAATCGACTTTTGCTGTAGTTGGTTTGCTAATTCAAAGTCTCCTTTATTGTAGGCATTGATTAGGTCATGGTATAGTGGTGCAGCATAATTGTAAGTACTGCCCACAGCTCCTTTACTACCTAACACTAACGCGGATAGCATGTTTTCATCACGTCCCCAAAGCATATCGTATTTACGATTTGCATAATTGGTACAGCTTAAGAAATCCATAAAATCTTCGTGGGTATATTTGATTCCCTTGAAGGTTGGAATAGTGTTGTCCACTTCTTTTAGTAGATCTATCATGTTGAAGAATCCGCCAGACAATACTGGAATGTGGTAGTAGTAGAATGCTGTATTTGGCGCTGCTGCAGCAATCTCCCGACAACATTTTGCCAATTGGACTACACTTGATGGTTTGAAATAATAGGGCGAGGTAAAGGATATTGCATCTGCACCTTCTGCTTCAGCGATGCTTGCCAGCTCTTTACATTCCTTTACATTGGTACCGCCCAAGAACATCATTAAAACAAAATCATCGTCAGTTTTCGTAAGAGATGTCCACGCGCGTAGGGTTTCCACTTTTTCATTGAAGGTTAAGGCTACACCTTCTCCTGTAGAACCGCATATAAAAGCACCTTTAATGCCGTTTTTCTTGAGAGAGGCATAGTATTGTGGAATTAACGACACATTTAATTCGCCGTCAGCGTCGAATGGTGTAAAGGGTGCTGCAATTAAACCTTCAATTTTTTTGTTTAGCATGTGATAAAAATTATGTAGTAAGAGGTCCTACCTTGGTTATGATTGATAGGACCAAATATATTAATTATGTACCAGGATATCCTGGATTTTGATCGTTCGTTAATAGCGGGTCAGCAGCGAGCGTCTCTAAGTCAATTGGCCATAGTAATTTATGTCTTTGTGCATCGCTATTTGCCAATACACCAACCAGTGGTAAGTCTTGACGGAACACCAAGGGATTGCCCGAGGCATCTTGCATGCGACGCAGATCGTACCAGCGCTTTCCTTCGGCAACAAATTCTTTTGTACGCTCATAAAATATGGCGAGTTCATTCGCTTCAAATGAACCATTAACGAATAATGGAGCATTTGATCCGTAAGCCCTATTTCTAACCATCATAATTTCTTGTGTGGGATCCTGTCCTAATTTATTCTTAGCCTCCGCCAGCATTAAATAGGCATCTGCAAGTCTATATATCGGGAAATCATCGGAGTAATTTCGGATACCTTCTACAATGGTTCCTAGATATTTACGTAACACGATTGCTTGAACGTTGCCTTTGTTGAAGTTCATAAAAGTTGCGTTTGCACGTTGATCTGCCTTATCATATAGTTCATACAAGGCGAATTTATATTCGTTCCGAAGTAAAGTACCGGAGGAAGCGACTTGTAAGGGGTCTTTACCTACCGGTACCCCCTTGTCATCTACATATCCCGATAGATCATCCGTAGGGGCGTAAAGGAAAGCACTGAAAGCCGACGTTGCT
This sequence comes from Sphingobacterium sp., assembly GCA_040394915.1. Lineage (GTDB taxonomy): Bacteria > Bacteroidota > Bacteroidia > Sphingobacteriales > Sphingobacteriaceae > Sphingobacterium. The sequence goes on from JBEBRI010000018.1 coordinate 10,668, forward strand.
TCACCCTGTTGATATCTTACGGCGAAAATCACCTCATTGTTACCCTTTGAAGCAGGAACGCTAGCTGTTGAGAATATCTCGCTAAACTTCGGTAGTAAGTTGTACTTCGGAATAATTGTTTCTAAGGAAGAAATCGCTGTTTGTAAGTCTGCTGTTGTGTTGGTAGGGGCCTGATTGTCTGTTTTTACTTTCGCTGACCATAAATAAACTTCGGCTTTTAACATATGACTGGCAGCTAAAGACCATTGCGCCTTTTGAAATTGCGTGGTGTAATCATTGTTAAAGCTACTGATAGATTTATCAATATCTGCTTTGATTAAATCAAGCGTTTCTTTTTCTGTTTTGCTACGTCCGGCAAATACTTCTTCCGCAGAAGTCGGCGTACTGATCGCTACTTTTGCTTCTGTTATTAATGGAACACGACCATAAGTTCGATATAAGTGGAAGTAGTAGAAGGCCCGCAATCCATAGGCTTGTCCAAGGAAATAGGACTTTTTCTCCGGGGTTAGGTAGTCAGCTTTTTCAACCTGAAAAATAAAATTGTTAACATGGAAGATCTGTCCGTATAAGTTAGCCCATTTGGTCATTCCGGGGTTGTTTTCACGGATATCCTGAATCACTAGAGAAGCGTAGTTCAAAGATGCAGTGCCTGTAAAGCTAGTGCCATCGCGGAACGTACCGCCACGAATTTCCCCTAATAAGAACAGGTTATTTTGCACATTTCTTAATTGTGTATGTAATCCAATCATCGCTCCATTGACTTGATCTGTGTTTTTCCAAAAAGTATTGCTCGAGAAGTAATCTTCGGGAGCTAAGTCCAAGTCCATCTTATCGCAGGAAGCGAAAAATAGGGAACTGCTGATGATAGCTAGAGAGATAAATATCTTTTTCATTATTCGTCGATTAAAAGGTTAATTGAACACCGAAAATCACTGTGCGCGGTAAGGGGTAGCCACCACTTCCTTGCGCAACACTTCCACTTTCTGCAGAGAATAGCGTGTTTTTCGTCCAGTATTGTAAATTTTGACCGCTTACGGTTAGTTTTAAATCTTCCATTTTTGCTTTGTTAGCAATTGATTTAGGAAGGCTATAGGCAAGAGCAATTTCACGAAGTGCTAGGTAGTTACCTTTGTTGAAGAACATGCTGCTATTTCTTGCGACGTTGTTCTTAAACAATTGATCTGCCCAATAATATGTTGGATATTTAGCATTTGGATTCTCTGGTGTCCAAGAATCTAATACTTCTGTTGTCGTGTTAAAAGTTCCTTGCATCATTCCTAAAAACCATGCTCTAGGACCGTCGTACGCGATAAAGCCGAGTGCATAGTCAAAACGAGCACTAAGCGATAAATCTTTATACCGGGTGTTTAAACCAAAACCGCCGGTAAAACGCGGGATGGTGTTTCCCATCTTTACTTGGTCATTTGTGTTTATTACGCCATCTCCATTAACATCACGCCACATGACGTCGCCAATTGCAATAGGAAAATGCTTATTCTTATCATCTTGAGACATGGCGTTGAAGACGTCAGGGTGGACTAAAGGTCTCGCGCCCACATAGTCAATTAAGTTGCGCGCATAAGAATCTAGATCCGCTTGGTTTCGGATAATACCAATTGCTTCATAAGCATATGCGACGTTTGGATCTTGTCCTTCTTGGAATCCACCAACCCATTCCAGTTCTTTGGTGCTTGGATTATAAACTTGTATTGCGTTTTGTCTATTGTTTTCTAATCCATTGTTTGGAAGTTTTAAGATCTTATTTTGATTGTAGGCGGTGTTCCAATTGAAAGATAGATCCCAATTATCACTGCGTACAGCTTGGTAGTTTAAATCAATCTCAACCCCGTGGTTTTGCATATCACCATTATTCGTTCTAATGATATCCCATCCGGCCGATGCAGGAAGTTTTAAGTCTGCAATCTTATCTGAAGTTGTACGATGATAATAGGCTACGGATAAATCTACACGGTTTAATAAACGTGTTTCCAATCCAACCTCTTTGGTAATTAAGCTTTCCCATTTAAGGTTCGGGATATTTAAGCTGTTCATCAAATAGCCAACATTGCCATTGTATTTTGACGTGCCGAATGTTCCTTGCAATAAGTAAGATACATCTTTCGTAATGTCACTGATATTACCATTGGCTCCATAAGAAGCACGCAGTTTTAAAGTATTTACAATATTGTCTTTACCGATGCTATTTGCGAAAAACTCTTCATTATGCATATTCCAGCCTAAGGATACACCAGGAAAATTACCCCATCTGTTATTTAATAAGGCAGAATATCCATCCCGGCGAAGCGTTAATGTCATTAAGTATCGCTGTTTGTAATCATAATTGACACGTCCGAAAAACGATGTGATTCTTTGGCGGTCGTGCCAGCTATCGATGCTTCTTCTATTTGCTTCTGAATTGGTTAACTGTAAGTCCATGAAGTCATCCGTTGGGGCACCATTTCCGGATGCACTTAATCCATTTCTATAAGCATCATAGAACTCCCAACCAGCCATGGCGTCGAAGTTATGATCTTCTTGAATCGTTAAATTATAATTCAATACGGCGTTGTAGGTTTGATTAAAGCGTTTATCGTTTGATGCTGAGGATGCTCTGCTTCTCACCCAGTTGCCAGGACCATTTAAGTAGTCTTTTGCAAAAGATTCTCTACTATCTTGATTGATGTACCAGTTAGCACTTGTTCTTAAACTTAGGTTTTTGGCTAAATTTATGGTGAAGGCTTGTGAGAAGGTGAATTTCTGATTCAGGTTGTCTCGAATAAACTTATCAATATTAACCATCGGGTTGCCATCCCAGTTATCGCGGCCTAACAATAAATCACCATTTGCATTGGTTCCGCGCATCGTTGGAGGAGCGCCAAGTGCTCTTGAGAAATAAAACGTTTCATCATTGTTGGCATCTTTCCATTTCGTATGAGCAAAATTTAATCCCGAATTTGATGTTAACCAAGGCTTAATTTTGTAATCGCCATTCAACACGAAAGTTAAACGATCATAATAGGTCTCAATTGGAAGACCATCTTCTTTATACTTACCAATGCTCGCGTAATACTTACCCTTATCATTACCGCCTTGCAAACCTAGATTGTAGTCTTGTGTTACTGCGCCGTCGTTCACAGCATAGTCCGCATAATTAAAATCTTTAAAGATTAGTTCCTTACCAGTTACTGGGTCAATCATCGTTTGCCAACCTTGGCTAAGTAGCTCACGATTCGTGTCATCGAGAAGCATTGTACTCCATACCGCAGTATTTACTTGGTTTCCATCAAGAATATTCCCATTGGCATCTTTATACTTATTCCCGGTACCAAATGGATTGACAGCCGTTAATTGATTAAGCTGATTCGGTTGGTATATTCCCGATGTTTGAACCGCTTTACGCGACCAAGTGATATAGTCTTTTGCACCTAAGAATTCAAAAGGTTGATTTATATAATTTAAACCTGTTTTAGAACGAAGTGTAATATTGGATACACCTTCTTTACCGCGTTTAGTTGTTACTAAGATAACCCCATTTGACGCTCTAGCACCATAGATCGCTGTGGCTGATGCATCTTTTAAAACATCAATAGACTCAATGTCGTCTTGGCTAATATCGCTAAAACTTGCACGAATTACGCCATCTACGATGATCAATGGTTCGCCGCCACCTCCGTATGTTGTACCACCACGTAGTACAATTCTAGGAACAGCTCCCGGTTTACCAGAAGTTTGTTGAACGCGAAGTCCCGGAATTGTCCCCGCTAGCGCCGAAGCAGGATTTGAACGGACGCCGGTCTCTAGGACTCGTTTGTCTAATCGCGATACTGACCCTGTTAAATTAGATTTTTTTATCGAACCGTAACCTAAGACAACAACCTCTTCTAAGTTTTGATCTTCTGGAGTTAAAGTAATTTGAACATTGGAGAGGTTGACCACTTTTAGCGTATAGGATGCGTATCCCACGTTACGAAATAGTAGTTGATCTCCGGGATTTGCACTGATACTAAAAGTTCCATCCTCACCTGTACTGCTCGAAGCTTTTGAGGATTGGTTTTGAACTGTTACAGCAGACAATGGGCTGCCCGCTGGATCCGATACTTTCCCACGAAGTACCGATTGTGCCCATGCAACGCAGTGCAATAAGCATAGAAAAAGCAATAGGATAAGCTTCTTCTGGATTTTTAAGTAATGTCTTGTCATAATGGATTAAATTGGATTATGTATAACATAATATACAATATCCAAATGTAAGACATAATACTTTATTTCCAAATTTTTTTTAATATACTTGTCTAAGTTTTAGCAATTTTTGAATTACCTAATTAATTAGTATACTACTTTATGGAAAGTTTAACCAGTATAGATACGTCAAGCTTAGTCGATAAAGCGGAAGCTAGTATTATCAATTATATTCAGAAGAATCAATTTAAAGTCGGGGACGTGCTGCCTAAAGAGCTTGACTTAGCGGAGAGTTTGGGTGTGAGTAGGACTGTTATTCGTGAAGCCTTATTACGTTTACGTGCAATTGGTTTATTAGAGTCGAAAAAGCATAAGGGCGCAGTCTTGACAAATCCTGATGTTCTGGGATCACTTCGGAAAGTATTTCACCCATCAATTTTGGACGCCGACACACTAAAGGATATGTTCGAGATGCGTTTAGCATTGGAAGTGGGTATGGCCGATTTTATTGTTAACAATATCACCGACGAGGATATTAAGGAGCTAGAAGAAATCTGCAAGGATATTGTTTCGGGCGATACCGCTTTTCCATGGCAGATTGATGATGAGATTAGGTTCCACGGGAAATTATATAATATCTCCCAAAACAAAATTTTGCTAGAACTTCAGGAGATGCTGTACCCTATATTTCAGTATGTTCATCAGTCAGGAATTCTGGATCAACCCATCAAAGATGTTGAATTTGTTTCGCATAAAGTTTTGGTGGAGGTCTTAAAAAGTAGAGATGCAGACGCGTATCGAATAGCTATCCGCAAGCATCTTAACAATCATTTTGCTAGAATTTTATCGATGCGTTCGGAGGCTAATTCAAGCCGCTAATCAGGGAAACCGCAACATTGAAGAGCCCAACGTAGATTCTAAAGCGAATTTAAAGCAGTTTCTGTTTAAACTATTCAAATGTTGGACATTCAGCGGCACAACATCATGGCAGCGCTATGTTCACGAATAACCCTATACCTAAACCAAAGAATAATGAAACGAACTCCACAGCTGAAGAAGCGAATCCTAACCATTATCAGTAGTTATTCAATAATACTGCTAGGCCTATTGCATTCTCTGGGCGCATCCATCATGTTTCAAGCGAATGCTCAGGGGAAAAGCAGCTTTATCGTAAAACGAGAGCAATCTGATAACGAAAAATACCAACTCATTTGGTCGGATGAGTTTAATGCATCGGGCACTTTTGACAGCAGTAAATGGTCTTATGCAGATCGAGGTCAAGTGGCGTGGAATAAGTTTTTAACCTCTTCAGAACGTTATGTCTCAATGGATGGGAATAATTTAAATCTACGGATGGATAATGCTGTTATTGCAAACGATGCGGTTCCTTATCACAGTGGCGGTATTCAATCCAAAGGGAAATTTAGCCTTACTTACGGTCGGGTGGAAGTTCGAGCGAAATTTACGCAAGGTCGAGGCTCATGGCCCGCAATATGGATGATGCCGGAGCCTTCGAAATCGTATGGGACCTGGCCGAATTGTGGGGAAATAGACATAATGGAGCATGTTAACAACGAATCCCTGATACATCACAGCATTCACAATGCTAAAGTGACGAATGCTAGCGGAGGAACGACGGCAACCCAGCAAGTGGCTTATGAAAAAGATGCTTTTAATGTTTATAGCATCGAATGGGAGCCCACTTCGATTCAGTTTTTCGTCAATGATGTCTTGCAATATACCTATAGGAAAGACACTGGGGCAACCTGGGAACAATGGCCCTTCGACGTACCCTTCTATATTATTTTAAATCAATCTGGCGGCGCGGGATGGCCCGGGCCGATCACCGATGCCGACCTCCCTTTTAGTATGCAGGTAGACTATGTTCGCGTGTATAAGAAACCCCATCGCTAAGGATGGGGTTCTGTGGATTGCCCTGGCGGCGTTTTCCCCTCAATATGCTATTTTTATACGTATTACTAACGCTTTTAGAAGCCTGGGTTTTGCTTCAGTTTCCCCTGACTGATGTCGATTTCAGACTGCGGTATTGGGAAGAGTTCATTGATGCCATCGCGGAAATTCTTCCCCTTATTACTGTTATATTTTAAAGAATAGGCGCGCATCACAAGACCAGCCCTTTTTTGTCGAATAAGGTCAAAATAACGGATGTTCTCCATCGCATATTCAACTCTTTGCTCTTGCCAAATCGCCTTTCTCAGCTCTTCTTTATTTGTTGTCGTGACAAGAGGTAAGATATTGTTGTTTCCCTCTCTCGCACGAATTCGAACCTCATTCAGAGACTTCAGCGCATCTTGCGTCTTCCCAACTTCATTGGCCGCTTCCGCATGCCATAATAATAACATACCATAGCGATAAAGTAGCTCATTCTTGCCCGAATGTCTAGCGTCACCCGTTACTGGGAATTCCGATTGCAAGAGATATGCTTTCTTGTTCATATAGCCGGTTTCGCTAATCCCAACATCAGCGGTCACACCATCTGGCATAATGTCATTCTGCTTATAAACCGTGTGCCCCTTTCGCGGATCGCCGGGTTCGAAGGCATCCACAAGGTCTTGTGTAGGATTTGCAAAGCCATAGCCATACATCGCCGTGCTGCCTTGTCTTAGTTGATTCAGATTCGTGGTGTTGTTGAATTGAGCGTCGTATACATAATTTACTTCAAATATATTTTCGCGGCCAAAGTCAGACTCTGTGCTAAATATATCGTAATACTTGGGGGTCAAGCTATAAGCTTTAGAATCGATAACTTTCTTTAGCCATATTTCCGCTTGTGCGAAGTCGCCCTTATAGAGGTATACTTTTCCTAGATAGGCCTCAGCGGCTCCTTTCGTCGCTCGTGCTTTTTCACCGGCCGCTAAATTTGCTTTTTCAGGTAGAATTCCGCTGGCGAAAGTTAAGTCTTGAATAATTAAGTCGTAAACCAATTCTTTTGAGCTACGTTCAAAATTTTGTTCAACTTCTTCGGCTTTATCAATCAAAGGCACATCGCCGTAAAGGGTTACTAAGTTGAAGTAGTAAAAAGCGCGAAGGAAACGACCTTCTGCCAGAATTCTTTGCTTAGCATTGTCATCCATCGCAATGTGTGGTACTTTCTCAATCACAATGTTTGCGCGGCGAATGCCTAAAAACGAACTTTTCCAAACTTGTGCAGCGATGGTGTTTGTGGAAGTCAAAGTGGAATAAGCAATCTCGTTGAAATAGCCTCCATCGCTAGGTCCTTCTCCACCTTTCTCGGCATTGTCGGCAGCAATATCGTAGATAGAATAGCCACTCATACCATTGTAATTCAATAGGGGGTTGTATGCCGCAACAAGGGCTTTATTAGCATCATTGGCCGTTGAGAATGCCGATTCAACCGACATCTCGCCCAGGGGTTGCTTGTCGAGGAATTCGCCGCAACCCAAGAATAAAGTGCTACTTGCTAATATGATGATCTGATGAAATCTTTTCATGTCTTTTCAATTAATAGTTTTTTCTAAAATCCAAATCCTAGACCTAAAGTCACAATTCGGGGTTGTGGGTAAAATCCATTATCCACACCAAGACTTAATGGTGTTGATGGTGCACCAATCTCCGGATCGTAGCCCCGGTATTTGGTGAACGTTAATAGATTTTGTCCGGAAGCATATAGTCTTAGATTCTTTACATGACCTGAAAATGCTGTTGGGAAAGTGTAACCCAATTGAGCATTTTGTAGGCGGAGGTACGAACCATTCTCGACGTAATATGAAGAAGGACGCATGTTATTGTTGGGATCATTGACATTCAGTCGAGGGTATTGATTGGTCGTTCCGGCTCCCTTCCAAGCGTTGAACATTTCGGTATCGTAATTATAAAAATTACTACCATGGGTAAAGTATTTCCAATGAGCAATCAACTCGTTGCCCCAAACACCATTGAACGCAAGACTCAGGTCAAAATTGTTCCAGCTGACACGTCCATTTAGTCCATAATTAAAGTCTGGCCATGGGTTTCCAATAGTCGTACGATCACTTTGGTTAATAATGCCATCGTTGTTCAAATCTTTATATCGGATATCGCCAGGTGCGGTGCTTGGCGCTTGAGTGGCGTGTGCTTTTACTTCTTCTTCGGTTTGGAAAATGCCATCCATTACATAACCATAAAAGGAAGCAATCGGTTCTCCAACAGCCGTTCTCGAGTAGCTTCCGCTAAACAAAGCAGCTTGTTGATTACTCAATTTGGTGACTTCGTTGATGTTTCTCGCGAGGTTGAATGAAACTTCGTAACGGATACCTTCCGAGTTGCCGTTATTGTAAGCAATCATAAATTCAAAACCATGATTCCGTACGTCTCCGCCATTCACAAATGGTGCCGTCTGTATACCTAAGTAATCGGCCACAGGAACGCGTAAAAGCATGTCCATCGTGCGTTTATCATAGTATCCTGCAGCAATATTTACGCGATTGTTGAATCCCGTGAAGTCAATCCCCACCTCAGTTTCTTTCGTGGATTCCCATTTTAGATTTTCATTGCCAAGACTTGTTGGCGCATGTCCCTGCGTTACACGATCGCCTATGGGATAAACGATATTCTGCGCTACGCTATTCGCAAAGGCGTAGTTCGGTAAGGAGTTTTGGTTGCCCAACATGCCCCATCCCGCGCGTAATTTTAAATCATTGATAAAGCTTACGTCTTTTAAGAAATCCTCATCCGATAAGCGCCATCCGACAGAAAATGAAGGGAATATCCCATAACGGTTATTTTTTCCAAATCTAGATGACCCATCCACTCTTATATTACCGGTAAATAGATAGGTTCCTTTATAATCGTAATTTACCCTTCCTAAGAAAGATACCATGCTGTAATCTCCCGCAGCCCCGGTAGCAAGATTGCCACTACGTGCTAAATCGAGGTATCTCAAGGTCTCGTCGAAGTTTGCATTTTCAGGAAGCCCTTCACCGCGAGCTGTGATGTTCTCTTCTTGATTTCTGAGTACAGTAAAACCAGCTAATGCATCGAAATGATGATCGGCAAAGTCGGTATCATAGGTCAATGTATTCTGCCAATCCCAATTGGTAAATTGGGTATTGGTTCTACTAATGCTCGACACTAGATTTCTTTGTAATGGGAAGATGTCATAGGTTGGGACGAAAACATAACCATTGGAAATACCGAAATTCAAATTGTATTGGCTTCTAAAAACCAATGATGGTAGTAGTTTTACGTCAATAAAGGCTGAGCCATTTAGAACAGGTCTTTTTATCGTGTTATTATACAACTCGAGCTCAGCAACAGGGTTTTTTGTATCTGAAAATTGCGGAAAGCCCCAAGTACCATCCGGGTTTTTGACCGGCGTGTTGGGGTCCATTGCCCATGCATTCGGAATTGGGTTTCTGTCGCCAAATTCCGGTATCACATTATTCTTTCCCCGACTCAAGGAGATGTTTTCACCGATTTTGACCGCAGGACTTAAATTGTATTCGGAATTGATACGGAAGGTAATTCGCTCGTAGTCGGATTTCATAACAATACCCTCTTGATTGAAATAGCTTCCAGAAAGATAAAATTTACCATTACTGTTACCGCCAGAAAGGGAGAATTCGCCACTATTGATTTTGGCGGTGCGGAAAATAGCATCTTGCCAATCGGTGCCTACACCTAAGCTTTGAACATCCGAGAACAGCGGGCTTTTACCTCCGTTAACGAGGGCTTCGTTATAAAGAGTTGCATACTCTTGTCCATTTGCTACATCTAATTTATTATGAATGGATTGAATTCCTGTATAATAGTTTACAGCGGCATGAATACCTTCTTTGCCTGATTTTGTGCTAATTAGAATAACCCCATTTGCACCCTGTGCGCCATAAATCGCCGCCGCCGAAGCGCTTTTTAATACCTCAATAGATTCAATATGGTTAGGGTCTAAATCGCGCGGGTCAACACCGATATTGCCATCCACCACGTAAAGCGGAGAGGCATTGTTCACCGTTCCTGCACCGCGAATGCGCACCATTAATGAAGCGCCAGGTGCGCCCGAGTTTTGAATAATTTGCGCCCCGGGAACTTTGCCTTGAATGGCTTGTCCGGCTTGTAATACCGGATAATCCTTGATTGTTTTTGCAGATACAGTGGAGATGGAGGAAGTTACATTCCTCTTTTTCTGTGTTCCATACCCGATGACAACGACATCGCCTATCGAAGTAACATCCGCCGCTAAAACGGCGTCCGTAATACCAGATGAGGAAATAGAGATTTCTTGAGCAAGGTAGCCTACGGCGCTAAATACTAGCGTATTGCTGTTGCCTGTTGATTCGAGTTGGTACTGCCCTAGTTCATTTGTCGATGTTCCAGTATTCGATCCTTTGATTTTGACGCTGACGCCTTGGATGGGTTCTCCATCCGTATTGCGAACGGTTCCAGATAGTGATTGCTGCCATCGATCGTCATATGGAGGATTGGGCTTGGGGTTGAGGAGATTGCCCTTGAATGACGACACGTGCAGGTTTTTGGAGCTATCGGAATATGCCGATATATTTTCGCTGCCGAGTAGCAAGCCGGCGCTGATGAACATTACGCGTAGAATACGTGATAATGGCTCTTGGTTACTAATTTTTTCCATATGCATTGTTTGAATAAAACGTGATTGACACCTTCATTGCTCAAATGAACACGGCGGGTGATAGCGAAACTTTGAACACAAGAATCCCGCGTCCCTTTTTTCGCTATAGAAAATGGACGGTCAAATTCGAAAAATGTGTTAATCATCGTATGAATCCAAATGAAACGAATGCACGGTTTAGGTGTCTCTCAACTCAATCACTTGGACGCATATTGAATGCTTCAGCATGTATGGAGAAGGTTTTTCCAGTAGTGGATAATCGGTCTTCTCATAATTCTTCACGGATCAAAATTATCCGTATTCATAATCAGTTAAACAAATATAATAAAATACTTGTATATACAAGAAGTCGAGATAAAATATTTTTATTTTATTTAAAACACTGTTTTAACAGCTATTATAACAGTTGTTTAAGTTTTTGTACAACAATAGTGTTAAGTTTTATATGTATATACAAGTTTTTGTTGTTCTGTGATTTCTGTACCCTTGGATAGCGCATTCAAGACGGTTGAATCATCTCTGTTACATGAGCCTGTATATACAAGAAAAGGCTTGACAAATCATTACAGTTAATTATATTTGTGGTTACTAATTGTTGTGCTTATGCAAAGATCATCGGGAACTCCGCTCTACAAAAAGGTATTCGAAGAGTTAAAAAGTAAAATAGATTCGGGGCTATACAAGATGGGCGATTTACTCCCGTCGGAGAATGAGCTTTGTAAGATGTACTTTACAACGCGCCCGACTGTTCGCCAAGCGCTTAATGACCTAAGTAATTTAGGGTACATTGTGAGGCAGCATGGTAAAGGGAGTATCGTTTCGGAACCGAAGAACGGTTTAGGAATTCTTTCCTTGAAAGGATCTACCGCTGGGGTTGGCAAACATAATTTGAAAACAGCAATTATTACTAAGCCGATCAAGCAGCCTTGGTCGGAGGCTTTTGAATTTGAATTAACGCCGGAGGAAAAAGAAGCTGGGGCTATCTACCTCTCGCGTCTTCGCTATGTCGATGGCTTACCTACCTTATTTGAAGAAACATATATCTCCAACATCGATCTCCCGCGATTTACACTGCATAATTTAGAAAAGAATTCTTTGTTCGATACCTTAAAGAATTACCATGATGTGGAAGTGAAAGAAGGCGAGCAAAAAATATGGGCAATTGAGGCCTCGAAAGAATTAGCAGACATGTTTAATATCAAACCGAAGAAGCCGGTCTTGCATATGAAAAGACGTTTGAAAACCAATAAAAAGAACCTATTTATCTATTCTTTCCTGTATTGTAATACGCAAGATTTCTTTATTCAGGATTATTTTTAATGCAGACCTCAACAGCCGTTTATCACATTCTTGCTTAATCTAATCGGTTAAATAAAGCGCATATTTAACCGAATTACTCGTTAGTGCTTATATTTCACTTAACGATTGAATCACAGCAGCTCATCATGCATGTATAGAATTAATCCTGAATTACCCATCTCAGCCTATGTTTTATTGCGCATTAAGTGCCCCCATTTCTGAGAACTCCTTCCCATCGACAAACCCGTTCAGAACAAGCTAGCTTGTAAAGGTTAAATAAGTATAAATCAGTCCGAAACGTTCGTTCAGGACAGTTCAGGACGGTGAGTTCAATCGATGTTGATTTACAAACAAATACGTTTTAGCAAAAATCTGTATATCAAATTGTTACAAAGCCCTGTTTCCAGATACTTGCCGTTTGTGTTTCTTGAAAGGTCTGAATTATGGTTAATAATTGATGCGCAGCTTCGCCTATATTTGAGTAGGTAAGACCAATATTATTCACTAACCAAAATCTATAAACTATGAAAAGAAGATTACATTTCTTTTTGATGCTGGTTATCCCTTTATTAACCATGTCGCTGGCGCAAGCTCAGGAACGGACCTATTCCGGCGTGGTGAGGGATACAGAAGGCAAACCAATCGCCGGAGCTAGTATCCTTGTTGTTGGTACGACTGTCGGAACCTCCTCTTCGGAAACGGGACAGTATAGTATACAAGCCCATCAGGGAAGTAAAATTAGCTATTCCCTCGTTGGGAAGGAATCTGTCATGATTACGACCTCGGGCAATAGCACAATCAATGTGACGTTAAAGGACGCTGATCAAGAAATCGAAGATGTCGTGGTCATCGCTTACGGTACGGCGAAGAAAAAAGACTTAACAGGATCGATCAGTACGGTTGATTCCAAAGTATTAGGCGCGCAGGCCAATTCAACCTTAACGAAGGCTTTAGAGGGCGCTGCACCAGGAATTCAAGTTTCTTCTGTCGATGGACAGCCAGGCTATGACATGGGCGTTCGCGTGAGAGGTATAGGCTCTTCAAGTCAGAACAACTCAAATGCGCTAATCGTTATCGATGGAGTTCCTGTAACAGCTGGATTTAATCCGTTATCGACGATGAATCCGAAAGATATCGAATCAGTTACTATCCTGAAAGATGCAGCTTCTACGGCACTTTGGGGCTCGCGTGGAGCGAATGGTGTGGTGATGGTGACTTCCAAGAAAGGTGCGCGCGGCAGAGCGAAGATTGATTTCGAATCCAAACTCGGGGCGAATATGATTGCCAACAATCAACCTAAACTTATTCGTGGCGTTGAAGATAACTACGAAATGATGTGGGAAAGTATTTATAACTCCGTACGATATGGTAGTACAGAGAAATACAAAACGAACTTCAGTAATCCGAATATGTCACACGATGAAGCAGCGTTATTTGCGAGTCAGCACTTGTTCAATTATACTGGGAGTACTTCGAAATTCACTGGTCCAAATGGTCTTTCTAACTGGATGTATTATCGTGTTCCTGGTGCAAGATATGAATCTACAGGTTCTGGAGATGCATCGTCTGCAACTATGTTGGACAATTATTTAATCGATCCTGCGACTGGTAAAATAAATAAAAATGCTGTTAAGCTCTATGATGTGGACGACTGGAGGGATATTGCTTACAGAGATCGCTTTCGTCAAGAATATACGGTATCGGCAAATGGAGGAAATGAGAAAACCGACTACTTTATTTCGACCGGGTTTTTATCCGATCCTTCATTTATAGCGAATTCCAACTTTAAGCGTTATAATGTACGTTCGAATGTGAATACCCAAATTACAGATTGGTTAAAAGCAGGTTTAAATGCGACTTATTCAAACCGTGCTACGCGTTTACAAAATGGTCGATTTAGCTCGCGTAACCCCGGAGCTGCCGTAGCGAATGTATTTCGTTGGACGGATGGTTATAGACCTTTGGCTTCAATCTATCAACGAGATGAAAACGGACAAATGGTTTATGATGCCAGCGGAAACCCACAAGTGGTTCGTCTACTAGGGCAACAATATTCTCCGCTAGGTCCTGTAACACCGAAGGCAGGCGGCGATCGTGCAATAGGTTATGATTTGGAATACCAAATGGAGAATTCACAGTCTGAATATGTTTCCAACGATATCTCCACAATAGGTTACCTACAGGCTAAGTTCTGGAATGATTTTACGTTTAATGTACAGATGGCGGTAAACCAATCTTATCATATGCGTTATGTTTCTTTACCAAAAGCTTGGGGTGAATCGGCGAATGCCGAACAAGGTATGATCGGTCGTTACCATACGCAGTATATGGATCTGAATTCTCAACAAACCTTGAATTGGGGACATGACTACGGTAAACACCACGTCGACGCCATGATTGGACATGAGTTCACTTGGATGAAAACCGAGAATATGAACTATAAGGCTTCTCTTTCTCTAGTAGACAACTTTTTAGGGACAGGGAATTATTTATTCTTAAACAATGGAGGGACTTTCTCTGGTGTCGGATTTGGAACAAATAAAGAAGCGCTAGAAGGTTATTTCGCTCGTGCAAACTACATCTATGATAACAAATATATTGCAACTGGATCTATTCGTCGTGACGGTTCATCAAAGTTTCGTTTTAACGAAGACCGCTGGGGTATCTTCTGGAGTTTAGGCGGAGCATGGCGTATTTCATCGGAATCATTTATGGAGCCGGCAAGTAATTGGTTGAATGACTTAAAACTTCGTGCAAGTTACGGGGTTATCGGAAACCAAAATGGTATCGGTCGTTATGCTGGCTATCAAACTTGGAATTATAATGCATTAGGATATACCACGCCTGGATCATATGCCCCAAGTGGTTATACCTTATCCATGGGGTCTGCTGTCAACCAATCTTTGACTTGGGAGAAGAAAAATACCATTGATGCCGGATTAGATATAAGTTTGTTCAATCGTATTCATGCAACCATCGATTGGTATAAAACGAATACCACGGACCTGTTATTAGATGCTCCGATTTCCTACGCGATGGCAGGCCAATCTACTTTATTACAAAACGAAGGCGAATTGGAATCTAAAGGTTTGGAGATCGATTTAAATATTGATTTGATTAAACGAGAGAATCTCAATTGGACATTTAATATCAATACAGGCCACTATAAAGTGAAGGTGGTAGATATGCCGGAGGCCATGATTAATCAGCAAGATGCATTGCACAGTCAAAAATGGTGGTATGCTACTGCGGACGCTTGGGGAGCTGTTGGTAACACGGGTTCAGGTTCGGGCGCCGCTTACCGTCGTTGGTTAGGCGGGGATTATTACAATGTAATTTTTGCCAAATATATGGGCGTAGATAAAGGGACAGGACTGCCCCTCTTCGGCGCACTTGTAACTGATGCGAATCAAGGTAAATTCCCCAATGCTAAAGTAGGTGACGTGGTTTCTACAACGGATTATTCAGAAGCCTACATGTTTGACTACGGGGATGCTACACCTGATTTAATAGGAGGTTTTGGCACATCGGTACGTTGGAAAAACTTTGATTTCGCGGCTAACTTTGCGTATCAATTAGGCGGGTTATTCTTCAGTAGTTTGTATGGTAATTTTATTTACAATACATCAGATATTGGAAATCAAATGCTCTCACAAGATCTGTTGAACAATACATTCAATGAAAAGAATCAAGATGCAAAATACCCGATGCTGATGGTGAATTCGCCAAATTCAAGTTCCGTTTATTCAAATGGTACGAGAGTTTCTAACGGTAACACCTATAGTGATTTATCGGTATTCGATGCTTCTTATCTAAATATTAAAAATGTCACTGTGGGCTATACGCTGCCAGATACTTGGGCTAGTAAAGCGAAAATGTCCAGCGTGCGTGCTTACGTTTCTTTAGATAATATGTGGGTGTTTGCAAAAGGTGGCATAGACCCGCGAAACTCGATCGTGGGTGGTCTAGACGTTGGAGCGTACACCTATCCTATGATGCGATCAGCATCCTTTGGTCTTAAAGTAACCTTCTAAAAATGAAAACTATGAAATACTTAATAGCACTTTTGATGGTGGCCGTCTTAGCCACTTCGTGTAATAAAAAATTGGACATCGCCCCACCTGATAACCTTATTGATGAACAGATTAGAGAATTGTTAAAAACCGCCGATGAAGAGACGGTTAAAAGTTTACTTAAAGGTATGGCAGACGGTTTGCCTCCGCATTTTCGCGGCAGTGGATACAATTTTCGCTTCTCTAATGTTGGCGACAATACTTGGAATGGACAATTAGCCGCTCGTATGATGTTAGGTAATGATGTAGTGGTTGGTAACTGGTCAATTCCGCTGGACAACGATTATTATTCCGGTCAGGACATCACATCTGAGAATAGTGCTTCAACCCCTAGTTGGTGGCATCGCGCCTTCGGCATGACAGTCGCTGCAAACAAAGTCTTAAATATTATTACGCCAGAAGTCTTGCAACAGAATCAAAATGCTAGTCTTCGTGATTATGTAGGGCGTGCCTATTTGACTAGAGCATTTGGATACCTTTATGCACAACAAAATTTTGGGACGAATAAATTGGGGATGTCAATTTATACCAAGTTTGATGTATTGCAACCTCTTCAAGAGCGTTCTTCCGCATTAGCGACATTAGACTCGATCATCAATTGGGCGACTGTTGCCGACAAGATGTTTCAGGGAGCAAAAATTGGCTTTAAAGCAACCAGCACATCCGACTTAACCCGTGGATTAACAAATTATGTAATTGCAAAAGCTGCACTACTCGCGGTAGAAGCAGAGGGAGCAAATGCATCTAAGTATTATACCATTGCTCAAAATGCATGCGATAGTGTGATCAATAGCGGCGCATTAAGTTTTATGTCAGAAGATCAATACGTTCAAAAGCAATCAGGTACGGTGACGTTGAATGGTGTTAATTTACCGATATTCTTAGCGGAGACTTCTGGATTTCTGAATTTTGCGAAGAATCCTGAGGCTGCATTCGGCTTTGGTTGGCAATATGGTGGTAATGGCGTGGCTGCTGAGAGCAACCCATGGGGCGGTTCCTTCCGTATCGATGACCGATTGTTTAATAAAATGGACGACAAAGATTACCGTAAAAAGAACTTCCATAAGGACAGACCTGCTAATTTTCCAACCATTTATATGCCTGGTTCAAACAGTTTTATGAATGGCGGGCAATTGGAGGTTCCGACTTATTGGGTTTCTAAGTTTGCCAATAATGTGGGCTTAGGAAGTGCTGTTGGAGCGCAAAATACCGCAAACCGTGGACGAGCGGATTACGCCATGGTACGTTTGTCAGAGTTTTATTTGATGAAGGCAGAGGTGCAGGCGCGCACAGGCGCGGAGACAGCGGCGAAGACTACGCTGAATAAACTTTTAGCGGCTCGTACTGCAGCGGGAAGCGCTACGCTGACCTGTGACAACTACGCGGGAATGAGCGGCTTGACGGCGCTACAAATGGTTCAACTGCAGTCGCGGATTGAACTGTGGGGAGAAGGAAGTCAGGAGTGGGATAACAACCGTCGCTGGAATATTCCGGTGGACCGCAAAGGGTCTACGGTTCATTGGAATCCAAACCTGGTGTATCCCGTTTCTTTAATGACCATGAAGATTCCGTCTGAAGAGATATCAACGAATCCGAAGAGTCAACAAAATCCTTAGTAAATAAAGGCAATACATAGAGAAATCACTTGTTTATTGCCTTGCTCGACTTGCCTCGAGGTTATTAATGAGTATCAACGAAAGAGGACGTATTTATTACGTCCTCTTTCTATGTTTCTTAAAATTAATTTAGGAAGATCAGATTCTGATATTCACTGATAACCAGTCGTTTTGCGGCAGAATCGCTATACGCTGCTTTATGCTTTTGCCCTCAAGGAGCAGTTCTAGTTCAGAAACAGCCTCGGTTCTCTTAATTTTAAAAGCAAAAAACCCCTCATTATTGGTTCTGGTCATTGTCTTTCCGTTCAGCTTAATTTCTAAGTCGTTGATCTTTTCCTTATCTACACTATTAAGTACGTGTCCGAAAATGGCAAACTCATCTTCCTTCAGAAATATAGGCGTGTATTCGTTTTTGAAACTAGCCATTTCTTTTTGAAAGGTTTGTTTTAGCCCAATTTTATTGACCAATTCTGCTGCGTCTGCAGTCAAAGGATACGGGAATGTGCCTGCCGTCCCTGCGTTTTGGTACGCTTGTGTAAGATAATATTGCGCTTTATTTCGCTTCACCCGAACTCGATCAACAAAGCGGGCGTATTCAACTGTATTGATTACTTTTTTTCAAATAGTTTTTCAACAAAAGATTGATATTTTTCTTGCTGATCAATCTCGGCATGCTGTATAATATAATATGCACCATTTAATGCCAATGGACTTAATGCTATCGATCCAATGGTGTATTGGTCGATTAATGGGAAAACAAGGTTTTGATTTCGGGCATCCTGCTTCTTAAGGTCCATAATCTTAAAAACTAAACTGTCTTTCGGATAATCGCTTTTGTTGATGACTTTCATCATTGCCTCACGCTTTATTTGATCAATTCGATAGGCATTTATGATGATGGAATCTGCTGATTGTTTAGATTGGCTATTCAAGTTTTGTGCGTAGGAAAATTGAGCCGCCAACAAGGAGCAGATTAGTAAGGGAAGTGTTTTCATAAGTTCGTTTTTTAGTATCAAAGTGTGGACTTAAGTTAAAAAGCCAGGAGTTAGAGAAATCATGTAAGTCGGTGAGTGGATACCTTTTAACGGTGAACTGAGTTTTTCTTCGGTAAAAAAAGAAGAAATAACAAAGGCGCCTTCATTCGAAAGCGCCTCCTGACCAAGTTATATAAACAAACTAATTGTATATATACAATAAACTAAACAAGTTCTAAGGGTTTTGTTCTTGAATTAAGTCGTTATAACTCAACTCAGTATTTAAAGGGATTTGCAGGGTGAAATCTTTACCTGCTGGTACTACTTTCTTTTCACTATGGTTGATCGAACTGGTTCTATCGACAGCGATATTCCAGCGCTTGTTATCGAAGAATTCATGTCCACCTTCACCCCATAGTTCAATTCTTCTTTGAAGTTTGATCTCATCAAATAAGGCCGTTCCAGTCTTTGTACTTTTGACATAATTTGGGTCTCTTTTTGATACTAGTTGGAACAAAGCCGTTTGGGCCTCCGCATCTTTATTTGCACGAACTAATGCTTCAGCTTTTGCTAAAATAATCTCAGATGAACGGATGTAAATCTCATTCTGGTTGTATTCTGGAATTGCTGCTGATATTTTTGGTGCCGCAAATTTTAAGCTATAGTATTTTAAGAACTTAACTTTGGCCCCAGAAGTAGGGTACGTGAAGTCAATCGATTCATCTTGAACGAAGTTTTTCTTTCTGTAGTCTGTTGCGGATATCTTGTCAAAAAGACGTTGATCTATCGCCATCCAATGACCTTGCGATCCACCGTAGCCGCCCTCGGATTTAGGGTTCATCCATCCGTGGAATGAAGATGTTCCTTTACCTGACGTACTTGAATATTCGTATCCAAATATTGTCTCTTTACTCAAAAGAGACATGCCGGAAGTCGTGTATTCGTTCTCATTAAAAAGCTCTGGATAATACGTCAGGATATCATTGGCGGCAGCAACCGTTTTGTCCCAATTTCCTGTCGTTAAAGCTGCTCGAACTAGAAAGGAAGAAGCCACACTTCCGTCAACGTCGGTTCTTGATGTCGTATAGTAGCCATCAATTTTCTTGAATAATGAAACTGCTGTTTCAGCATCAGACATGATTAGGTTCCATACTTCTGCAGAAGTTGCGCGAGGCTTTGGATCTCCAGTAGCGTCAGTGATTGGTACCCCTAATTTATCCTTTCCGCCATTCATGTAGTCATTTTGATAAAGCCACATTAAGTTTGTGTATGCGAATGAACGTATCGCTAAAGCAGTTGCTTTATAGCGTAAAATGGATTTATTCGCTGCGGTCAACTCGGATTCATTGACTTCTGGTATAACAGTCAAAATTTGGTTAGCCAAGAAAATATAGCGGTAAAACGTGCCCCAATAAACTTGAACTCTGCCGGTACTTTCTTCACGATAAGAACGCATTTCATAATCGCCTTTTAACCAACTTGGAGAATTGGCTAGAACCATATCGTTACCTTTTAAACTTAACAATAAATTATTTACTGAATAGTTTTTGGTGTCGACTGAATTGATATTGCTATACGAGTTTATTGACGCTACTAAATTTGCTACTAGCGGCTCTAATATTTTGTCTGGGTTTTTCTTAACGATTTCTTGGATGTCGTCTTGAGTAAGACTGCTTTCTGGATCAATCATCAGTAATTTTTGACAAGATCCGAAGGTTAAACTAAGAATGGTTAAGCCTAAATATATCTTATTCTTTTTCATGATTTACAGGGTTAAATTGATGGCGAACGATACAACTCTAGATTGTGGATAGCCGAAAGCACTTACACTAGATCCGTCGTCAAAGGCAACGCGAGGGTCAACTCCTTTTTTCGCAGATAAGAAGAATAAGTTTTCTGCCGCTAACGAAAAACGAAGACGTTCTAGCTTCAGTTTTGTTAAAGCATCTTTAGGTACGGTATAGCCTAAGGTGATTGATTTCAAATTCAAATAACTTGCGCTAAACATCGCGAAATCTGAATATTGACCTGCACCCCCGCCTTGAGGTAGACTGCCGAAGTTCGTACCTCCTAACATACGCATTGGAATGTTAGAGCTTGTGTTCTCTGGTGTCCAGGCATTTAGTAAGTCGGTGTGAATGCCGCGGCCGATAGTATTTCCTGTTAGTCCTTGATATGATAATGATACGGTTTTACCGCCAGTTTGATAACTTGCATATACTGATAAATCGAAGTTTTTGTACGATACATTCGTATTAAAACCTCCAACGAAATCTGGAGTCGTTGTGCCCAATTCATAACGGGTTCCATCGTTCCCTGTCGTTGTTACGATATCTCCAACTTTGCTACCAGGATATTTGGATAAATCATCACTTTCTTTTAATGTTTTATAGGTCATCCCTAAACCGGTATTTTGATCGACGCCGGCATAACGGTAGATATATAGGTTATAGTAGTCTCTGCCAGGTCCGCGAAGGAAATTTCCTTGTAGGAAGCCACCGTTGTAATCGTCACTTCCTACGCCGTCAGGCATAGAAACTAAGGTCGTTCTGTATCGGGAAGCATTTGCGCCAACCGACCATCTTAATCGATCATTACGTATGATTGTATAGTTAAGGTCGAGTTCGAAGCCTTTATTGTTTAATTCCCCCGAGTTCTCCATTCTAGAACCACGGCCTGTTGAAGCTGGAAGTGGCTTCGTGAACAATAGGTTTTTAGTATCTCTGTTAAAATAATCGAAAGTACCCGATAGTCTATTGAAGAAGTTGAAGTCAATACCCAAGTCTACAGTATAGTTATTTTCCCAGGTTAAATCTAAGTTAGACCAATTCGTTTGCGATATCGAAGGCACTGGTGTTATTAAATTACCTGCATTTGAAAGGCTCCAAATATCGGCCCAGTTTGTCGCCCCAACAGCATTATTTCCTTGAAGACCATAACTTGCACGAAGTTTTATCTCGTCAATCCAGGATTGGTTAGCTAAGAAAGATTCTTTAGAGATACGGTAGGCTCCACCAATCGACCAGAAAGAACCCCATTGATTATTCCGGAAATAGGATGAACCATCCGTTCTAAAGCTCCCAGATAAATAATATTTCTCGGCATAGTTGTAATTTACACGACTAAAATATCCTTCAATAGTTGAAGAGCTAGCTCCTCCTGTTAAGTATTTTATCCCAATCGAGTTATTGAAGCTTGGTTTATCATAAGCAAGCATCATGTAACGTTGCCCGCTTTGATTGTCGCTACGTTCCCAACGGAATTCATGTCCCAACAATGCGTCTACATGATGATCTCCAAAATCTTTAGCCCATGATAACAACTGAACTGTATTAACCTGAGTGCTCTTCGCCCAATAACCGGAGATTGTGCCCTGTGAATCTCTAGCTGCAGCACCACTCTCGTTATTTGCATAACTCTTGTTGTACGTGTAGTTGTTGTCGATAGAAAAGTCAACTTTAAATTTGAAATCATTTAAGAAACTTGCTTCTAAAAAACCTCTACCAGATAATACATCACGTTTGTTGTTTGCAAAGTCTTTCTGAAAGTAGATTCCCGGAGAATATCCATTAAAGGCAAGTCTTGTTGTCGCTCCGTACGGGGAGTATGTCTCTCCATTTCCTAGGTCAAACATCATTCTGCCAGATTCATCGTATCGTATAGCGCCGGTTTCGTCGTGCGCGAACAAGGAATTAATTGGACTGAAATAGTTTAACCAAGTGAATAGGTTGGTATTAACTGTTCCTCCAGTGTAGCCTGGAATATCAGAGTTTGTTCTCGAATAATACATGGACGCTCCCCCTTTTAACCAATCAGTAACTTGCGTATTTAGATTAATACGGCCAGTGAAGCGATCGAAGTTAGAAGCCATAACGTAGGCAGGCTCATTCATATATCCCAACGACACAAGGAAGTCCGTCTTTTCTGATCCTCCATTTAGTTGAACGTTATATTCTTGACGAATCGGGTTTTTGAAGAAATAGTCTTCCCAATTATCTTGATATAACAATTGTGCATCTGTACGTAATTTACCTGTAGTAGGATCGATAAGCGTAGTTCCGTCAGGGATTTTATATAACATATAATTTCCCAAACCATTTCGCTGCGTTAAGGCATTCCCATTGGCTTTAAACAAATTGTCGGACGCATATTGACGTAGTTCCGTATCGCTCATATTCTTGAATTTCGCGTCGCGATCCGGGAAATATTTCGCGTAGTTGTAAATTCCTTGCCAAGTGTATTCGTAATACGTTGCAGGGTCTGTTACTTTGTCGAAATCACTTTGGCCAATGCTACTGATACCTACACGCGAATCAAACGAAATCTTAGTCTTTCCGGATCTCCCCTTTTTAGTGGTTACCAAAATTAAACCGTTTGAAGCTCTTGAGCCGTACAAAGCATTTGCTGCTGCATCCTTCGATACTACAATTGTTTCGATATCTGCAGGGTTCAAAGAATTTAAACCATTGCTGTAAGGAGCTCCGTCAACGACGATTAGAGGCGAACTAGAGGCATTTAGAGAACCTAGTCCACGAATCCTCAAAGCTGCATCGGCACCTGGCTGACCAGAGTTTGTTGAGAATTGGATACCCGGTATGGCTCCTTCAAAAGCTCTAGAGATAGTTGAAATTTGACTTTTTTCTAAAGTCTCTGCGCCAATTGATGCGACAGAACCTGTTAAGTCTTTTTTCTTCGTTGAACCAAATGCTACAACGACAACTTCTTCCAAGTCAGCTTGTTCGGGTTGCAGAGAAACTTGTAAATTAGTTTGAGTTCCTGTTTGAATAGTCGCTTGTTTATAACCTAAAAAACTAAAGGTCAGCGTACTACTTTGGCTGACAGTAATTTGAAATGAGCCATCGTCTTGCGTTGCTGTCGTTTTTTTTGATGCCCGATCAGTTACCGATACCCCGCTTAGCGGCGTTCCAGTGGAAGCGTCTTTCACGACGCCGTTGATCAAGAGATCACGCTGTGCGTAAGCATTTTCTTGCCGAGAGAAGGCAAAGAAAAGACACAGCAATAGAGGGAGTAACCCCTCTAGCTTTAATTTGTTCATGGAATAGATTAATTTAGTTAATTGTTGGATTTATTTTTTGTTTGTATTAATTGCTATTTAATGAGCATGTTGTTCAATTCCATGATTTGGTTCATCCGAATAGATGATGTAGCTGTTTAAATCAACCCAATAGCCTTCTTTTTCTTCGGTTTGTTGTAGCCTTACCTTATGTTTCCCTTTCGGAAGATCATACACCCAGAACACCTCGTCTTTGCGGGTTAAGTAATTTGTTGGATGTATGAAAGATGCATGTTTTTTTCCATCTATGTATATATCCAATGGGATATCGAAGTCTTTCATCGATTTCTCTTTCTTTTTCGCGGAACCTACAATCACAAATCCAGTACCTTCAATCTCGAATTCATAGCTTCCCTTTAAGGGTCTGTTTAATCCAACTTTTCGAACAGGGTAAACACCATCGAATGCTTTCTCATAGCGAACAGCAACAGGTCGCTGAACTTTGATTTCTACATCATTCTTGTTGATCTTACCACCATTCAGTTTAATCATTTGCAAGGCATGATTGAAACTCATTGCGTAAACACGATTTAATGAAGTTTTCGTGTATTTGAAATCAATATCTTCCGCCTCTGCTAATCCCATTTTCCAATATTTTGGAATATTGCTGTATCCATACATGGTGCCTAATATACCTGCCGCGCTGGCCGGATTACAATCTGAGTCCTGACCGGCGCGAGTGGAGATTTCCAATGTTTTAGTAAAATCGCCTGCGCCATATAATAAGCCGAGTACAACGTATGCTGCATTTACTTTTGCGTCGATATTGTAAGGCATATGAACGCCTTCCGGGCAGCCAACCTCTTCAGCCCATTTTTGTTGAATTTCAAACCAATTGCGTTTCCAATTGTCCGGGTGCTCTTTGTGCCATTGAATTACATCAGCAATACACTTGTAGAATTCGCTTTCTGCAGGAATAGTCTTTAGCGCTTCCGTGACGATGTAATTTATGTCTTTAGAGACAAATGCTAAAGTATACATTGCGCCGATATATACGCCACCATACCAGCCATCACCATAATTCATAATGTGACCAATTTTATCGCTTATTTCAGAGGCTGTGTTTGGCATTCCTGGGCTCATTAACCCAGCGAAGTCAGCTTCGATTTGATAGTCAATATCATCAGCATGTGGATTATTCTTCCAATGCCCAGATTCAGGAGCCTTAATGCCTGTCAAGATATTGTAACGTGCTGCTTGATTCGCGTGCCACAACGAATAGCTGGCATTTGCAAAAGCGTTTGCAAAAGAATCTACAGGAGCATGCATACCAAGACGATCGTAAACCTCCACAAATGTTAAATCCATGTAGATGTCATCGTATAAGTGCGGGTTATGAACCATCGTGCTTTTTATGTAACCATCATACCAAGATATATTCTCATAATCTTGTATGAAAGTTCCGCGGTATCTGAATTCTGTCGGTCCTCCAAAGGTTACTCCGATGGTTTGTCCAGCCCATCCGCCTTTGATTTTATCTTGCAATTCTGACTTTGTAAGCTTTATCTTTTCATTTTTTTGTGCAATTAGCATACTGCTAGAACAGATGATGCTAATGCCTAGTAGTAGGCGACTCCAAAGCGATGTTTTCATGTTTTTCGTGTTAATATAGGTTTGTATTAATTTATCTTAAATAAATGCTTTTAGCTACCAGACCAAATAATAAGGCCTAATCCAGCAATAAAGCATAGGAACATGGCCAACAATAATGAGTTTACCTTTCTATCGGCCCCTTTAAACTCTTTCCACACCAATACTCCCCAAAGTGCAGCGATAAGTGTTGCTCCTTGTCCTAAACCATAAGAGATGGCAGGGCCGGCTTTTCCAGCAGCTATTAGGTTTAATATGTTTCCGAGTCCCCAAATGCTTCCCCCAAGAATTCCAATTAAGTGGTAGCTGAAAGAACCACCGAAATATTCGCGATAAGACAGCGGCTTTCCTTCCAAAGGTTTCTTCATCAAGATGCTGTTAAAAACGATATTACTTAAGAATATT
>JBEBRI010000019.1:0-34768 GCA_040394915.1 Sphingobacterium sp.
CGGACCTGTTACAGTCAACAGTTTTCAAGACTGCCGCATTCGACCACTCTGCCAACTCTCCGCGACAAAAGTAGAAATTTTTATTCTCTCTCCAAAACTTATTTGATACTACCCTGAAAATGAGCCTAATTAATTTTTAAAGGCATTTTTTAAGCCTTTTTTCTTTTAAAATTTATATCCCAAACCCTATAATTCACTCAAAAAATAATAGAAAATTAAAATAAGAAGCCAAGAGGCATAAATGGCCGATCATGAAATATTAGCTAATATCTATAGGAATGATATACGAATACACGTTAATATAACCTTGAAATGCTGCTTGTTAGAGCAATTCTTGCAACTTGTTATCAGAAAAGGCACCGCTTTTGCTTATCTTAGGCATTACAATAACATAATATATCAAGTTATGATAAAACGTATAAGTATCCCGTTAGTCTTGTTGAGTGTTCTCTTTATCTCCTCATGTGGGGTAAGTAAGAAGACTCACCAGGCTTTAGTACAGCAGCATCAAGACCTTGCTGAATTATATCAAAAGAGTCAAGTTGATCTAGCGGAAAGCCGCTCTAGAGTGAAGAGCTTAGAGGATCAATTGGAACAGGAGCGTAAAAATAATGCTTCCTTAAAAGAGGCATTAGCTCGATTACAAGCAACATTAGACAACAGTATTAGCAATACTTCCCAAGGGAATGCCAATATTTCGAAGCTTGTTGATGAAATCAATGCTTCCAATAAGTACATTCAGCACTTAGTGAATACCAAAGCGAAGAGCGATTCCTTGAATATGGTATTGACCAATAACTTAACACGTTCTTTAAGCCGCGAGGAGTTGAAAGATGTCGATGTACAAGTGTTAAAAGGTGTGGTTTATATCTCTTTATCGGATAATATGCTTTACAAATCTGGAAGCTATGAGATTTCTGATCAAGCAGGAGAGACCCTATCGAAAATTGCGAAGATTATCCAAGATTACAAGGATTACGATGTCTTGATCGAGGGGAATACAGACTCTGATCCGATTGCAAAGGCAAATATCCGTAACAACTGGGATTTAAGTACCCTACGTGCGTCGTCGGTCGTCCAAGCATTACAAAACAATTATGGCGTAGATCCTAAACGCTTAACCGCGGGTGGTCGTGGTCAATACAACCCAATCGCAAGCAACAGCTCGCCAGAGGGGAAAGCTAGAAACCGTAGAACACAAATTATTATTACGCCAAAGTTAGATCAGTTTATGGAATTGATTGACAAGGCTCCTGAATCGGCAGAAGTGCCTGAAACAACAGAATAATAGTAGACTTCATAAAGAAAGGCCGCTCCATCGAGCGGCCTTTTGATTTATGACGTTAGCGTAGGAAATGCGAACATCCCTATTATCATTGTTCTATTGTGAAATCCCTAGACGATGATGAGCATCAATGCGGCAATAACCACCAAGCTCAAAATAACCACTCTAAATTCCTTTTCAGGAATAATCTTCACTAATTTAATGCCGATCCAGCCACCCAATAAGATAAAAGGTACTGCTAATAAGTTGAGGATAAAGCCTTCCCAAGAAAGGTTCTTCCATACGAACAGTTGCAAAGGGATTTTCGAGAAGTTAAGGATCATAATAAACCAAGCGCCTGTAGCGACCAAAGTATACTTATCCAGCTTCTTCGAAAAAAGGTAAACTGTTAAAGTAGGCCCCGCTGCGTTCCCAATCATCGTAGAGAATCCCGTAATCAGTCCAAATAAGGGTGAATACCACCACTTTTTGGTCAAGTCGGCACCTTCGTTTAGTTTGTCCTGACGGTTACCCCAGAGCATAATCCCAACTCCGATAACAATACAAGCCCCCATTAATATCCGAAAGATACCATCATCGATATGATCGCCCTTAAAGAGGCCAATCAATAAACCGATCATCGCATAGGGGAGCAGCTTCTTGACTTCATTCCAGTTAAACTGCTTACGGTAATAAATAACCGCTATTAAATCGGCGATACAGAGTAAGATCAATACAATTCCAGTGGAGTACTTCGCGCCAAATAGGAGTGCAAAGAGCGGGACAGCAAGTGTCCCCACATTTTGGATTCCTGTTTTGGAGGTGCCAATTAACACCGCGCAAAGAAAGTAGAGCACCCATCCCATTGGGGATGGGAGCAATGCGAGTGTATTATCCCACATAATGATGAATCATTTGTAAGACATGCTTGGCATCGATATGCTTATAATGATGGATATAGCTCGTACAAACCGGAAGCTCATCCTCACGGTGTGAACTTAAAACCCCCACGACCTGCATTCCGGCATTTAAGCCTGCGGTAACGCCTGAGAATGAATCCTCAAACACGACGCAGTTTTGCGGATCGACTTGCAGATTCGCCGCTGACTTTAAGTAAACCTCCGGATGCGGCTTATGTAAAGTAACATGCTCACTACCTAAGGTGGAATCAAAAAATGAACGAATACTTAAAGCATCCAATATGAGATCCATATTGGCTTGCGGTGCTGAAGTTGCTACGCCTAGCTTAAAATCATGCGCTTTCAAATCCGCGAGAAACTCCGAGAGGAATGGCAACGACTTGGCTTCACTCTTGTAGATTTCCCGAAATAAACTTTCCTTCTCGTCCTCCAAAGTCAATAGTTCCTCACCATAGATTTTACGACCAAAGAAATGGGTGAAAATATAGCTGTTATGCTTACCATACATATGCTGCTCAAATTGTTTTTCGTTATAAGCGATTTGATGCCGATCGAAAAAGACTTCAAAGGCTTTCGCATGATAAGGATTCGTATGGGCAATAACGCCATCCATATCAAAGATGGCAGCAACAGGATAGGAGATAGAGGACTTGATACTTTGGGACATGTTAGACAATATTTCGAATAAAAATAGATACGTAGCTCCCCATTAGGTGTCTTGAAAATCGAAAACTATGTGGCTGTAATGAAGAAAGCAACCTTGCTGAAATTATCGAATGCTATCTTTCGAAGCACATAAAATTATCACGTCCAAGAGATAATGGAGACCTAAACAAAGATAGGAGAATTGCGCTAAAGTTTCGGAGCCACCCTATTTAAATTGCTCCTTTTGCGAATCAGTCACCTTTGTCGAATCTACTTTATCCGATCACCTAACATTAGGTAGGCCTGATTAATAAAATTGTAAAATGCGGAATTCGGATCGGAGCGGCTCCCGCCATCGATTTGATGACCTAAACGCACAATAATTAATTCATCCTCGGGAACAACGATCACATACTGTCCCAAGTGTCCATCCATATAGAAATACCATTTTTCTTTATAGGTTCCCATCCACCAGCCATAACCATATTGGGGTGATTCTGCAAATCGAGGTCGGATTGAATGCGCAATATAGGCGGAATCCAGCAACCGCTGTCCGTTCCATTTTCCATGCTGCAGATAAAGCTTGCCGAAGCGAGCAAAATCTTTAGCATTGCTGGCAATACAGCAATACGCCTTCTCGATGCCATTCTCCTTACTATCCACTTGCCAAAGAGCGCTATGCTCAGCACCCATCGGTTTCCAAAAATAGGTCGACAGCAATTCGCTCAGACTCCTGTTAGTCGCGCGCTGTAAAGCAATACCTAACATCTGCGTATCGCCACTTTGGTAAATAAAGCGAGCACCAGGCTGCTTATCTACAGGCAATGCCGGAATAGCCCCCTGAATATCTTTATCAAAATATAACCTTGTCGTAATGGAGAAAGGATTATAATAGCTTTCATCCCAGGTAATCCCCGAGCTCATCGACACCAAGTCCTCCATGCGGAGTTGATCCGCATAAGCACCTTGCAGTTCGGGCACCAGATCCTTCACCTTTTGCTGTAAATTTCTTACTTGGCCTTGCTCAATGGCTTTCCCCAGAATCGCGGCAGTGATGCTCTTCGCCATAGAAAAAGAATTGGACTTCGAGCTATCGCTATAGCCTCCATAATAGGCTTCAAACCAAACACTATCCTGATGGATAATTACATAGGCCACGGAACCTAGCCGATCGTGAATTCGCTTTAAAGAATCAGTGATAGGAACCGTATTGTAGGCCGTAGATTTCGCCCAGGGTTGCGGGTTCCCAGCCTCGATCTGATGGTTGTCAAAATAATGGTAATCCTCAAGGTAGGCTGTTTTATGGCCTTGCATATAAATGACGTAAACACCTTTTAGAATATAGTCGACGCCAAAAGCGTACATCGCAAGTAACAATACCAAAATTAGGCTAACAAGTGATATGGCTAGCCATTTTAGGAACTTGAAGAAATGATTCATAGCGGATTACGTCTTAATACCCCTAAATTTAGGAAAATCAGTCGATATTCGCTATTATTTTATGCGTTTAGCCTCATTCCAATAAACATCCATCTCCGATAGGCTCATATCCTTTAATTCCTTGCCATCCGCCTTTGCTTTCTCCTCTAAATAGTTGAAACGAAAGATAAACTTCTTGTTGGTACGCTCCAACGCATTCTCCGGATTGATGCCTATGTGTCGTGCGTAATTGATTAGCGAAAACAGGAGATCCCCAAACTCCGCTTCAGCACGCTCTTCATTGATCACCTCCTGTTGAAGATCAAATTCCGCCTTAAATTCAGCGAGTTCCTCTTCCACTTTCGCCCAAACCGCCTGCTTGTCTTCCCAATCAAAACCAACACCGCGAACTTTATCTTGAATTCGATAGGCCTTCACCAAAGCTGGAAGACTTTTCGGAACACCCGATAAAACCGACGAATTACCTTCTTTAAGCTTAATAGTCTCCCAATTTTGCTTGACCTGTTCGTCGTTTTCAACCACCGTATCGCTATAGATATGCGGGTGGCGCGTAATTAATTTATCGCAAATCGCATTGAGTACATCAACGATATTAAATTGTTCTTCCTCCTCTGCGATACGCGCATAGAACACCAAATGCATTAAGATATCCCCAAGCTCTTTCTTAATCTCTGGCATATCATTCTCCAAGATTGCATCGGCCAATTCGTACATTTCTTCAATGGTTAAATGACGTAGGCTTTCCATGGTCTGCTTCTTGTCCCAAGGACATTCAACACGCAGGGTATAAAGGACTTCAAGTAATCGTTCAAATGCTTCAGCGGGGGTGTTTTTCGCTGTAGGAGGGATAATAGCCATGGATTTTCTGCTTCTTTTGATAAAACAATAAGCGAAGTTAGCTGTTTTTAAATAAAAATAAGAAGTAACATTATGGAGAAATCAACGTATAAATACGAATCAGCCTCAAAAGCATTGGCACACTTAGCAGAACAAGGATACAATATCGATTTCAACATTGAATTTGAAGAACTGAGTGTAGATGCCGCAGATTATGAAATCGACTACTTATATCGCTATGAAGGAATGACCGATCCGGCAGATGAATCTACCGTCTATGGAATCCGCAATATCCATAATCAAAAGAAAGGTGTTTTTGTGGCCGGCGACTTGTCTTTGATTGAAGGTAAAAAAAGGGACATTATTCTTGAACTGGAATTGAGATACCGAAACAACCACCATTAATTGAAGCAGCATTTTTAAATACTGATCCGTCCAAAGAACCCGCATATTTATCAAAGATGGGAAAGGTACATTCTCGTATCGCCTTCTCAGCAAATCTTTGGTAAAATTGGGTTCTTTTTTTTGCCTAAGCCTCATATGGGTTTCACTTGAAGCCTACCTTAGACCTACTTGAACCATACCTCCTTCGCTATTTGTTCGTTTTAAAAGGCTGAGCTAGGCTTCATCACCGATCGAAATTCCAAGCAGGTAGAGATTGATCTACCCTTTGTTAGCTAAATGTCTTATTTAAACCTGTATTCGCAGAATGCTGATAACCTTTGTACATTTGTATAGTTAAAACTTATAGCATGACGCTTGTTCAATTAGAGTATATTATCGCCGTAGATACCTACCGCAGTTTTGTTGCGGCGGCCGAGAAATGTTTTGTAACACAGCCTACCTTGAGTATGCAGGTTCAGAAGTTAGAAGAGTCCCTTGGGGTTAAGATTTTTGATCGCAGCCGCCAACCGGTAGTGCCAACAGAAATCGGCGAGAAAATTATCGAGCAAGCACGAACCGTATTAACGGAAAGCAAGAAGATTGGGGATCTGCTGCAAACAGAAAGGGGGGAGTTGACTGGCGATTTACGCATCGGCGTGATTCCCACGGTCGCGCCCTATCTCTTGCCAAATGTCATCAGTAATTTTCTAAAAAAATACAGTAAACTCAAGCTGCATATTTGGGAATATACCACCGAACAGATTATTCAAGAGCTGCGGGTCGGAACCCTCGATTGTGGGATTCTGTCGACGCCCCTGCATGAGCCCTCGATTCAAGAGACTCCTTTATTTTATGAGACTTTCGTCGCTTACGTTTCTGAGCGAAGTGGATTATACGGCAAGAAGGCTGTAGGACCGGATGAACTTTCCGAGGACAAGCTGTGGTTATTAAATGAGGGGCATTGTATGCGGGGTCAAGTGTTGAGCATCTGTAACTATAAACATAACCATTCTATTGAGGGTACGTTCGATTATAATACGGGTAGCGTGGAAACCTTGAAACGTATGGTCGATCTAAACGGTGGAATTACCATTCTGCCCGAGATGAGTATCATCAATTATAATGAGGAACAGATGCAGCATATCCGCTACTTTAAATCGCCTGAGCCGGTTCGAGAAATCAGTCTGGTGACGCCACAGAATTATGTGAAGAAGAATGCTATCAATACGCTAAAGAACGAAATATTGAATATCGTTCCGGAACGTTTTAAGTCGAAAAAGAAGAAAGAGTTGATGGGCTTTTCGCTGTAGGACAAGATGTGAGGGGGGAGTTCTTCGCTATTCCCCCCGCAATTCCATAATACGACTTACGTATTTCCCAATAATATCAAATTCTAAATTCACCGTTTGACCGACGGTAAGATCTTTCAGATTCGTATGTTCTAGTGTAAATGGAATAATCGCTACAGAAAAGCTATTGCGCTCGGAGTTAACCACCGTAAGACTAATACCATTTACCGTCACCGATCCTTTTTCAACGGTTATATTTTTTGGACCTGGCTCATATTCAAACGTGAATAAGACGGAACCATCCTGTGGTTCTGCCGCAACACAGATGGCAGTTTGATCCACATGGCCTTGTACGATATGCCCATCCAGACGTCCCCCGATTTGGGTACAGCGTTCGATATTGATAAGATCACCTTCTTTTAATAAACCGAGGTTACTTTTCTCCAAGGTCTCTCGGATAGCGGTTACCTTATGTACACCAGGTTGGAGTTCAACAACTGTTAAACAAACACCGTTATGGGATACGCTTTGATCAACTTTCAGCTCATCACTGATCGCCGAGCTAATGTAGAAATGTAAGTTCGCTAATTCTGACTCAATCTTCTGTACCGTACCGATGGTTTCTATAATTCCTGTGAACATATCTATCCTTTTTGATGTATACAAATATACGTTATTGTGCCCGAATAGGCGAGTTTACGCTATTTATTAAAAAAATTTAAAAAAGATTTGCAAATGTGTAAAATGTACACTATCTTTGTGTCATCATAATTTAGGTTTATAATTGGTTATTAAAGGTTTTCATTCTCCCCGTTTGAAAACCTTTATCTTTTAAAATTATTCCCCTGATTCCCAACTGATTAATCTTTTTAAGTTAAAGGACAGCCTTTAATTACATAAATAATTTGCGATTTTCAAGAATATTTTTCTACCTTTGTCTTAGGTTTAGGTTGATTACCTCGATAAGAGGTTTTATTTAAAGCTTGAGCGATCGCCCGATTGTCTCAAGCTTTATTTTTTTTAGACCTCCCTGAACTGATTATCAATGTTTTTATTAAAGCTCATGTTTAGACATATAGTGAGGGTTAAATTGTTAAACAAGATAGGGAAGGATGGCTTTTGCTGTTTGAAACCTAGGTTCAACTGATCTTATTAAACATCCCTCCATTCGCGAATGTCATCGTCAAGCATAGTTTTCGGTGATGCCAACATGCTATTTTCTGCTATATCTTGACAGAGGCTTACATTTAGCTTATCGAAACAGAAGAAAATTATCAGTCTTATTAAATAGAAAGGGAGCCCTTTCAGGCTCCCTTTCACATTCACACTACGATAATCCAATCTAACTGCCCGACATGAGTCTTAAGGCAGAAATATAGAAAAATCCAGTTCCATTATTGTTATTCTCACCTGCGGTGATCGTAATCGTAATTTTACCATCCGCATCCGGTTTTACAGCTTTGGCCACCACGATATTTGTCGAGTTGCTAGATGTATTCAATGCGACAGCAACTTCATTGCTGCCTTTACAGATATATTTTGTTTCCCGGTTATCGGATACACCACCTCTGGCCCCGAAAAAGGAGAGGCTATAGCTTTGATCTTTATCTAATCCGCTCAACTCTACTTTTGATTGCACAATCTTCATTCCTCCAAAGTCGCCTTTTGCGTTTCCGAAATAAGAATATTTAGAGACGTTTGAAGGCATATTTAATGGGGTGCTTG
Source organism: Sphingobacterium sp. (assembly GCA_040394915.1). GTDB lineage: Bacteria > Bacteroidota > Bacteroidia > Sphingobacteriales > Sphingobacteriaceae > Sphingobacterium. The sequence continues at coordinate 8,505 of JBEBRI010000019.1, forward strand.
TACTTGTCGGACCATCCGCATTAACACCGTTAAAACGTGCTGTAATGCTTGCTTTAATCCCTGTATAAGAACCCAGGCTGTCTTTTAAGCTAGCTGAGGTACCTGCCAAGAAACTAGATAATTGATTCCAGCGCTCGGATGCTGCATTATTACCGAAATCAATAAGCACGGCACTCGCCAGGGGACCGCCGTTTCCACCCTGAAAATCCGTCATTGGCGTGAGCTCATAGGGCTTCAATACGGCTAGATGTGCCGCATTCTGTGCAATAGACGCTTCGAATGCTGATAAGCCTTCCGGTTTGTAAGTCATCCCAACTGCAGACTTCTTAAATAGTGTTTCAAACCAGGTGCATGCAGCGATATAGCGCCCAAAAGGGATCGTTAAATGATATCCATCGCGTGTAAAATTATCTTCGACTAAAGAGGTACGCGCATTTTGAATAGCGGTTCCTGCCGGTACAACGATGTCAATAGGAGCAATGTCTTTCACTTGTTTAGAGACATTCACAATTGCCTGATACATCTTCATTTGATCCCTATCATAATTCGCAAAACCTTCATGATCTGAGTTCTGCTGATAAGCCCATGTTTGATGATAAACGTATTGAACGTTCGGGTTTAAGGCTTTTTCCTTGACGATGTTAAAAATGGTAGGTAAGGCGTCTTTGACTGTTTGAAGCTGCCCAGAGTTCTGACTCACCTGTTGGAAGGAAATATAATCCCAATGCTCATCCAGTAGGGCAGTTTCAATAGATACCTTCGGAAAAGATTTCTTAACGCCATCGGCGCCAATTTTACGGTAGTCATAAGCCGCACCCGAGTTCTCAATATTCCTTTTATGTAAATCTAAGGATGCGCCACCAATGTACAGATTTCCGATGATTACTGTCTTTCCGCTTTCTTTTGCTAATTCATATAGGTGCGATTCGATCGCATCTTCCGAAAAGCTATTGCCAATTGCGAGGATACGTATGTAGCCATCGGTAGGTGCCACTAAAGAAGGGGAGATATCGGCATCAGGTAGTTTATTCGGGTTTCCATCCTTTTTACAGGAGAAAGCCAAGCTCATCATCAAGATGAGCAGTAGGCTTTGGGATATTTTAGTGAATAACTTATTCATCTTCATAATTTTTAGATAATTGGGACGGATCTTAATAGCCTGGGTTTTGGGTCAATACGCCTTTCGTTAAATCGATCTGTGTTTGCGGAATTGGCAATAAGACATCGCGAGAGTTCTGGAAGTTTGTCTTTCCAGCGGCATGCAGCGCAGTTTCCGCAATCCCCCAGCGTACTAAGTCAAAGAATCGATCATGTTCCATTGCTAATTCAATACGGCGTTCATGACGAATCTTATTACGCAATGTCGATTGATCTGTATCTGTAACATCAGGCAGAACGCCTGAAGCTGCGCCACGACGAGCACGCTCGCGAACAGAATTTAATAAGCTTCGTGCTTCTTCTGATTTACCTAATTCATTCGCCGATTCGGCAAGCATCAAGACAACATCCGCATAACGTAGAATACGGATATTCATCCACCAAGAGCCGCGACTCACACTGTTTCGCAAGGTAGGGTCACTTAACACTTTGTGATTGTACATCGGGTTTGGTACTTCCGACGGATACATGGGCATTGTTTCATTATATATCGACAAACCAGGTTTTCCGGTCACACTGGAATATAATATCGTTCTAGCTTTACGTGGATCACCAGGTTCGTAGGCAGCTTCTAATGCACTGCTCGGTGTGTTCCAGCCCCAGCCTAAATTCCAATTCCCTGAACCACGTACACCTTGCAAATTGGCATACTGGATACCATTCTTAGTGGTTTCATCAGCAGAGGCTGTTCCTTGAATTTCGAAAACCGATTCTCTACCATTCTCACCCTTCTCGGAGAAGATATCGTTATAGTTCTGCGATAGATCATACAATCCGGAATTCTTCACGGCATTTGCAGCATCATAGGCTTGTTGCCATTTTTTCTGTGTGATATACGCTTTTGCTAATATACCATTGGCAGCACCTTTGGTTGCGCGTCCTACAAATTTACTATCCCAAGAATCGGGTAAGTTCTGCGCAGCGAATTTCAAGTCTTCTTCAATGAAAGCGTATAATTCTGCGGCAGTACTTTGTGGAATATTGTTTTGGGTTGCAGGATCTGAAGCCCATTTGTCAAACTTAGGAACACGTCCAAATAAACGTACTAAGGTGAAATAAGCATATCCTCGCAGGAAGCGAGCTTCGGCAATGGATTGCAACTTCATTTGCCCGTCCTGATTTTGTTTGGAGATACTATCGATTTGATAGATGGCACGATTGCTTTGGTTCACCAATCCTAAATAGCCTAACCATAAGGCATTCGCGCGACCACTGGTTGCCAGTACCGGGAAATTATCCATCGAGATAACGTCGGCACCACCATCCGACGCCGTACTACCCTTATCAGCGTCATCGCTTCGAATACTTGTGGCATTCACAAAGCCGTCGACATGCACATTATAGCTACGTAGGTCATTATAGGCCGAAAAAACAAAACGATCATAGGGCGATCCGCCTTCTGGAAAAGGATAGCTATCTTCTGTATATTTTCCTTGTGGAGGAGTATCTAAAAACTTCTCACAACTACTGAATAGAACAATTGAACATCCTATACTCAGTGCTATTTTTATATATTTTGACATCGTAAATTCTCTTTAACTAATTAAAATGAAAGATTAACACCTAAGGAATAGCTGGTTGGCAATGGATAAGTCGCATTATCTGTTCCGCCAGCAATGATGCTTCCAATAGCTGCTTCTGGCGTATATCCTGTAACCTTACTCCAAGTTTTCAAATTCTGCACATTGACAAAGAATCGCGCTTTGCGAATAAAAGTACGTGCAAGCAAGGCATCGTTAAAACTATAACCTAATTGAATGGTACGAATGCGGAAGAAGTCGCCCGGCTCTAAAAAGTAAGAACTGAACTTATAATTGTTTCCGCGACTGTTATCTAAAATAGGTTCCACATTGCTCGTGCCTGGACCTGTCCATGCATCCAAACGATTGCTCTCATAATTTAAATCCGCAAAATTACGTGTTCTACGTTGTGCGTAGATCTTATTGCCAGCAACGCCACTACCTTCAATTTGGAAGTCAAATCCTTTGTACCCTAAAGAGAAATTAATACCGAAATTATGCGGAGGGAATGGTGTTCCTAGGTAGGTTCTGTCTTTTTCAGTGATTGCGCCATCGCCGTCAATATCTTCGAATGCAATATCCCCAGGAGCAGACCCAGGTTGTACAGCCATATTCTGAATATCATCTACAGTTTGGTAGATTCCAATTTGCTTGTAGCCATAAAAATAACCAATTGGCTGGCCAGTCTCCGTCACATTCGCACCCTCATTTCCTAATATTCTAAAGTTGGTGTTATCTCCAATGGAGTTAACAATATTCTTATTGTATGAGTAGTTCGCATTAATACCGTAACGTAATTCATCTAATTGGTTATTCCAGCCCATCGAAACCTCTATACCGCGATTGGTGATTTTGCCTAAGTTGGTGAAATAACGGTCATCTGTTGCAGGTAAAGTCAACATCGTCAAGATGTCGCTTGTTGTACGGTCATATAGATTAATTTCGGCATTAAACTTATTGTTGAATGCTTTAAGATCAAGTCCTAGATCAATACCCTGAACAACCTCCCAATGTAAGTTAGGATCTGGGATATAATCTGCTTTTACCGAGGTGTAGATATTGTCCCCAAAGACTGCAGTATTTGCATTTACGAGTCCTGGTAAGTACACATTGTCCGCAACACCGTTGGAGTTTCCTAATTTACCCCAGGCAAAGCGTAATTTCATAAAGTTAATCTTCTCTACATTTTCGAAGAAGGACTCTTCGGATACAACCCATCCTAAACCTACGGATCCAAATGTTCCCCAACGGTTTTTAGGAGCAAACTTTGATGAACCATCGCGACGTACTGTTGCATTCAATAAGTAGCGATTCTTATAAGCATAACTTGCACGCGCAAATACACCGGCTAACGTGTTTTGGGAGCCTTGACCCGAATAACTACCTTTCGGGTTCGAATCTTGGTTAATAATATCCAAATACCAGTAGTCTGAGTTTGGAGGTACATTCGTTGATGTATCGCGTCGAGAGCCCGATAGTTGGGTGTTATCATTAAATACGGTTGTAAAACCAGCTACCGCAGTTAATCGATGATCCTCATTGAAACTCTTGTCCCAGGTTAAGGTATGATCTTGTTGGAATCTTCTAAATTCCTCATTCCTTTGATTTACGGAAGTAAAGACACGATCGTCTTGAAAGAAACTATCTGCACCACCGTTTTCGCCTAAATACATGTAACGTGCAGCTAATGGCGAATAACCTCTCGTGTTATTGAATCCAAGGTCTGTATACACCGTTGACTTCCATTTCAAGCCTTCCATAATTTTTACTTCAGCAAATAAGCTACCTACAAAACGGTAACCGCGTGGTAATGAGGTGCCATCTAGACGATCTAAGGTAGCCATCACGTTTCCAACCTGTGCACGTTGGAAGGAAGGCATACCATAGTAGGTATTCTCATCATATTTAACACCAACAATAGGAGCTGACCATAAAGCATTGGTCAGGGTCACATTGGTCGGATTCATATTCCAGTAAGATCCAGAGATATCACCACCAATTTTAACACGCTCTGAGATCTTTAACTCGGAATTCAAGCGCGCTGTAAAGCGTTCATAATCCCCATTACGAACAACACCTTCTTGCTTGTTATAACCTAAACTAAAGTGTGTAGAGGACTTTTCTGTTGAGTTGGAAATACTCAGGTTGTTATTGGTATTCATAGCCGTTCTCAAAACTAAGTCCTGCCAATCGGTATTCGCTGTGTATTTACTATAGTCAAATGGTGCTTTGCCTAGATTCACTAGCTGCATATCATATAGCCTTTTAAAGCCTTCGGCATCCACCAAATCAATGCGGTCATTGACTTGATCAAAGCCTACAGAACCTGAGAAGTTAATGCTTGTTCTTCCTTGGGCAGCCTTTTTTAGGGTTACCGCAATAACCCCATTGGCACCGCGTAAACCGTAGATAGCAATCGATGAAGGATCACGTAATACGTCTAATGACTCAATGTCTTGTGGTGATAAGAAGTCAATATTATCGTGTAGAACCCCGTCAACTACATATAAAGGGTTGGCGTTGTTGGTACTATTTACACCCCGGATACGTACGGTAGGTGAGCCACCTGGTGTACCAGAGTTCGATATGGTTAAACCCGCAACCTTACCTTGTAAAGAGCTAATAGGGTTTGCATTCGGCATGTTCGCAATCGCTTCTCCTTTGACTTGCGCAATAGAACCTGTTAAATCAACTTTTCTTTGCGTACCGTATCCCACAACAACCACTTCTTCCAGCGTCTCATCAGCACTTTGTAGACTGATATTGAAAAAAGTTTGGTCCCCAACAGGCATTGTTCTGGTAACATAGCCAATAAAGGTAAATGTGATGGAATCGGTAGGGGAGGCTTCTAATGTGAATTTTCCCGCCTCGTCGGTTTGTGTAGTCACCGGTTTTCCTTTGAGGGCAACCGTAACTCCCGGAATGACTGTCGAGCTTTGTCCGTCTTTTACTGTTCCTGAAATTGTGCTTTGGGCATAAGCGTGTTGTACGCCAAATACAATACAGAAGAACATAAGTAGATGCTTCATATGATTTGGATTTTATAGATTTATTAATAGGTGAACGAGCAATGTTTCTCTATAAACAAAGGTTGTGATGTATTCGTTTGATTGCAAATTATCTATTAACACATTTCTACATCAGTATAAAGTATACTGCTCAATAGAAAATATAAGTGATGTTAATGTTTTAATATACAAATAGTTGTAATGTAAATACACCTCTCATCTCACCAGTGTTAGTGTTTAAATTACACTAAATACTTTGTGAGGTAATGATGTAGTGAAAAATGTAAAATATCTTCTATTTCAATGTTATTTCGATTAAATCGGATGGCTTACAAGCCTGCCTATCGCAAACTTTATGTAGATGATTTCTTACAAATATGCGACCGTAATTCCATATTTAAGAACAGGCTAAGAAAAATATAGTTGATTATATCGTAATTAGTATCCCGATTCTTGAAAACTAACGGCAAGTCTTTATGATGCATACTCTTCTACCATTTGTTTTATGCTTAATTTTATTGATTGTCTTTCTGACAATCTGGGCAAATAAACTCCGAATTGCATATCCAATCTTATTGGTGCTTGCAGGACTGGGAATTAGTTTTATTCCAGGTCTACCACTTATCAAAATTGATCCTGATCTAATCTTCTTTCTCTTTCTTCCGCCCTTGCTTTTTGAAGCTGCATGGTCGGTATCGCTCAAGGAAATGAAAAAATGGTGGCGCATTATCGGAAGTTTTGCATTTCTAGTTGTGTTCTTTACCGCTTTTATGGTGGCAATCCTCACCAACCAAATTATCCCCGGATTTAGCATAGCGCTCGGATTCGTATTAGGGGGCATTGTTTCTCCGCCGGATGCTGTGAGCACTGGAGCGATTACGAAATTTGTAAAGATTCCAAAGTCTACACAAGCAATTCTCGAAGGCGAGAGTCTACTAAACGACGCGTCTTCCCTTATTATCTTTCGTTTTGCACTGGTTGCAGTCGGGACGGGCAGTTTTATATGGCAGGAAGCCAGTATTGACTTCCTTTGGATGCTCGTCGGGGGAGTCAGCATTGGAGTGCTTATCGCATTGATATTTATGTATATACCTAAGCATTTATCAACGGACGCTCCATCTGATATTGCGCTCACACTAATTGAACCGTATTTTATGTATTGGTTGGCAGAGCAATTCCATTGCTCGGGCGTACTAGCCGTCGTTGCGGGAGGACTCTTGTTATCTTATAAGCGGCTAAATTTTCTATCGAGTAGCAGTCGTCTGAAAGGTTATAGTGTATGGGAGAGCTTTGTATTTCTACTCAATGGGATGGTATTCTTACTCATTGGATTAGAGCTGCCAGAGATCGTCGCAGGTATTCGAGCGCATGGCATGCCACTGTCTACGGCTATAGGCTATGGTGTTGCTGTGACTATTATTCTCATTGTTGCGCGGATGTTGTCTGCCTACGCAGCAATGTTGGCAACCCTAATCTTTCGGCCGCAGGTCGCCCATAGTCAACAATTCTCAAAGCGTCGTTGGACGACGCCTCTGCTCATGGGATGGACAGGCATGCGAGGCGTGGTTTCCCTAGCTGCCGCCTTGGCAATTCCGCTTACATTGCCTAATGGAGATGCCTTTCCTTACCGCAACTTAATTCTCTTTATAACCTTTGTTGTTATCCTATTAACACTTGTCGTTCAAGGTTTAACATTACCGTACCTAATTGATAAGACGAAGTTGTTTGTCGGCTTAGAAGGTGATGAAGAACGCGAGCAATCTACGCGACTTCGAATGAAGACAGGGCTCAAACAACACGTATACAATTTCGTCAAAGCCCGATATGAGGAAGAGTACATTGGTCATCTTGGCATAGAGCGTATTTTAAGACATTGGGAAGATCAGTCTAAGGTACAAGACAGTTCTTGGATGGATGATAAAACTCGTCGCATTATGCTGGATATTTTCGCCGAACAGCGTATATATCTAACCAACCTAAACAAGGAAGCGGAATTCGACGAAGAGATTATCCGACAACAGATCTATCAAATCGATCTGGAAGAAGAAAGACTTAAATATGTTTGATTTGCTAGGAAGGAAATAACAGTCTTTCCCTTAACACCCATGTAATCCCAATCATCTTCACACAAAAATTTAAAATCTCATATCTATTATCTAATATCTATTTTCTAGCATATTTCCTCAATTATAAATAATTATTAAATTCTACTTCCGAAAGTGTTATCTCTCAATAAATCCCTATATTTATTTCTCTGCTAAAAAGCGAAACATGCAACCGACCGCTCGCCAGTTTTCTGAAGCTGATTTGTTAACGATGTTAAAAGACAATCAGGAAGAGGCCCTAATAATGATTTACAATCAATATTGGGATCGTCTTTACTTTGCATCCTATAATTTATTAGAGAATACGGAAGAAGCTGAAGAATGCGTTCAGAATGTCTTTGTAAGCTTATGGAAACGTAGGGCGACACTTGATTTAAACCATTCACTACTCACATACCTTTCTGTCGCGGTTAAATACCAAAGCATCAATTGCCTTGCTAGAATTAATCGTCGTAAGGCATTAAGCAGCGCAGATATCTCAGCTGACTACATCAACACTTTGAATCCCGAACAAGAGTTTATCGCTAAAGAACTATTTCAAAAGCTTTCTCAGAGTATAAATAATCTTCCAACTCAATGTAGAGTCGTTTATAAGATGAGGGCAGAGGAAGGATTAACCATACGATCTATTTCTGAACAGCTAGATATCAGCGATAATACCGTAAAGATGCACTTGAAAAATGCAAATAAAAAGCTTCGAAAAGACTTACTCATCGCTATCCCAGTCTTAATATCTTTATTACTACAGCATAAATAATTTTCTCGGGGTACACCCATTTCTCCTTTCTCATTGACTAATATTTAAACCAAGCGCCAAAAATGTCATTAAACCGAGAAAAGATCGAATCGTTAGCTGTTAAACTACTGCAAGGCGACATCAATGCCCAGGAGTTAAAGCAATTAAATCAATGGATTAATGATCAACTTATAAAGGCGCCAAACGCTGAACGGGTTGATGACTTACATCAGTCCGATCGTGTAAAACAAAGGATGCTTGATAACATTCTTACGCGCATAGACAGCAAACCAGCAAAACAGGAGCCGTGGAAAAATTATTTAAGGTTTACATCACTCGCACTTGTTGCCTCCTTACTGATAGTTATGTTGTTCAATACCCCGTCTATCACTAAAAAACCGAGTGTAGAACAGGAAGTTTTGGAACGCGAATTAACCATGAAAGCCGATACCATCTATCCGGTAGCGGGGGTCGCCTATCTAACACTATCTGATGGGCGTCGAATCCCGCTGCAGCAAGCACAATCAGCACTAAGCTTAAGAGATGGTCAGCTCTTATACGCAGATGGCACAAAGGTTCTAGAATCGACTAAAGCGATGACGCCGGGAGTATTAACACTCAACACACCGGCTGGATCACGCTTTTCGTTAACCTTATCCGACGGAAGTAAGGTTTGGTTAAATGCAAATAGTTCGATCAGCTATCCACTAAACTTTGCAGGCAACTATCGACGGGTAAGTTTGACAGGCGAAGCCTATTTCGAAGTACATAAGAACGCCACGCAACCATTTCAAGTAAAGATCGAGAGCGGAATGATTCAGGTCTTAGGTACCGCGTTCAACATATCGGCTTACAGCGATAAGGAAATAATGAAAACTACAGTGGTCGAGGGAGCGGTGCGTGTCGCTCACGATGGCAAGGATCAGACTGAAACATTAGTTTTAAAACCCAATGAACAAGCCCTCATGGGCAAGAAGAGCATTCGTAAACAACAAGTTGACGCGCAAGCAACGATTGCATGGAAGGATGGACTATTCTATTTCGATTCAATATCGGCATATGAAGCATTCTCGCAACTCGCGAATTGGTATGACCTTAATATCCTTTACGAGGGTAATTTATCTGATATCTCTTTTTATGGGGTTATAGATCGCCATAAATCTTTGGGTGCTATTCTCAAAATATTGGAGCGCAGCGGCGTAAAGTTTAAACTGTATCAGCAGGCAGGTAGAAAGACATTAAAAATTATAAAGACCTAATACAATGGAGAAAAGGAGGATGCCTATGATGAATTAAGCTAACCAAGCTTATTCAAAAAGAACGGATGATGCTGCAAACATCACCCGTAATGCTTTTGGATAAGAAATATACCATACGAATGAACATATTTTATACTTAACCAAACCTAACAAATATATGATTAATCGAATATTAATGATTATGAAGCTGGTTTTTTTAATGACCATATTGTTTACTTTTCAAACCTTTGCAGGCATCAAAGCACAAAAGATTTCTCTAACTGTGAAAAATCGTCCGCTCGGCGAGATTATGAAAGATATACAACGGAAACATCAGGTATCTTTTTTAATTCGAGGAAAAGAGATTGCGGGCACAAGAGTTACCGCAAATATACATCAAGAGGAACTATCCATTGCCATGAACAAACTACTGAATGGCACGGCTTTAAATTGGTATGAGGAGCAGGGCACCGTGGTGATTGTTCCAGGACATGAGTTACCTGCTTATGTGCCTGAATTGGTACAAGAACGCGTTGTCTCAGGACAAGTTACCGATGAAACTGGAAAACCATTACCAGGGGTTACTGTCGCATTAAAAGGCAGCAGTAGCGTCACAGGTAGTAATGAAAATGGAACTTACAGAATTACCGTTAAGGATGATCAGTCTGTGCTATCCTTCCGAATACTTGGCTATCAACCCGTCGAATTAAGCGTAGGATCCAATAGCACATTGAATGTCAAACTGAAAGCCCTCATTAGTGACTTGGATGAGGTTGTCGTTGTAGGTTATGGAACACAAAAGAAATCGACCCTAACTGGTGCGGTGAGCCAAGTTGGTGGTGAAGTATTTGAAAACCGAGCCATTGTCAATGTCTCGCAAGGGCTTCAAGGGGCAATTCCGAACTTAAACATAGCCTTTTCAGATGGTAAACCGACACGTGCACCTGCGTATAATGTCCGTGGAACAACATCCATTGGTCAAGGTGGTAGCGCATTAATTCTAATTGATGGGGTAGAGGGCGACCCTACCTTACTGAATCCCAATGATATCGAATCGGTTTCTGTGCTCAAGGATGCTTCTTCGGCAGCAATCTATGGAGCCCGTGGCGCATTTGGGGTTGTTTTAATCACCACCAAAGTACCAAAGCAAGGGGTAACGCAGTTTTCATACTCCTCCAACTACTCAATCAATAAATTCACAGCAAAGAACGATTATGTTTCGGATGGCTATTTATGGGCGAGTATGTTTAATGAAGCATTCTCCGCATGGAATGATTATAATGCAGTGCCGCAGAACGTTAACAAGAGTATGAAATTCTCCTTAGATTACCTCAAGGAGTTGGAGCGTCGATCGAAAGATCCAAGTCTACCAAAAGTGGAGGTCGATCCAACAACAGGTGAGTATACTTATTATGGGAATACCAATTGGTGGAATGAATTATATAAACCGAGTAGCTTCTCCCATGATCAGAATATATCTTTGTCTGGAAGCTCTGAAAAGGTTAACTATATGGTATCTGGACGTTACATCAGCCGTCCAGGGATATTTAACTATAATTCTGATGATTACGATTCTTACAACCTCCGAGGTAAAGGAACAATTCAACTGACCAATTGGTTAAGCCTGACAAACAACACTACCTTCTCCAGTAATTCCTACATGAGTCCAATCGGTATTAATGAGGCAAATATTTGGCGGGCGGTTCAATATGATGCGCCTCCGATGGCACCTATGTTTAATCCTGATGGCTCGTTAACCCTTGCCGCAGCCTATTCGGTAGGCACCTTGTATGAGGGTAAAAATGGAACGACAAGCAAGAAAAGCTTCTTCGGGAATACTACAAGCTTATCGACGAAGTTTTTTAATAACAAACTCCGCATAAAGGGCGATTTCACGTATAATCAGACCAACTTAGGAAGTACCCGCATCCGTATTCCAATTGCATATAGCAATATTGCTGGCGCAAGCGAGTTTATTGGCATGAGTACCAACGATATCCAGGAAACGACAGATCAAACCAAATTCATCACCTCCAACGTGTACGGTGAATACGAGGAGCAGCTAGAGGATCATTACTTTAAGGTGTTATTGGGTGGGAATTACGAACTCTCCACAGGAAATGGGCTCTCTGTTTTACGTAACGGACTTATCTTTGACGGCGTCGAAAACATCAATTTAGCATTTGGTCAAGGTATTACAACGGGAGGAAGATATCAGCAATGGAATGTTGCCGGAGGTTTTTATCGCTTAAACTATGCTTACAAAAATCGATACCTATTTGAGATGAACGGCCGCTATGATGGTTCTTCGAAGTTTCCAAACGATGAGCGCTTCGCCTTTTTCCCATCATTCTCTGCTGGTTGGAACCTATCCGATGAACCCTTTTGGCAGGTATCGAAGGATGCTGTAGGATTATTGAAGATTAGAGGTTCTTATGGTGCATTAGGTAACGGAAGTATCAATCCATATGCTTTTAATGAAACCTATAATATCGCACAACTCGGACGCATACTCAATGGAATCCGCCCACAATACACCAATCAGGCGGCTGTACTGCCCGATGGACTAACTTGGGAGAAGTCAACCACTGCAAATATTGGATTGGATGCAAACTTCTTGAACAACAAGCTGACTTTAAATGCTGATGCCTATATCCGTAAAACAACGGACATGTTTACTATTGGCGTAACTCTGCCTGCCGTGTTTGGTGCAGGTTCCCCACGAGGAAACTACGCCGACCTGGAGACCAAGGGCTGGGAAGTATCCATCGGATGGCAAGATCTGTTCCAGCTACAGTCGAAGAACTTTAAGTACAGTATCAACCTAGGACTCTCAGACTATGTGGCAACCATATTGAAATACAACAATCCGTTTAAACGCTTAACAGATTATTACGAAGGTCAGCGAATAGGCAGTATATGGGGATTTGAAACTGGGGGATTCTTTCAATCACAAGCTGAGATTGATGGTTGGGCTGATCAACGTTTATACAAATCTTCCGTATCAGGAACCAGCTTACCAGGGGATATCAAGTTTATCGACCGAAACAATGATGGTGTAATCAATATGGGCGATAATACAGTGGACTCTCCGGGAGATCGCTTTATTATCGGAAATAGCGAACCACGTTATCGCTTTGGACTAAACCTTAATACCGAATGGAATAATTTCACTTTGAGCGCTTTCTTCCAAGGTATTGGTAAACAAGATTGGTATCCCGATCGCAATTCTGCGCCTTTCTGGGGACAATATGTCGCCCAATATGCCAATATCCCGACCTTCCAATTGGGGAATATCTGGACAGAGGAAAACACAGATGCTTATTTCCCACGCTATCGTGCTTATTTAGCATTGGGTGCTGACCGAACATTAGGACAAGAACAGACAAAATACTTGCAAAATGCAGCCTACATCCGGTTGAAAAATATACAATTCGGTTATAAACTTCCTCAAAACTTAATTTCTAAGATTAAGTTACGTGAGGCGCAACTGTACCTTTCTGGGGAAAACTTATGGACTTATTCACCTTTTTACAAACTCACTAAAGGACAAATCGATGTGGAGAATATCCGGAATGCCGATCCAGAGTTAGGGGCTGGTGGGGGCGGAGGACACGCCTATCCCATCTTGAAAAACTATAGTCTAGGGGTTCGTGTGTCCTTTTGATTAATTAAATCACAACAAGATGTTTAATTTAATTCTAGTAAAATGAGAAAATTATTAGCTTTAATCATAATTTCATTCACCTTTATTCAGTGTTCTAAGTTGGATCAAGAGCCGAAGGCAGTGATGTCAAAGAATGCTGTATTTGAGAATGAAGCTGGGGTGGCTTTGTATGCCAATTCCTTTTACAATTTACTTCCGAGTGCCAATGACATAATGAGATCTGGAAACGATGAAATGTCAGATATGATCGCGAGAAATACTGTGCCGAACTACTTGATCCCAAGAGCATTTGGTCCGCAGCAAAGTTCCGGCTGGTCTTGGAATGATCTTCGAAATATCAATTCCTTCCTGCAGAATCTCAATAACTCATCCCTTTCCGCAGATATTAAGAAAAACTATACAGGAATTGCTCGTTTTTTTAGGGCGCTATTCTATTTCGATAAAGTAGTTCGATTTGGCGATGTGCCTTGGATAAATAAAGCTATGTCGGTGAATGATGAGGATCTGTACAAGGGGCGTGATAGCCGATTCGTTGTGATGGATTCTGTGCTTGCCGATTTAAACTATGCAGTAGAAGCTATCGCCTTAACGCAGGATAACTCTCGAACCTTGATCACTAAAAATATTGCTCAAGCCCTGAAATCAAGAATCTGTTTATTTGAAGGGACATTCAGAAAATATCAAACCCAATATGGGCAGGTAAGCACGGCTAATAAGTATTTAGAGGAGGCTGTAAAAGCATCTGAAGTTATTATAGCATCAAAGCAATTTTCCTTGAATACTGGTGAAAAAGGCTATAGAAACTTGTTTATTAGCAAAAGTCCCGTAGCGAACGAAGTGATGCTAGCCAATGTCTACAGCACGCAATTGTCGGTTTTGCATGATGCCAACTGGTATTGGACCAGCGCCACCTATGGCATTCGCGCTAGTTTTACAAAGACTTTTATCAATACGTATCTGAATATAGATGGAACACCATTTACGAATAATCCGAATTACGATAAGCTCATCTTTCAAGAAGAAACTAAAAATAGAGATCAACGATTATCGCAAACGATTCGTACGAAAGATTACGGCCGGATTAATGCGAATGTCTTCAGTCTTTCGCCTCCCTTATTCTCCTATACCTATACGGGATATCAGCCTATAAAATGGGTGCTTGACGATCGTTATTATGATACAAACAGCTATAATGATAATGTGACGCCAATCTTTCGATATGCGGAGATCCTATTGAATTACGCGGAGGCAAAAGCAGAATTAAAGAATCTAAGCCTGGCCGATTGGAATATGAGTGTCGGCGCCTTACGCAACCGAGCGGGAATTACGAATACCGCTTTACCAACGACAGCTGACCCCTATTTGCAGACGAGGTATTTTCCGGGAATAACAGACCCAATATTGCTGGAAATCCGGCGAGAGCGCGGCATCGAACTTGTTTTAGAAGGCTTTCGTTTCCGTGACTTAATTCGCTGGAAGAGAGGTGATTTGTTAGAGATGGAATGGGATGGAATGTATATCCCTGCGTTAAACACCTATATCGACCTCAATGAAGATAATGTGCCTGATGTTTATTTTTATCAGGGCGTTTTAAACGTTTCTAGAATCGCTGGTGTATCGTATATGGATGTTTCTGCAACATTAAGTTCCGGACAAGTCAATCCTTTTCAATTGAAGGGGGGCAGCTCGGGAAAGATCATCTGGTCTAATAATATCAAGCGTGAGTGGGAAGATTTTAAATATATTTATCCGATACCAGAACCCGATCGGCTGCAGAACCCAAATTTGGGACAAAATGCCGGCTGGGAAATGAACTAAACAAAAAATGATGAAAGAAAATCAATCTAAACTACTGTTACTTTTATTAACCATTCTTGCCGTTCTTGGATGTGCAACAAAGCGCGAATCAAAAATTGAGAAGCCTATTAAAGTAATGTCATATAATATACATATTGCGAGTCCACCGAGCATCAAACCGGACTTTTCGTTTACAGATCTAGATGCAGTCGCTGATGTGATTAATCGTGAAAAACCAGATTTGGTCGCTCTACAAGAGGTTGATAAATATACGGCACGGTCAGGCAAGCAATCACATCAAGCCAATGAGTTGGGGGCTAAAACAGGAATGTATGCACATTTTGCTGATGCTGTAGATCGGTCTGAAGGTGTTCAAGGAGTTGCCATCTTGTCGAAATATCCGATTAAAAAAATGGATCAATATAAGCTGCCTGTTCCTCAGGGATCAAAAGGAGAGACTCGATCGATTGCATTGGTCATAGTTGAGATTGCTGGAAAAGACGTGTTGTTCTGTAGTACGCATATCGACCATATGTCTGATAAAACGCGTCAATTCCAGGTGAATCAGATATTGACAATACTAAATAAGTATAAAGGTTATCCGATTATTTTCTCAGGTGATTTGAACATGCAACCGGATAACCCAGTATTTAAAAGCTTCGAAGGTGTTTTGAACCCAACGACAAATCAACTATTGACATTCCCATCGGTTAAACCGAAGCTGATTCTCGATTATATATTATTCAACAATCAGTTTCACGATGCCTTTAACTTTAATCGCTATTATACGGTAGACGAGAAGTATGCATCTGACCATTTACCATTAATTGCTGAGTTTGTAGCTAAATAAACTTATCAATTAAGCCAAAAAATTGCGAGGAAAAAATAGAAATATTTATTCCTCGCGTTTTTTAATGAACGACGCGCAACATAGCGAGAAAACGAAAAAAAAGTAACACGAAGTTTTGAGAGACAAGGTGTGGAATTTGGGCGACTCTCCCTAAACCACGCGCTCGTACTTAGCATGCAATTTCCAAAAACAGCCCATTTCTTCGGAAGTAACCGTAGCCTTTTTCCAGTCGTTTAATAATAAATCGATGTCTTTGCCATGCACTTCAAACTTCCCAAAGAAGAAATCATTCTCCTTGATATAGAATCCGTAGTGCTTATCCAAGGTGTGTAAGATATCGATTTGTAACTTTTCGAAAAAAAGTATGCTATTTTCTTCAAAAGGGAACGCTGCGGGATGATGAATTAGTCCATTATGTTCAACGGCGAGGACCTCATTCTTAATTGCTAAAGGAAAATAGAAAATGGGAAGCCGATTTAATTCAATCTTACTTTCACCCGATTTCTGAAGAACAGCACGGTTTAGTAGCGGGATGGGATCCATATTCTTAGCACTTGGGGAATTACGATCCTCGTCAAAATGATCCTCAAAATTTAGAATTTCATTTACCGTAAGTTGCTTTTCCAGCAAATGGGCAACGGGAATGCCAAAATATTTGGCAATTTGTAGAATTACTGAAATTTTAGGTTCCGCACGGAATTCCTCATACGAAGAAATATTTCCTCTAGTGAGACTAAATAGCTCTGCAAATGCCTGTTGGCTTAAACCTTTTACACTTCTTAGCTTTTTAATATTCGTTCCGATTTGCGTCATTGTCAAAAATATTAAATTTTTATTGCAAAATAATTTTGCAATAATTATCTTTATGCAAACATTATTAGCAAATATATAAAAATATTAGCCAATGCCATTTAACAAAGTTGAAAAATACTTATTGGACCTAGGATTTACGATTAGCTCAAAAAATAGGGAGGAGGGATTCTTTCTCGTCGAGAGCGAAATGGAAGGGATCAAGAATCTGATTATCGGCGTGACGGCACCGCTTATTATTTTCGAGCAGTATCTATTTTCATTGCAGCATGATAAGTTGGAGGTTTTCAAATCGCTTTTAAAAAAGAATAGGGATATCATTCACGGGGCGTTTGCGCTGACCGAAGATGGGCGACGTGTGATCTTTCGATATACCATACAATCGCATAATCTTGATCAGAATGAATTTGATGCGGCGATTAATTCACTTTCTTTATTGATGAGTGAATATTATGAACAGTTAATTGATTTTTCTAAACCCTAGTGAAAATGAATATATTTAAGAGATTATTAAAAATTGGGCAGTCAGACATTCACGCATTAGTGGAGAAAATGGAAGACCCGATTGCGTTAACAGCGCAGGGAATCGACGATATGAAAGGACAACTCATGGCCATGAATGAAGGCTATATCTCAGCTCGTGCTATTGTGATCCGTTTGGAAAATTCAATCGAAGAGAAGAAGCGGGAAGCGATGGTGTACGAGGAGAAGGCTACAAAGATTCTTTTAATGGCGCAACAAGGAGAGTTAAAACCTGAAAAAGCCGAGCAATTGGCAATTGAAGCTTTGGGATTGAAGAAGCAAATGTTGGCCGACTGTGACTCATTAGCGGAACAAGTGGCCACGCATAATGAGCGCGTAAAAGAAATTAATGAAAAGATCGATGTTCTGAAATTCAATATCGCGAAATGGAAGAAAGAACTGGATTCTTTAATTGCCAAGAAGCAGATCAATAGTGCTTCAGAGTTTGCTAACCGACAGATGGCAAATATTGACCATAACAGTACGGTAGACATGTTAAAGCGCATCAAGTCGCGTGATCACCAGGATGAAGCCTATGAACAGGCGGTGCATGAGTTGGCGCGTTTGAAAATTAATTTGGATATCGATTATACTCTGGCCTCGAATGATGGCGTGAAAAATGAATTAGAAGCATTAAAACGTAAACTAGGTATCTAAGATTGAAATACACGTTAGCCTACTCGGAAGGCGTGTCGAACAAATAAGAAGTATACTATTATAAACTAGCAATATAAACAATGAAAAGATTTGAGTACAAGACAGTAAAAATTGAACCGAAAGGATTTTGGGGAACTAAACTCGATCCGGAAGAGATAGACAAAATTCTAAATGAGTACGGACAGCAAGGCTGGGAACTGGTTTCTATGCAGGATCTAGCAGCTCAAGGAACCTCTTGGACTTTCCACTATACGTTTAAGCGCGCTATTTAATAAGCAATTATGACAGAGATCTGGAACATATTATTTAATCCCCTGCCAAACGCAATCATGACCTTGCTGACTGGTATTTCACTCGTCTACTGGTTGTTTAGTATGCTATTGGGAGATGGCTTTGACCTGGGTACAGATGCCGATATCCAATTTGAAGGCGCTGATGTGCAGGATGTAGATGTAGATGGCAATGCGGATGCACCATTGGATTCTGACACGGAACAGCATGTTGAACCTTCATTATTTTCAAAAGCTATGGATTATATATATGTCGGCAAAGCGCCAATGATGGTTCTTGTCACTCTCTTTAAATTTATCGGATGGGTAGTTACTATCGTTTCTTCTCTGGTACTCGACCTGTCTGCCTACGGGTGGAAGTCGGTCTGGATCCTAATCCCGGTATTTATACTGAGCTTCTTTCTCTTGCATTACGTAGCGATACCCTTTGTTAAGCTTTACAAAAATGTGGGCTACACGGGCGAAGAGGCCTACGAATTCATTGGACGTGTCGGAAAAATGCGATCATCGATTTATGCCGATCAATTGGGAGCAATTGAGTTGATCGTCAACCAAGATGTCATTCGACTAAATGTAAAAAGTCAAGATGGACTTCGACTAAACTATGGAGACGATGTGGTAATCACCAATCAGGATCCTGAAAGGAGATATTACATTGTACAAAAAGATATTAATTTAAATAACATTTAACCAATTCAATACTTATATATGAGCAACACACTATTATTTTTAGATGGAATCACAGGGTTCGTATTAATCGCTGTGGGCGCAATAGTCTTTATTATTTTCGCGTTTTTTGTCGTGCTAAGCATGTTTTACAAGAAAATCCCTCAGGGGAAAGCGATTGTTCGTTCTGGCGTTGGTGGTACTAAAGTGGCTTTTAACAAAGGAATGTATGTAATTCCTGTTTTCCATAAAATGGAGATTATGGATATATCGGTTAAGAAAATAGAAATTAATCGGATGCAAGGGGATGGCTTAATTTGTAAAGATAATATCCGTGCAGATATTAAAGTTGCATTCTTCGTACGGGTCAATAAATCTGTTGATGATGTCATCAATGTTGCGCAGAACTTAGGTTGCGAGCGCGCATCGGATCCAGAAACCCTAAAGAGCATCTTCGAGGCGAAGTTTTCCGAGGCGCTAAAAACGGTAGGTAAGAAATTCGATTTCACAGAGTTATATGAGGCTCGTCGTGAATTTAGAGATGAGATCTTAAATATTATTGGTACCGACTTAAACGGGTATATCTTGGACGACTGCGCTATTGACTATCTAGAGCAAACGGAACTGAAATTCTTAAGTACAGAGAACATTTTAGACTCTGAGGGTATCAAGAAGATTACGGAATTGACAGCGAAACAGAATATGAATGCGAACTTAATTCGCCGCGAAGAAGAGAAGGTAATTAAGAAGCAGAATGTGGAAGCGCGAGAAGCGATATTGGAATTAGAACGTCAATTGGCGGAGAAGGAAGAAAGGCAACGTCGTGAAGTCGATAATATCAAGGCTCGAGAAGAGTCTGAAATTATGAAGGTTCGCGAAGAAGAGCGTTTGAAATCTGAAACAGTTCGTATTGCGACTGAGGAATCGCTAGCGATTCAAGAAGAAAATAAGCTGCGTCAAATTATTATCGCCGAAAAGAGCAAGCAACGTACGGATGCCGTCGAAACTGAGCGTGTGGAGAAGGATAGAGCCTTAGAGGCGACAGAACGGGAGCGTATTGTCGCTTTAGCACAGATTGACAAGCAACGCTCTATAGAATCGGAACAAAAGAGTATCCAAGGAGTAATCAAAGAGCGCGTTCAGTTAGAGAAAGGCGTTATCGAGGAGCAACAAGCGGTTAAAGACATTGAAGTATTCCGTGAAGTGGAGCGTAAGAAACAAGCTGGCGTGATCGCGGCATCACAAGAGGCTGAAGAGCGGTTAATAGCCACTGTAAAAGCAGCTGAAGCGTCTAAAATTGCGGCAGAGCAAGAGGCTGAGAAAAAAGTGATTGATGCGGAAGCTTCGCGTAAAATTGCAGAGAAAAAAGCGCAAGAGTTGTTAATTGAAGCGGAAGCGAAGAAAGAGGCATCATCAAAAGAAGCAGAATCGCGTAAAATTATCGCGGAAGCGCAAGCGAAGGAGGAGGCAGCTTTAGGTTTGTCGGAAGCTGAAGTAATGGTTGCGAAAGCGGATGCATTAGAAATTCAAGGTTCGAAAGAAGCTGCTGTTATCGAGAAGAAAGCGGAAGCAATGCGCAAAGAAGGTTTAGCGCAAGCGGAAGTTGTTCGTGAGAAAGCGATGGCTGAAGCGAAAGGTATTGAGGAGAAGGCTGCAGCGATGAAACAATTGGATGGCGTTGGTAAAGAACATGAAGAGTTCAAGCTTCAATTACAAAAAGAACGAGATATTGACTTAGCACATATCAATATCCAAAAGGATATTGCAACAGCACAGTCTGCCGTATTATCTGAAGCGTTGAAGTCAGCGAAAATCGATATCGTCGGTGGAGAAACAATGTTCTTTGAGAATATCGTTCGTCAAGTGTCCAACAGTAAGGGCTTTGACCACTTAATCAATCATTCTACCCATGCCACGGCAATAAAAGATGCTTTATTGAGTTCGGATGGAAATGGTGACTTAGCAGCGAAGGTTCGTAGTTTGGCAGATAAATATGGAATTTCATCCAATGACATTAAAAACCTGACCGTATCAGCTGCATTAATCAAATTGCAGCAGGCGGCAACCGCTTCCGAAGATGAGGACGACAAGGGATTCATCAACTCCTTATTGGGAATGGCGAAGAACTTAGGATTGTCCAACAAGAAATTGGGTTAGGGATTGATTAAGCAGGAAAAGGAATCAGCATGGCAGAAAACAAGGAGTCTTTAGACGCCGCAGCGTACGATATTATTCAGAAACGCCTACAGGCACAGAAAGATGATTTAACGAAGCGATTGCAAGAGTTGAACAATGCTCGAAAGGAAGTGTTCAATTCAACGAGCTTCGTGCTGAAAGCAAACCAGCGCATCACAACCGAGAATAATTGCGTCGCCAGAGGGATTATTGCGCTAGATCATATCTGTATCTTCGGTTATAATGTACATTTCGGCTTGCGAACAGAGATTAAATTGGAAGATGTTTTTAGTATTTTCCAATATGAGGATGGTCATTTTATACCTCAATCGCTAGACTTAATAGCCGATCAAAACTTTATTACAGATTATCAAAATCTGTATAAATACTATCGGGACTCGATTTTCTCGAAGTTCCGTAGAACCGAGACTTACTTGTACATGATTTTTCAAACAAGTAAGAATCCTGAGGATCTCAAGGCTTTTAAATGGCTGATTAAAGATGGAAAGCTTCATTATGAAAACGATCGTAGCATCCATGAGGTTAAAGCAGCGCCGCAATTTGACTTCGAGTGGACAAAAACAGGATTAGAAGACCGACGTTTAGGGAAATTTCCACATATCTCCATTCTTGATAAGGTTTTTATCGAGGCTTTACATGGTGATATTACCTTTAAGATTGAGAACAATACCGATTCAGGACAAGGAATCTTTTCAGAGAAGGTTTCCAATACGGATCAGCAGCTGGACGATGCAGAGTACTACTATGCAGATCTCGGAAATCTGGTCGCGATACGTATAAAACCTTACCAAGAGGACTTTAGGGCCTATATTTTCAATCAACGTACGAAGGAGGTTGTCAACTTAAAATCGTTGAATGAATCCGCTGTATTGCTTCCCGATAATCAGGGGATTATTTTCTCCAATGGTTACTATTTGCAGAACGGTACTTGGAAGCTGTTTGACAACTCACTCTCCAATGTTTCTTTCTTAAAGAAGGTACAGTCGCCTAACGGGGAAGATTTCTTGTACATCTATAACCAGACGGAATCGAATACCTATATCTTGATGTCCTATAATATCATTCAGCAAACTGTCGAGACCCCTATTATTTGCCATGGATTTACAATCTTTAAGAATGGCAATTTAATTTACTTCCGAACTGAAGCAGAGGCTACCCGCCACCATCAGGTGCAGATTTGGGACACCCCTTATATGGCGGTCTTGGAAGAGAACGCTGGTAAGCAAGACGACCCATTATTCAAGGTTGGAAATAAACAAATTGTGCAAGCTATGGCTGAGGCACAAGAGATCATACAACTAATTGGTAAAGAGGATAGCTACGAAGGATTATATGAAGATATTCTTCGCAAAGCAAGATCGTTACAGGATAGCTATTTCTGGATTAAGGACAGCCACTTAAAAGACCTTGGTACACCGCTGTCCCAGATTGAGCAAATTGCTAATACTGCCATCGATGAGTTTGTCAAAGTGCAGGCACAGCGTAAGCATGCGGTGGAGCTTTTGGAAAAGAGTCAGGCGAGTTTAACGCAGCTTACGTTTCAGATTCAGAGCACCGTTATTGAGCATCTCGATCAGTTGGTTCATCAATTATCCGATACGCGTCGTCTTCAAGGGGAGTTGATTGATCTCAAAAACGTCCGATATATACATTTGGACGACCTAGATAAGTTGCTGCAACAAATTGATGTCATCAATAAGGATCTATCAGAGAAGACGGTAAATTACCTGTTGCAGGATGATGCTCTGCGTGTTTATGAACAAAAGGTTATCGAGCAGAAGGCCGCTGTGGAGAAAATTGAAAAGGTCTTTGATTCTAAACCTATTGAAGAACGCAATGCGGAGATCTCAACTGAATTGGAATTACTGATCGATATTTTGAATAGTTTAAAGATCGCTGATACCACACAGACAACGAAAATCGTTGAGAAGATATCTTTAATCTTTGCTTCATTAAATGAGATTCGTGCAACCTTAACACGAAAGGTAGGTTCCCTAAAAAGTACAGAGGCCGTTGCTGAGTTTTCTGCACAACTAACTTTGTTAGAGCAATCTGTCGCCAATTATCTAGAGCTTTCAACCAATGAAGCTAAAGTCGATGAGTACTACACAAAGATTATCGTTCAACTCGAGGAATTAGAAAGCAAGTTCTCTGAGTTCGAGGAATTCGGATTGAAGATTGCCGATAAGCGCGATGAGATTATTAAAGCCTTTAATGCGCGTCGAGAGCAGCTGGTCGAACAGTTAAACAAGCGCAGCTCGGCATTGGAGCAGATTGGCCTTCGTGTTTTAAAGAATATCGAGAATAAATCGAATACCTTTTCTTCTCGCGAAGATATTCTAAGCTTCTATGCTTCCGACTTGATGATCGACAAGATTCGCCAGTTGGTGGCCGAATTGAAGACTTTGTCGGATGTTTCTAAAGCAGAAAATCTAGAGAATTTACTTAAAAAGTCGCAAGAGGACGCCTTGCGCGTACTTCGTGATAAAAGTGAACTTTACGTCGATGGGGAGCATATTATTGCCCTCGGTAAGCATAAGTTCGCTGTCAACAAGCAACCCTTAAGCTTAACGTTATTACGCCGAGATAATGAATTGTTTTATCATTTAACAGGCACGAGCTTTTACCAACGAGTGAAAGAATCGGAGATTCTTGACTATCAGGATATCTGGGATCAAGAGCTGGTTTCTGAGAATAAAGAGGTCTATCGTGCAGAGTATCTGGCTTACAAAACTTTAATCGCCTCTATAGGTGATAATTCATTTGATGCACAAGCATTTATAAATCAAAGTGTAGAGCAAAACTATACAGAAAACTACATCAAAGGAGTACATAACTTGGATGCTCTGGCGATTTATCAGTCGCTGCGCGAAATCCATGATAAGCTCGATCTGCTGCGTTTTGATTCTAAGACTAGAGCTATTGCCCAGTTGTTTTGGCATGAACTGAATCCAACGGTCCGCGATAAGTATCTTGGTTTAATACAAGCCAGCGCTTCAGTAATGCGTATATTTCCAGAATCTCAAAGAAACCAAGCGCTGTTGAATGAGCTCGTAAAGTCTTTTGAAACATGGCCTTCGGCTTTGCATTTAGAAGGAATCGTTGCTAATGATGTCGCTGATTATCTGTATCAGACTTTTGCCCAGCATGGGAAATTTACTCGCAGTGAGACAGCTAATCGCCTTAGTTCTGAGTTCCTCAGGGCTTTAGAGAAGAAAAAGGCGCACCAGGATTTTGAGCAGGATATTAATCAAAATAATTTCACTACTGAAGACAGGTACTTATTGATTATCAATTGGCTCGAAGCATTTATTGCTGGCGAGGAGAAGATCGATTTATACCGACGACATTTAGAAGAGACTGCGAGTTTCTTCTTATTTGATAAAGATGCTTACCACCTTATTGCAGCAAACGATGAACTGAATATTTCGGATTTGAAAGGTAATCATCCCAGTATTGTAGATGGATATTATAATATTCAATATCATGCTTTTATGCGAAAGATGCAGGATTTCGTACAGCATAGAATCCCACGTTATCAAGCCTTTAGCGCTCTTAAAGAAAAACTTAATAATAAATACAACAAATCTTTAGAAATTAATGAGTTAGAACCTAAAGTGCTAACCTCATTTGTTCGAAATAAGCTGATAAACGAAGTCTATTTCCCATTGATTGGCAGTAATTTAGCGAAACAAATAGGGGAGGCGGGCGACAATAAGCGTACTGCACGGATGGGGATGCTCTTACTGATATCACCTCCAGGATACGGAAAGACAACTTTAATGGAATACTTAGCGAAGACTATTGGATTTCACTTTGTTAAGATCAATGGTCCAACTATCGGACATCAAATTAACTCCATTGATCCATCTGAAGCCAAGACTTCCGGAGAGCGTGAGGAGCTAAAAAAGATTAATCTAGCCTTCGAGATGGCCGACAATGTCATGCTTTATCTCGATGATATCCAACACTTAAACGCCGAATTTCTGCAAAAATTTATCTCGCTCGCCGACGGTCAACGTAAGATCGACGGTATCTTTGATGGGGAGAGTAAAACCTACGACCTCCGTGGAAAGCGATTTTGTGTTATTATGGCTGGAAATCCGTATACAGAGAGTGGTTCCAAGTTTAAGATCCCTGACATGTTAACCAATAGGGCTGATGTCTATAATTTAGGCGATGTAATAGGGGATACCGAGCATCTTTTCAACCTGAGTTTAATCGAAAATGCAGCAATCGAAAATGTGCATTTGGAGAAAATCGCCAGCAAGTCTTTTGCCGATTTTTACGCGCTAATTGACTATGTAGATTCCCAATCCGAGCAGCTGCCAAACTTAGAAGGCAATTATCAGAAACAGGAAATCGATGACTTCATCGCCGTATTAAAGCATATATTAAAGATTCGAAATATTGTTGTTAAAGTGAATGAAAACTACATTCAAAGTGCTGCTATTCAAGATAATTATCGCACAGAACCTGCATTTAAACTTCAAGGGTCCTACAGGAATATGAATAAGTTAGTGGCGCAAGTTGTACCGATGATGAATGAACAGGAAATTCAACAGCTGATTCTCCTGCATTATGAGAATGAAGCACAAACATTAACCGCCGATACCGAAAGTAATCTGCTTAAGCTCAAAGAACTCGCTGGCCTAATTAGCGATACTGAGAAGGCACGCTGGGAGGATATTAAAGCTATTTTCCGTAAGAATAATAAACACGGCGGGCTGGGAAAAGATGACAAAATGTTCGCTCAATTGCTGGAGTTTAATGAAAACTTGGAAGGCATAATTAAAGCGATTGGCAAGAGAGGCTAGAAATTAGCTTAGAAATTTTAGATGCTAGAAGAATAAATGGCTTAAAGTGCCATATTCGATAGTAGATTTATTAGAAAAGGTCTAAAGGATTAGTTTCCCTTAGACCTTTTCTCTTTTTCGTAGCAGTAGACTTTGTACAGAATTTAGATGTTAGATTTTAGATATTAGAAGTATGTCCATCCCTAAATAGAGTTGACCGTTTTTACACATTTCTTATTTACATCAAA
>JBEBRI010000020.1:0-34152 GCA_040394915.1 Sphingobacterium sp.
CCAGCAGCCCAGTTGGAGAATGAACTTTGGTTGATTAAGAAAGTGTTTTCACCTTTAATAGTCCACGTCTTTGTGGTATCGACCGCTGGCGTCTCCGTTTCTTGAGCAGAAACATTGAATGTGAAAGCAGTTGCGATCGTTAGTGTTGCAAGTTTTAAAAGATTCATAAATATGATGTTAGCTTTTATTAATTGAGGGCAAAAATAGGGAAAGGACTTTTTTTATGAAGAGCAGAATTATTTTAATGTAGCAGCATTAGTAATTTGCTGTATATCGTTTTCTTTTAAAATGTATTGACATGCAGTATTTTATACGGATTTTTACGATTCAGCTCTGATTATTCACAAGCACATTTTTGCTAATTTCACATGTAACTTTTTATACATCTAACAATAATTCTTCATAAAGTAACGTTGGCTTTTTGCTAAACATTGTCATAACTGCTTTAAGATGTGACAAGTTAGTCTTGTCTATCTGCTTCTCAAAAATTGGTTAACCTTCCATGTATTGTTTTAAATAAATATAAACTAATACTTAGCTATTTCTGAGTTTACCGACTATAAAGGTTGTTTTAAAGAAAAATCGTCGTTTATAAGCGTTGAACCTATTTAATTCTGTGTTAAGGGTAGGTTTTAATGGTTTTATATGGCTTGTCGGTCGTTTACTACAAATATATTTTTGCGGGCTCTAATCTAGAAAGATAGCCTCATTGAAAGCTTATTTTTGCTGCACAGATGGAAAATATTCAGCTTGACGATTAAATCGAAAAGTGTTTTTCAAGGTATCAGGAGAAGCAGGATTCGAATTTGTCTGAAACTAACTCAGACGGATGATTCGCACAAAGCATTAATTACTTAAAAGAAGAAATTTTGAAATTATTAGTTGTATTTATCCCTTTCATAATTGCTATCATGATTAATAGGGCATTCATCCCATTCATCATGTTAGTGACTTATAAGAAACGGTTATTTGATCCGATAGATGCACGGAAGATTCATCGCCGAATAATCCCACGTTTGGGAGGTGTTTCTTTTGCTCCGGTGCAGTGTTTACTGCTGGTGATTACGATGACTTTAGTTTTTAAAGCGAATCTAGTCAACATTGATGTACAATCTTGGGCTTTCTTATCCCATTTTATGATGCTCATTTGCGGATTAGTAATCTTGTCAATGGTGGGAATTGGGGATGACTTGATCGGTGTCAATTATAAATGGAAGTTTGTAACTCAAATTTTAGTGGCGTCTTTGCTACCGCTTTCGGGATTATGGATAAACGACTTATACGGTTTAGGCTTTATTGTGAAAATTCCATTTTGGCTAGGCATGCCACTTACGGTATTTATAATCGTATTGATTATCAATGCGATCAATTTAATTGATGGCTTAGATGGACTGTGTTCCGGCTTGGTAGGTGTAAGTTGTCTTGTATTGGGTTCCTTGTTTGTTTTTTACGGTGCTTGGGTACATGCTTTATTTGCTTTTATTACGCTGGGGGTTCTTATTCCATTCTTTTTCTACAATGTTTTTGGGACGAAGAAACGAAGACGCCAAATCTTTATGGGGGATACGGGCAGTATGACATTGGGATTTTCGGTTGCATTTCTTGCAATTAGTTTTGCGATGAATAATCAATATATTAAACCGTTTTCTGAAGGAGCTATTGTGGTTGCTTTCTCAACATTAATCATCCCTGTGTTTGATGTAGCGCGTGTGATGCTGGTTCGTTGGAGACTTGGGAACCCTATCTTTAAACCTGACCGTAACCACTTGCATCATAAATTTTTACGTGCTGGCATGACACACCGTACAGCAATGATTTCCATTATTGGATTAGCACTTTTCTTTAGTATATTTAATATTGTAATGGTTGAGTATGTTAATAACAACGTTGTTTTCTTACTGGATATCATTATGTGGGTTGTTTTCCACCTAATTTTTAACCGATTAGAAAAGCGTAAAGTCATTGAGCGGGTTCAGCTTTATATAAATTTATTATAACTCAAAATGAATATATCTATTATTGGAGGTTCTGGATTTGTTGGGACCCAACTTATCGCATTACTCCGAAAATCAGCTAATCTACAGATAAAGAATATTGATAAACAAACTAGTGCTACTTTTCCGGAGTTGACGAGCATTGCAAATGTGTTAGATACAGATGCGTTGAAGCGGGAGTTAGCCGGTGCTGATCTTGTTATTTTGTTGGCTGCTGAACACAGAGACGATGTAACGCCTACTAGCTTATATTACGACGTGAATGTACAAGGGATGCGCAATACGTTGGAAGCAATGCAACATAATGGGATTAGCCGTTTGATTTTTACGAGTTCGGTAGCGGTATATGGGCTTGATAAACCTAATCCTACAGAGGATTCGGCAAAAGAACCTTTCAATCATTATGGGATTAGCAAATGGGAGGCGGAGAAAGTGTTGGACGCCTGGGCTAAAACGCATGAGGATTGGAACGTTAATATTGTTCGGCCGACGGTTATTTTCGGGGAAGGGAATCGGGGTAATGTCTTTAATTTGTTGAATCAAATTGCGACAGGTAAGTTCATGATGATTGGTAAAGGTAATAATCAGAAGTCTATGTCTTACGTAGGGAATATTATAGCTTTTATTCAATTTCTGATATTGGAGAAGCAATCTGGTTATAATATTTATAATTATGTTGACAAGCCGGATTTCACGACGAATGACTTGGTTTACCATACTGGAGAGATCTTAGGTAAAGAAATACCAACAGTTCATATTCCTTATTGGCTAGGAATGTTGGGAGGTTATGGGTTTGATGTTTTGGCGTTTATTACGAGAAAGAAGTTGAATATCAGTTCTGTTCGGGTAAAGAAATTCTGTGCCGTTACGAAATATGACTCGACGAAAGCGATGACTTCGGGGTTTGTACCTCCTTATTCGTTGGAAGAAGGCTTGCGTCGTATGTTGAAAGCGGAGTTTGGGAAGTAACACGCTAATACAAATCAATGAATATTGAATCGACTAAAACCAATTTTTTCGGAATCGATCTCACGAGAGTTATTATGGCTATTGCGGTCGTAATTATTCACAGTGCCTATTATTCATCGAATCGAGTTTCGCTTTCAAATTCTTTGTTTAGTTCCTTTTTGGATTTTGCAGTTCCATTCTTTTTTATTGCGTCAGGTTTCTTTCTCTCGCGTAAATTGAATAGCAATAAACAAGCTAAAACTGCAATACTTTGGGATTTTTTCAAGAAAAATCTCAAAATGTATATTATTTGGACTATTATATATTTACCGCTCTCAATTTACGGCTTATATATCGAGGACAACTTGAACTTTTACGGGGCGTCAATTTTCATTAAAAACACATTGATTAAAGGGGAAAATTATTACTCTTGGCCTTTGTGGTACTTGTTGTCTGTCGTTTTTTCTGCAGCCATATTTTTGATTTGGAATCGTTTAAATTGGGGGAAAATTTCGTTGTTGACGTTTGCGTTCATTGTTTTCTTATTACATATATACCTTTTTCGTTATTTTATCGAAACAATTGATATAAACATTCTTCAATTTGTATACAATAATAGCTTTGCATCCAGTAGAATATTGTACGGATTATTGTTTTTAACCTTAGGAATGTTAGGGAGCAAATTTTTTGACATAATCAACCTATATGCTGGTAGTATTGGCTTCGCTATATGTGTCTACCTTAATACGTTAGATAATGTATTCCTAACCGAATTCGCAGTCGTTGTGGGAAGTGTTTTCCTGTTTTCTGTGGTAAAAAGGATCGTATATAGAAATAACGAATTGAGCGCTAAGATGCGAAAATTCAGTGCAGTTACGTTCTTTTCACATATGTATTTCTATTTTCTTTTTAGGCAGTTTTTTCAGAATTTGAGTGATAATGGTTTAATGGAAGTTGTCTTTACGGTGCTTATGAGTCTGATATTAACAATCATCGTGTTAAAAACGGAGAATTCTTTTAAATTTTTCAAAGTAATTTTTTAATAATGAGTTCAAAGTCCGCACAGATAACAAATAATGCTTTCAGTCTGTATATCAGAATGCTAATTACATTAGCAGTAAGTTTGTATACGTCTAGAGTGGTATTAAATGAATTGGGCATATCTGATTTTGGTGTTTATAATGTTGTTGGAGGTGTTGTTGGGATGTTTGCATTTATCAATAACTCGATGGCAGGAGCGACAGGGCGTTTTTTAACCTTTGATTTGGGAAAGCAAGATATTAAAATACTTTCGAAGACTTTTAATTTAAGCATTTCGATTCATTTAGTGATTGCGGGCTTCATTTTATTACTCGGGGAGACTGTCGGCTTGTGGTTCGTGCTAAATAAGCTCATTATCCCTGCGGAACGCTTAAATGCCGCACTTTGGGTCTATCATTTTTCAATCGCTGCGGCGGTAATTGGTATTCTAACGGTTCCTTACGTCGCTATTATTAATGCTCATGAGAAGATGAAAGTCTTTTCAATTGTTTCTATTATTGAAGTTGTACTCCGATTACTCATCGTATTAATATTACCATTTGTAACATACGACAAATTAGCGATTTACGCTATATTAACTTGCCTCATTTCTATTTTAGTCTTTATTATCTATTATATTGTTTGCTATCGGATGTTTCCAGAAACGCATATTAAGTCACTAATCTGGGACGCTGTGTTGTTCAAGCGAATGGCAGCATTTGCAGGCTGGGTTATGAATGGAAATTTAGCGGTTGCAGCCTATACTCAGGGTATAAATATTTTGTTAAATATGTTTTTTGGTCCTGCAGTAAATGCTGCGCGAGGGATTGCTATTCAGGTTCAAAATGCAGTAAACAATTTTTCTTTTAACTTCCAGAAGGCGATGAATCCGCAGATCACTAAAACCTATGCTGAAGGCGATTTAAAACGTATGCATCGGTTGGTGTTTTCGAGTTCGAAGATCACTTTCTTGTTATTGTTCATGGTGTGCCTACCGATTTGTTTCGAAACCAACTTTATTTTGATTAAATGGTTGAAGCAGATTCCTGAATATACCGTAATTTTTGTTCAGTTAACGATGATTATAAGCCTAGTGTCGAGTTTAAGTTATTCTTTGATTGTATCTATCCATGCATACGGCGATATAAAGCGTTTCCAGATTTGGGAAGGGACAATATTATTGTTAATTATTCCGATTTGCTATCTCTTATTAAAGAATGGATTTGGACCGACTTCGACGTTAATTGTGCATTTAATCATTAGTATTATTGCTCAGATCGTGAGGATGTTCCTTGTTAGTAAAGCTGTAAAATTTTCAAATTTAGAGTATTTCAATAAAGTAATGCTTAAATTGCTTATTACAGTACCGTTTTGCTTGATTTTTCCCTATTTGCTGAATACCCAAATGGCGGAAGGATGGTTTCGTCTAGTTTTAAACAGCATCGTCTCCGTACTATCTGTTGTTGGATTTGGCTATCTTTTTGGTTTAGACAAGACGGAAAAGGAATTCGTTAAACAGTTATTAACTAAATATAAGCGAAAATTGGCCTAGAATATGGATTCTTTCATTAAAGTATCGATTGTTATTCCTGTTTATAATGCTTCCAAGTATTTGGATCGCTGTATTGATAGTTTATTGGCGCAGACTTTAGATTCTTTAGAATTCATCTTTGTTGACGACTGTAGTCAAGATCAAAGTGTGACAATTATCAGAAATCGACTTGTAGACTTTGAACAAGCTGGATTCAACGTTAAAATATTACAACATGCCGTAAATAAAGGTTCGTCAGCGGCAAGGAATACAGGGCTAAAGGAAGTTACTGGGGAATATATAGGGTGGGTGGATGCAGATGATTATATTTCTTCAAACATGATGAAGGTTCTTTATGATATGATCGCTAAGGAGCGCGCTGATCTGGTTTGCTGTGATTTTGATATGGTTTATCCAGACGGTCGTGTCGTCAAGCGTCCGCAGCCTCAACCAACGAGTGCTGAAGCGTTCATAAAGATGTTGATGATAGGAACTATTCAAGGGATGTTATGGAATAAACTATTTAAATCTTCAATTATCAAATCGAATAATATTCATTTTGTTGAAGGGGCAAACCTTGGAGAGGATAGAAATGTTCTTATCAAGGTGCTGTGTTTTTGTCAAACGATTCTATACAAGTCAGAATCACTTTATTATTATATGCAAGAGAATGTCGATTCGATTACACGTGATGTGAAAATGTCTCGTGTTTATGAGGAAATTCGGAATACAGAAGATGTCATGGAATTCATGACGACCAAGGGGATATCGTATGATTTCGATTCCGCTTTAAAATTGAAATTTCGAAGTAAAGCGAAGTTATTGAACTCCTTAGATATAAATGACTTTAAAAACTGGTCAAACACCTTTAATGAATCGAACTCTCTAATTGAGAAGAGTCACTTAGGTACTCGTCACAAACTATTGGCACAATTTGCCAAATCTAAATCTTGGTTTCCGATCAAATTATGGATTGCAGTTAAGCGAGCATGGAATTAGTGATTCAATGAAAAAAAGTCGAAATTCAGATTTTTGACAAATATTAACCTTCGTGTCTAAATGGAATTGAGAGAAGAGAATTTAGTTATAGTCAACTGCTAGAATTAGCAGCACATTCAATTCTAATGAAGGCTCGGTTGAAACTGATAGATAAAGCTGCATGTGGTTGTTTGATTTATGTTAAAGATTGTGATGTTAGTACATGGGTTTTACACCACATTTATACTTATTTTAGATTTAATGATATCCGCTTCGGAGGGTTTAAAAAACTTTAGAGGCAATAGACGAAGTAATAATGAATAAGATTCCTGTTGTTTTTTGTTTCGATGATAATTTGCTGCTTGCGGCAGGTGTAGCGATTAACTCCTTATTGTTAAATGCGAAGGCAGATACCTTCTATTCGATTTACATCCTTCATGATTCAACTGCTAAGTTTCCAAGCTCTAGCTTTTTTGACCCTTTAGCCGAACGCTTTTTAAACTATTCGATATCGTTCATCAATATTGGGAATGAATTTAATGATGCTTATGAGATACGTGGAATTACGGTAGCGGCTTACTATAGATTATTGATTCCTACATTACTTCCACAATACGATAAGCTTATGTATCATGACGTTGATGTCATCTTTCAGGATGATTTGAGTGAAGTTTTCCTCAAGACGGAAATGGATAATTATTATATCGCTGGTGTGGTTTCTCCGGCTTGTCTACATGAAGAGGTGGCAAATGAGCGTCGCTCGATGGGATTGGATCCGTATCAGTATATTTTATCTGGTGATTTAATTTTAAACTCTGCATATATGCGTGCTGATAATATCGTAGAACGCTTTAAGCAGGAAGCGAAAAATAAATACAAGCATCAGGATCAAGATGTTATAAATATCGTGTGTCAAGGAAAGATTCACCTGTTGCCAGTAACATTTTGTAGTTCAGTTGGAGCGTTTGAATTGGAAGCGAATAATACGAAACAAGATATTTATCCGAAGGATGATTTGTCGGCAATGATTACCCGAGGTATTATTCACTACAATGGGCCGAAACCTTGGGATAGACTCTGTCCGAATTTTGATATCTGGTGGGAATATTACCGGAAGTCACCTTATTATGATAAGAAATTCTACTACGACTTTTTCAATAATAAGATGCAAGAACATGATAGACTTCCTTTGTCAAAACGACTTAAAATCTTGTATAGATATTTTCGATATGGTAGAAAAAGTGATTAATGAACATTTAATTGTATCCTAGCATATTATGAGAAAAGTAATCACATATGGTACCTATGATTTATTTCATCAAGGACATTTGAATTTGCTAGAAAAGGCGAAAGCGCTTGGTGACTATCTTATTGTCGGCGTAACATCAGATAATTTCGATTTAGATCGTGGTAAATTAAATGTTAGACATAGCGTTCTTCAGAGAATTGAAGCGGTGAAAAATACCGGTTTGGCTGATGAAATTGTGATCGAGGACTATATTGGTCAGAAGATAGACGATATCCAACGTTATGGAGTTGACATATTTGCAATAGGCTCGGATTGGGAAGGGAAATTTGATTATTTAAACGAGTATTGTCGAGTAATATATTTGCCTCGGACTGAAGGTATTTCTTCTACTCAGCTTCGTGCAGAGTCACAGAATACCTACAAAATTGGTGTAATCGGATCTGGTCGAATAGCACAGCGATTTGTTCCAGAATCTGAGTTTGTTAGTTCGGTTAGAGTTAGTGCTGTGTTCAATCCGGACGAGAGTGAAGCAATAGCGTTCGCGAGCAAATTTAGTATTGAACACTATTCATCCGATTTACATGCTTTTTTGCAAGTTGTCGACTGTGTGTATGTTGCAAGTCCGCATTTGTCACATTACGAATACTCAAAACAGGCTTTATTGGCAAATAAACATGTACTTTGTGAGATTCCACTAGTTCTTTCAGAAGCGGAAAGTAAAGAATTGTACGACATTGCTTCTGAAAGAAATTTAGTCTTGTTGGAAGCTAGTAAAACTGCTTTCTGCCCGGCCTTTATCCACTTAAATAATATGATTAAAAGTGGTGTGATAGGTCAAGTTGTGGATGTACAGGCATCTCTTTCGAAATTACAAGAAAGAACCTTACGAGAGTTTGATTCGCTACAAGCTGGCGGTTCTTTTACCGAATTGGCTCCCTTACCCATAATGGCAATCATTAAGATTCTTGGTATGAAGATGAATGATGTAGAGTTTTATTCAAGAATAGATAATCAAGTGGATATTTATACCAAAGCTATTTTTAAATATGATGCTGCAATTGCCACTATCACTTTGGGGCTTGGCGTAAAAACTGAAGGTAATTTAGTTATTTCTGGAACAAAAGGCTATGTTTATGTACCTGCCCCTTGGTGGAAAACAGAGTACTTTGAATTACGATTCGAAGATCAAAACCTTAACCGTAAATTCTTTTATCCATTCTTTGGAGATGGTTTGCGATACGAAATTCAGGAGTTTATTTCAATGATCGACATGTCTCGAATAAAATCGTTTAAACTCAATCCCGATGAGTCGATTCTGATTTCAAGCATAATCGAGAAGTATATAAGCAAAACTAAAGTAGTTTTATTAAATGGGTAATCAGGATAAAATAGCGATCGTCACTGGAGGTACGAAGGGGATCGGAAGAGGGGTAACAATAGAATTGCTGAAACAGGGATTCGTTGTAATTGTAACCTATTCTACCGATACAGCTGCAGCTGAAGAAATAAGAAGCCATGTAGGCGACATGTATAACCGCTTGCTGATAAAGAAGGTGAATCATTCTTGTAAGGATGAAGTTTACTCCTTTTGTCAACAAGTTAAAGAAAGGTATTCAAAGATTGATGTGTTAGTCTGTAATGCAGGGAAGACGAACAGAAAGCCTTACATTGACCAGTCTGATGAGGAATTCGAGCAGGTCATGCAAGTTTCTCTATATTCGCATAATACTATCATTCGAGAACTATTTCCATTGTTGAATAGTACTTCTCGAATCGTGTTTATTGGTTCGATGATGGCAATTTATCCCCACGCGGTCAGTGTTGCATACGGTGTGGCGAAAGCGGCCGTACATGCATTAGCATTAAACTTAGTTAAGGAATTCGATGGTTTAGGAACAACCGTCAATGTAGTTGCTCCTGGATTTGTAGAAACAGAATGGCAGCAGGGGAAATCGGCGGAAATTCGCGAGAGTATTTATAACAAAACTGCTGCTAAGCGATTTGCCACGATTGAAGAGATCGTAGGTGCAGTGAATTTTTGCATATCTAACGCGTTTGTTAACGGTAGTGTAATCGAAGTTTCTGGGGGTTATAATTTTAAATAAGAAGTACAAATATGGAGAATATTTCAGAGGGCAAGTTGTCGAATAGATACAAAGAGATTATTCTGGATGTATTTCGCGTCTTCATTTCCATCTGTGAAAAGTACGATCTTCAATATTTTTGTTGTGGAGGTACCGCAATTGGAGTTGTAAGGCATCAGGGAATGATTCCTTGGGACGATGATATTGATGTTCTGATGCCAAGAGATCATTACAACAAATTCATTGATCTAATGAAAAGTGATTGTCCAGAAGGATTTGAATTAATCGATCCAAAAACTTTTGACCATTATTATCTACCATTTGCTAAGTTTTCCAATAATCGGACAACAGTTTTGGAGCACTTAAACATTCCCTGCGTATTTGGTGTTAACATAGATATTTTTCCATTAGATGGCGCTAATTCGAATAGAGCAATCCTAGAACGTGATTATCAGGAGTTCAAATTGAATGCAAATAAATTACGAGCAGTAGCAAAAACGAAAAAGGATAACTTTAATGATTTTTTTAATCATTTGTTTAAATTTCAGCTTAGAACAGCCCTTAACGAGGCTAGATTTGCATTTAACAAGAAAGAATCACGCGCTGCAATTTGGCGGAAGATTGAGCATATACTTATGAAGAACGATTTAACTTCCAGCAATTTTGTGGGTAATTACGGGGGAATGTGGGGATTAAAAGAATTTTGTCCGAAAGATTGGTTTAGCAAACATGTTAATGGGGAATTTGAAGCGATGGAAGTTAAGCTACCAGGCGAATACGATAAATTGTTAACTCAAATGTATGGTGATTATATGACCCCACCTCCGATTGAAAAAAGGCAAACTCACCATCATGTTGCTTATGTAGATTTAGATAAACGACTAACAATATCTGAGATCCGTAACCTACTGAAGCAATAACGATATCCACATTTGGAATAACCATATTTCTCAAATTAATTATTGATTATAGATGAAAATTGCAGTACTACTAACTGTTTTTAATAGGATTGAAAAAACAAAAAAATGCTTAGATACCTTGTATCAAGCAACACTTCCCTTCTCGGATTTTAATTTCAAACTGTTTTTGACAGACGACGGAAGCAATGATGGCACGACTGAAGTTATAATGGCCAGGTATCCAGATAAAGATATTGAAATATTACAAGGTAATGGACAATTGTTTTGGAACGGAGGTATGAACAAATCTTGGCGGCAAGCCATCAAAGAGGGTGGTTTCGATGGGTACCTCTGGCTCAATAATGATAGTATATTGCTGCCTAACTTATGGGAAGAACTTGTCGCAGCAGATCAATATTCAAAAGAGAGATTTGGAAAGGGGGGCATTTATGTTGGCTCAACTTATAATAAAGAAAGAAACGGTTTGAGTTATGGCGGCTTTATTTTCACAAGTAAATGGACTTTAAAAGACAAGTTTTTGATTCCGAATGGGGAATTCCAAGATTGCGAAGCCGCGCATGGAAATATAACATATGTTTCTGCCAATGTAGTCGAATCTGAAGGCGTGTTCTGTGACGATTACGTACATAGTGGAGGCGATCATGATTATTCGTACTTGGCCCATAAACACGGATTCCCAGTCTTTATCTTAAAAGATTATGTTGGCGTTTGTGAAAATGACCATTATCAAAGTTCAGGTGTTATTTTCCAAAATATGTCGCTTAAGGAGCGATTTAAATATTTGAAATCGCCTTTGGGATATAATTTAAATAATACGCTTTTGTTTCAAAAGCGCTGCTTTCCATATCGATATCTTCCAGTTTTAGCTGCTGGTTATTTTCGAGCACTAGCACCTGGAACTTATTATAATATTCTGAAATTTTTGAAAAAATAAAATAGACAGGTGTTCGGTAGATTTTAATCAATTTTTCTACTGGAGATCGTATTATTAATGTAGCAATAAAGATAAACACTAACAATATTTAATCGAAGAAATGAAAACAGCTTTAATTACAGGTGTCACTGGTCAGGATGGTTCGTATTTAGCAGAATTGCTGCTTGAAAAAGGCTATATGGTTCATGGGATCAAGCGTAGAGCGTCATCGTTCAATACCCAACGAATTGACCATTTATATATTGATCAACATGAGCAACATGTTAGATTTAAGTTGCATTACGGTGATTTGACGGACTCCACAAACATTATCCGCATTATCCAAGAAGTACAACCAGATGAAATCTACAACTTGGGCGCAATGTCCCATGTAAAGGTTTCTTTTGATTCCCCTGAATATGTAGCAAATGTCGATGGTATTGGGACGCTACGTATACTTGAAGCTGTTCGAATTTTAGGTTTAGAAAAGAAGACACGTATTTACCAAGCCTCGACATCTGAGCTATACGGTTTGGTTCAAGAAGTGCCTCAGAAGGAAACGACGCCATTCTATCCTCGATCACCTTACGGGGTTGCAAAGATTTATGGCTTTTGGATAACGAAGAATTATCGTGAAGCTTATAATATGTATGCCTGTAACGGTATACTCTTTAACCATGAGTCTCCTCGTCGTGGTGAAACGTTCGTAACAAGAAAAATCACAATGGCGACTGCGGCCATTGCATTGGGAAAACAAGACTGTTTGTATTTAGGGAATCTAAATGCACAACGTGATTGGGGACATGCCAAAGATTATGTGGAAGCTATGTGGCGAATCTTACAGCAAGATGTTGCCGAAGACTATGTGATAGCTACAGGTAAGACAACCTCTGTTCGCGACTTTATCAAGATGGCCTTCCTTGAATTGGGTATCGAGTTAGCATTTCATGGAACCGATGCCGACGAAACCGCGAAAGTTGTTTCTTGTTCTAATCCATTATATCAAGTGGAAATCGGCAAGACGGTTGTTAAGGTAGACCCACAATACTACCGTCCAACAGAGGTCGACCTATTGATTGGTGATCCTACAAAGGCAAATGTTCAATTACAATGGACGCCTAAATACGATTTGAAAGCATTAGTAGGAGAGATGGTGCAATCGGATGTGTCTATTTTGTTAAATTCTAAGTAAGTATCTAAGCGTGGGAGTTTCTGTATCTGTTATTATTCCGATGTATAATGTTGCTCCATTTGTGGAGCGATGTGCGCGCCAATTGTTTGAGCAAACCTTGGAAGACGTCGAATTAATCTTCATAGATGATTGTTCTCCAGATAATAGTGCGTCGATTGTTGCAAATCTCCTGGAGAGCTATCCTCACCGTAAGGAACAAGTACAGATCGTTCGACACGAAGTTAATAAGGGGCTTCCCTCTGCTAGAAATACAGGTTTGAAGATAGCAAACGGAGAGTTTATTTTTCATTGTGATGGCGATGATTGGCTTGAAACAAATGCGCTTGAACTTTTGTTTTATCATGCAAAAGCAGAAAATGCCGATATTGTATGGTGCGATTATTATTTGACGTTTAAAGGTAATGAGCGTTATATGTCGCAACGCGCATCGCAAGCGAATAACGATCCACGCTATATCCTCGAGCAGATGCTCAGTGGAAAATTGAAATATAACGTTTGGAACAAATTAGTCAAACGTGATCTCTACTTGGCGAATAACATAACATTCCCGGATGGATATGGTATGGGGGAAGATATGACTATGATTCAATTGTTTGCCGTAGCACAGCGTGTTAGCTATCTGCCGGAGGCTTTATATCATTATGTGCAGTTGAATACAGAAGCGTTTACGAAAAAACCTAGTCCAAAGCATTTGGACGATATAAGACACAATGTGAGTAGCCTGATCCATTTTTTGAAAAATAGATATGCCGATCAATTGGATGTCTTTATTCATTTTTTTAAACTAAATACCAAATTACCGTTTCTAATAACTTCCGATCAAAGTTCATACGAACGCTGGTTATCTTTTTATCCAGAATCAAATGCTTATATTGATGAGAACCCAACCTTTAATTTTAGAACGCGCCTTATTCAGAAGGCCGCTTTAAAGCGACAATTTTGGCTTATCAAGTTGTATAACTATTTCATCATT
The DNA here is from genome assembly GCA_040394915.1 of Sphingobacterium sp. Classification (GTDB taxonomy): domain Bacteria; phylum Bacteroidota; class Bacteroidia; order Sphingobacteriales; family Sphingobacteriaceae; genus Sphingobacterium. The sequence goes on from JBEBRI010000020.1 coordinate 13,803, forward strand.
AAAGTTGTCTATGGTCTTATTTATAAATAAGCAGGAATAAATTATGAGAATAATACTGATCATCCTCGTCGGAATACTTGCCAGCTTCTTTTACTTTCCTTTTGAATTTACATTTCTTCCAAAAGGAATTAATACAAAGATTATGCTCGCAATGATTGGTCTGCCATTAATGTTTTATCATACGATAAAACTGCAAAAAACTGTTGTTTCTAAAGAAATCTTGTTCTCCAGTTTAATTGCTTTGGCATTCTCCCTAGTAGGTCTTTTTTCGGTCGATATTAATCATTCGGATGATTATGCCTATGCGAACTATATCAGTTCAATGTGGGTGTGGTTGGGCGCTGCATATACGGTTATCTCATTGATTGCAGCTTTGCATAAGAAATTATCGATTCGGCTTGTTGTCAACTATTTTATCGTTGTCTGTGTAGCTCAATGTGTACTCGCATTAGTTATTGACTTTGTCCCGCCTGTTAAAATGTTTGTGGATCGCTATTTCGATATGGGAATTACCGAGTTCCTGAACAAAGTTAACCGGCTTTATGGGATAGGTGCGGCACTCGATGTTGCCGGAGTCAGATTTTCAGCGGTACTTATTATGATCACAGTCCTCTTAATCAATAACCCTCATATTAAGAAAAATCCCAAGGAAATTTATTTTTATTCCTTTGCCTATCTTCTTTTAGTTGGAGTTGGAAATATGATTTCAAGAACAACTATTATTGGCTTTGCTCTATCTGCAGGATATCTGCTATTTTCCGCGAATATCATTAAGCAACAGGTAGAGAATTATAATGTAAAGATGTGGAAGGTTATCACCGTATCTATATTTACGATTGTCTGTGTGGGCATCTATTTCTATAAAACTAATGCCGCTATATATGACTTACTAAGATTTGGATTTGAGGGCTTCTTCAATTGGGCGGAAACAGGAGAGTTTCGTACGGATTCAACGGACCGTTTGAATACAGTGATGTGGATTTGGCCGGATGCAAATGATTGGCAAACATGGATTATAGGGAAGGCTACATTTTCGAACTGGTACGCTGTGGGAACAGATATCGGGTACTGTCGATTTGTGTTTTACTGTGGACTAGTCGGACTTAGCGTTTTTATATTTTTCTTTTTGTATTTATCTGTTGCCCTTTGGAGCAAGTTTAAAACATATAGGCATCTGTTTTTGCTCTTATTTGTCCTGGCATTAATAAACTGGTTAAAGGTATCGACCGATATATTTTTGGTGTACGCAATCTTCCTTGCAATTGGGAGCCCTTACCTATATGAACGGTATTATGATAAAGTAGAAGATGCGACGGAGGACGAAGTATGAAAATAGTTTATTGCATCCTCGGCACGTTTAATTCTGGAGGAATGGAACGTGTATTGACAAATAAAGCTAATTATTTAGTCCAAGAAGGGCATGAGGTCACAATCATAACAAGCGACCAAAAATCGCGTCCTAATTATTTCCCGCTAGATCCGCGGGTAAAGCAGATCGATTTAGGAATTAATTATACCGACTATGTTGATCAAAAGTTCCTAAAGAAGTTTTTTGAGTATCGTCGATTGAGAAAGAAACATGCGTTAGCTTTACGTGAAGCGTTATTTCACATAGGTCCTGATATCACGATTTCTATGTTCGATTACGAAGCTTCAATGCTCCCGAAAATAAATGATGGTAGTGCTAAAGTGATCGAGATACATTTTTCACGATATAAAAGACTCCAGTACGGCCGGAAGGGTATCATGGGGCTTGTCGATCGTTATCTAAATGGTCGAGATCAAAACATTGTTATTCAATATGACCGATTTGTAGTGTTGACTGAAGAAGATAAAGGGTACTGGGGGGATCTAGATAATATTGAGGTTATCCCGAATGCCAACAGTTTTGAACCCCACTCGACAGCCGGACTAAATGAAAAGCGCGTTATTGCCGTTGGACGTTATGATTTCCAAAAAGGATTCGATGATTTAATTCAGATCTGGAGATTGGTACATCAAGAAGTTCCCGAGTATAAATTAGATATTTTTGGAAAAGGTCCTTTAGAAGAGGAATATAAAACTTTGATTCAAGAGCTTGGATTGCAAAATACCGTGTTTTTAAGAGCGCCTGTAAAGGATATCGCGTCAGAATATTTGAAGAGTGCTTGCGTTGTGATGAGCTCTCGATACGAAGGCCTGCCGATGGCTTTGTTAGAAGGACAAGTATGTGGCCTTCCGATGGTTTCGTATACCTGTAAATGCGGGCCAAAAGATATTATATCCGATGGAGTCAACGGATTTCTCATACCAGAAGGTGATAAGGAGCTGTTTGCAAGTCGTGTAGTGCAGGTACTGAAGGATGAAGATTTACGTAAGGAGATGGGAAAGAATGCAAAGGCGATGTCCGATCGATTTTCAGAAGCGGAAGTGATGCAGAAATGGTTAAACTTATTCAATCGACTAAAAAAGTAATATGAGGAAAACCATTGTTATTTCAGCTGTTAATCTCGTCGAAGCGGGAACCCTAGCGATACTGCGTGATTGTTTATCATTTTTATCGCAGAATGCGGTAGAGCAGAACCTACGTGTCGTAGCCATTGTACATAAGCGGTCGCTTGCCGATTTTCCCAATATCGAATACATCGAGGATCAATGGCCAAAGAAGAGATGGATTAACAGACTTTGGTATGAATATATTTCACTAAAATCAATTTCCAAAGAAATTGGTCATGTAACGCTCTGGTTTTCCCTACACGATACAAGTCCTTCTGTTTATGCGGATCGTCGTGCGGTATATTGCCATAATTCCTTCTCGTTTTATAAGTGGAGCGTGCGTGATCTATTATTTGCGCCTAAAATTGCAATGTTTGCGATATTTACAAAGTTTATCTATCAGACCAATATTCACAAGAACAATTTCTTAGTCGTGCAACAAGAATGGTTTAGGAAAGGATTAAGTTCCATGTTCTCGATAGATAAGCATAAGATTATTGTCTACCCACCTTTGGTTGAGCGTACGATTAACAGTCTAGATACAACCGAACGAAACAACGCACGATACCAATTTATTTTTGCAGGTTCCCCAAACAGTCATAAAAATTTCGAGATTATATGTAAAGCGGTCGAAATCCTGCTTAATAAGAAAATTGTGGATTTCCAAGTCGTGCTGACCCTGAAAGGAACGGAAAATAAATACGCTAGATGGATATATGAGAATTGGGGACACTTAGCGAATATCAATTTCTTGGGATTTGTTACTCGACAACAATTGGAAGACTTGTATCGCGAGAGTCAATGCTTAATATTCCCGTCGAAGGTTGAATCTTGGGGTTTACCTATTTCTGAATTTAAACAGTACGATAAACCGATGCTTCTTGCCGATTTGCCATACACCCATGAAACAGCCGCAGGAGCCCAACAAACCGCGTATTTCAACCCAGAGGATGCTAATCAATTAGCGACACTCATGAAGGCTTTAATTGAAAAAGATAGATCCTGTTTAAAACCAAGTCCTAAAATCGATTACTATGAACCTACGGTTGAAAACTGGAGACAACTGTTTGATAAATTAATGAATGCTAATTAATAAGATGAATGAAAATACTTCAATTAGGTAAATTTTATCCTATTCGTGGAGGCGTAGAAAAGGTGATGTATGATTTAATGCTTGGTCTTTCCGGGCGGGGTATTACCTGTGATATGCTTTGTGCGACGACAGAAGATCATCCTGGCGGAACCATCGTATTAAATGACTATGCGACACTTGTGGTTATTCCGACACAAATCAATCTAGCAGCGACTAAGCTAGCGCCAAGGATGATAACCACGTTAAGGAAGATTGCAAAGAAATACGATGTCATTCATGTCCATCATCCAGATCCGATGGCGGCTTTAGCACTCTACCTTTCTGGCTATAAAGGTCCTGTCGTGTTGCATTGGCATAGTGATATTCTCAAACAAAAGAATTTATTGAAGTTGTATAAGCCATTGCAAGATTGGCTCATTCGTAGGGCCAATATTATCGTCGGGACAACCCCTGTTTATGTACAGCAGTCGCCATTTCTTCAAAAATATCAGTACAAAATTGACTATATTCCAATTGGAATATCGCCGTTAGCAGCAAATTTGGTTAATACCCAACGCATTCTAGATAAATACCCTGGCAAAAGGATTATATTTTCGCTTGGCCGTTTAGTGGAATACAAGGGTTTTGAATATTTAATTAAATCGGCAGAACAATTAGACGATTCAAGTATTATACTAATTGGAGGGAAGGGACCTTTGCACGCTGAATTGAGCCAATTGATCCAGGAGAGAAAGCTGGGGGATAAGGTCAAATTATTAGGATTTCTAAGCGATGAAGAAGTTCCCGATTACTTTGCGGCTTCCGATTTGTTTTGTATGAGTTCGATTATGAAGACGGAAGCATTTGGTATTGTGCAGCTCGAATCGATGGCCAGTGGCAAGCCGATTGTGTCAACTGAAATCCCGACATCAGGGGTGAGTTGGGTGAACGAAAACAACGTCTCTGGTCTTACTGTCCCGATCGAAAATGCAGAAGCAATTGCCGAAGCGATAAAGAAAATGCTGGAAAATCCTGCGTTTTATGAGCACTTATGCGAAGGAAGTTTGACTAGATATCAAGCAAATTTCACTTTAGATAATATGGTAGATAAAAGTTTACAAATATATAATCAGATTTTATCGAATTACAAGGTATAGGTAATTTTGTCGCTCGAAGTTTTTTGTTGCTGCCGATATAGCGAGAATCGTAATAGATAAATGTTCTGTTATTAGGTTAGGAATAATTTTTAGAGAGTCAGGTCAATTTAATTAAGGACTGGTTTTCTAACATAGTAAATTGACTAAATGAGATTAAGAGAAGATTTAAAACTAAGACATATCGGTGGAGATTATATCATTGTTGACCCAGGTCAAGAGATGGTTGACCTCTCTAAAGTTTTTACCTTAAATGAGACTGCGGTCTTTTTGTGGAAGGAACTTGAAGGAAAGGATTTCACTCCCGAAACCATTGTAGAACTTTTATTAGAAACTTTCGACTGTACCTATGAAGTTGCATTGCAAGATGCAACCCAACTAATTAAAGACCTTAAACAAGGCGGTTTAATAGTAGAGTAATATTCTCAGAATGAACGAAAATAGAGTTTTGAGTGCTTTTTTTGAATTATTGCGAAGCGGTCTATGGGATCGTTCTTTGCAACAACTCGACTATTTTCCCTTATCGAAGGCTGAATGGCAGAAATTATATGAACTTTCGGTCAACCACACGGTAGAAGGAATCATCTTTGATGGGCTGCAAAGGCTAGACCTTAGTTTACTCCCTGGTCGTGACTTGCTCGTACCTTGGACGGTCAGAATCGAAAAAATTGAACAGCGAAATAAATGGATGAATAAGGTCGTCAGCGATCAGGTTCACTTCTTTAATAGGCATGATATCTTTCCGATCTTGTTAAAAGGGCAGGGACTCGCAAGCTTGTATTCGAATCCATCACGCAGAATATGCGGAGATATTGATTGGTGTTTTGAAAGCAAGGAAGCTTACATTAAAGCACGGAAGCTTGTCGAAGGAGTAGGGATAGCTGTAAATAAATCGGCCGGTTATAGTGAAAACTACCTGTGGGATAATTGCGAAGTAGAGCATCATCAGAAGATGTTTGATATTCACAACCCGTTTTTAAAAGGTTATATCAGTCGGTTTGCAAAGAACGAGAATAAAAGGAAAACTGCGATCCTTCTGAACAATATAGCAACGTTAACACCATCCCCGATAGCGACCTTGTTACAGGTTAATTTACATATCTTAAAGCATCTGTTGTCCTTTGGGATTGGTATACGCCAATTGTGTGACTCTGCACGCGCTTATTTTGCATTGCACAACGAATATGATAAAGCGTCACTTTATAATTTGTATAAGGCAATTGGAATTGTGAAGTGGGTGAATTTGCTACATATTATTCTTGTTGATCATTTTGGGCTGGATGAGGATGTTCTTCCCTTTTCGTTGAACCGTCAAGTCGAATACAAGTGGATGCTAAGTGATATCTTAGAGGCCGGCAATTTTGGATTTTACCATGAAAGTTATGCTATGAAGGAGAGTCAAGTAGGACATCGCGTGGATAGCAGTAGCCGTATATTTTCAAATCTAACGAAATATTTCAAAGTAGCGCCAAAAGAAGCAATTTCTTTTCCTGTCATACATTTTATTTCACGCTTTAGCCACTAATTGCATGCTTGCAAGAACGAAATATCAGCTAACGTGGATTTGGAAGCTAATCGACGGCTTTAAAGGTCGATTGTTCTTATATTTTATACTCGAATTAGCATCAATATCACTTTCGCTGTATTTTATCCTGTTATCAAAGCAGGCGATCGATCTTGCTATCGCTGGAAATAGAGACACTGTTAAAACTATCTTGATTATCGCGATATCAGCAGTTTTGATCGGTATGGCATTGAAAAGTTGGTCCAACTGGTTAAATGAGAAAACCAGAATGGACATGCTGATATCTTTACAAAATCGATTAATCAAGAAACAAATGCTGTCCTCTTGGAATTTTGTAAAGAAATGGCATTCTGGAGATATACAACTTCGAATTAATGCTGATAGTAATGAGGTTGTTCAAATGGTTGGGAGCTCAATCATTGGTTTTGTGCTTACGCTATTTCGACTACTGGCATCGTTTTTTCTGCTTTGGTCGATGGATCCTATGTTAGCATTTATTATATTAGCAATATCTCCATTATTAATTTTTTCTAAAATTTATTTTAGAAAATTGAGAGGCCTAAATGCGAAATTAAAAAAAGCGGAAAGCTATTTTGCACAAATTGTACAAGAAAACTTGCGGTTTCGACTATCAATTCGTGCACTAGGATTACAAGCCAATCGATGGAGTAAGGTAGAAGAAAGCCAACAAAGCATTTATAGTTTAAAAACCGATTTACTGAATTTTTCAACGATTTCGCAGACCCTATTAAAAGCGTCAGTGAATTTTGGTTTCCTATTTACGTTTGTTTGGGGAACCTATAGATTGTTGGATAATGAAATTACGTTTGGCATGATGACCGCGTTTTTACAACTCGTGGGAAGAATCCAAGGCCCTGTATTGGGAATGATGAGTTTTGTGCCGCTGTTTATCAAGTTTGGAACTTCGGTTGACCGCATCGACGATTTGATGACCACGGAAGAAGAACAGCAAGAAGAGCCTGTGTTCCTTGACTCAGTGGATGCGCTTTCGATGGAGAATCTTTCCTTTCGTTATGAGGACAACCGGATTATTAGCAACTTTAATATGCTTGCGGAGGCAGGAAAGCCTGTAGCGATCATTGGATCTAGCGGAAAAGGAAAAACAACACTGATTCGACTAATTCTATCGCTAGTGAATGCAGATGAAGGATCTATTTGGATTCATCATCAAGGGGGGAAATCTCCTTTATCGAATAAGCATCGCGTAAACATCGCTTATGTGCCACAAGGGGATAAGCTGTTTACTGGAACAATTCGAGAAAATCTACTTGTGAATGAGCATATTTCAGAAGATAAGTTGAAGGAGCTTATTTACCTCAGTTGTTCTGAGTTCGTCTACGATCTACCGGACGGCTTAGACACTTTTATAGGAGAGTCGGGCTATGGTCTATCTGAAGGTCAAGCGCAGCGAATATCATTGGCTAGAGCTTTATCGCGCGAGTGTAAGATATGGCTGTTTGATGAGGTAACCTCGGCATTGGATTCTGCGACAACAAAAGAATTATTGAATCGTTTGATGGTTGCTGGGAGGGAAAAGATTGTCATTTATGTGACGCACGATTTAGCTTTAGCTGAACGTTGTGAGCAAGTTATTTACATGCAATAAAATATTTTTTTTAATCGAACACACTATTATTTACAGTAAGGAATGCAAATAACAAGATTTGTCATAGCTGATATCGGATTGGAATTGTCTTCGCAAGATGATTTGCCTTTAATGGCGGTTCTGCCAAATTTTGAGAATTTCTATGTTGAAAATTTTCCGCAAGATATTGCGGTCATTCGATTTGAATTAGTCGAAGAAGAATTTGTTATCGTAGAACAGGACTATAAGCTTTTAAGTGACATTTCGATAGTTTGGGGGGATAACTTTAAGTTTATGGAATCGGTTAATTCTTATGTAACTGTAGTTGATGAGTTAGTTCGTGCTGATGATACCTTATGGGTCATGGAAAGTGATAAAACGTTCATGAGTTCGAAAATCTATTTCGATCGAAAAAAAATGGAAAGCTCAACGGCGTTAAGCTGGCTAATGATGGTCGCTTTTGGACAGGCATCGCTACGTTACGATACAGCGTTAATCCATGCGTCGGTTGTTATTAGGGACGATCAGGCGGTGGCTTTTTTAGGAAAGAGTGGTACCGGAAAAAGTACGCATAGTCGTCTATGGGTTAAACATATCCCTGGGTTTAGTCTACTGAATGACGATAATCCTGCGATTCGCGTAGTGGATGAGGAAAATGTCGTTATCTATGGAACACCTTGGAGTGGAAAGACACATTGTTATGTGAATAAAAAAGCGAGCTTAATTAGTTTAGTTCGTTTACAACAAGCCCCTTATAATCGATTTACGAGTAAAAAAGGGAAGGATGCGTTAATGGAATTGTTGCCTAGTTTTACAGCCTTAAGGTGGAATAAAGAAATATTTTCAACAATGATTAATTTGTTGGAAAACATTATTAACGCTGTACATGTTGGACATTTAGATTGTTTACCTGATCAAGATGCTGCCGAATTGTGCTATGAAAACATCAAATAGAAAAATTTAATCTTTAAAGACATATGAAGTTTAGTATTTACTTATTGCTTGGAATTAGTTTTTTGTTCTTAAACGCTTGTAAAGTTGGTCAACGTATTGTTTATGTGGATGATATGAAAGCGGATACAAATTATATAATTACCGACGTCAAGCCCTTATTGATTCAAAAGAACGATCGACTAAGTATTTTTGTGAGCGCAAAAAATCCGGAGCTCGCCGCCCCATTTAATGAAAATGTGGAGGCATTCGATATTGGTGCGAATGGGGAAGTGGTCACGAGAGAAGTGCGTAATCCGTTGAAAAATGGCTATCTGGTTGACCTAAACGGAGATATTGAGTTTCCAATACTTGGGACCATTTCGGTAGAAGGAAAGTCCGTTAATGACGTGAAAAATTTGCTCCGTGAAAAACTAATAAGCGCTAAATATATTAACGATCCAATTGTAAAGGTTGAATTAACAAACTTGAAAATTAATGTTATTGGAGAAGTTAAAAATATAGGAGTGTTGGATGTTCCTGACAATCGCATTAACCTTTTGGAAGCGATTTCTCGCGCAGGCGGCCTTACAACGAATGCCTCTGCAAAACATGTTGTGGTCATTCGTGAGGACAATGGAACCCGAAAGAAAACGATTGTCGATTTAACATCCCAAGATGTGTTCGCATCACCAGTCTATCAGCTTCAACAAAATGATATTGTTTTTGTGGAGCCGAAAGATAATGTGCCAACGCCAAAAGATGATATGAACTGGAGATTACTGACGATTGGTATGTCGGTTGTGACCGTCGTATTTACAGCCTTGAATTTCTTAAAGTAGGATATAATGAGCAAATTATCATCAATCGATGTTTCTGGAAAACCAGATAATAAGTTTATCAATATTTTTGATATCATTCAATACTTACTCCATTACTGGAAGTGGTATGTGTTATCGATCCTAATATTTACAGCTTATTTCTATTACCAATATAGTAAATCACCTTTTATCTATAGCCAATATGAGACGGTGATGATTAAAACACCGGAAAATACGCCTGCATCTAGTCGTGTGACAAGATCGTCCATGTATTATAATACAGTCAATGTGGCTAGTGAAATCCTGCAACTGAAGTCGAAAGAGCTTATGCGGCAGGTGGTTGTTATTACCGGAGCTGACGTGAGCTATTCGAATAAGCAAGGGCTAAGAACTGTCGAGCTTTATAAAGATGCCCCCGTTCGTTTAACCTTTGAAAATAAAAAAGCTGCAGAGTATTTCTACCTGACTGTTACACCGGTAGATGATAACCAAGTTGAATTAACTAATTTTTCGAAAGGGGATGGTGGGGTGAAAATCCTGACAACTTTCAATAAGCTAACCCAAACTCCTATTGGTAAAATCACTGTCGCAAAAGGTGAAAACTACAGTAAGTATTACTTTGGCGAGCAGTTTGTTGTGACGAAAAACACGGTAGAATCGATGGTAAATCATTTCTTGGGGAACTTGAAGATTACCCAAATGGAAGATGAGGCTTCTTTATTGATGATTTCTATGGAGGATAATTCGGCGCAACGTGCAGCGGATGTAATTACCAATATGATTGAAGTTTATAACGCAACGACTATTGAAGATAAGAGTGAAATTGCGGAGAATACGTCAAGATTTATCCGTGAGCGCTTGGCGATAATTGAAGGCGAGTTAGGGGCTGTAGAAAGTGATATTGAGCGTTTAAAAACCAGCAATCAAGGGGTTGATGTCGAGACTTCTGGACAAATGTATCTTTCGGAAAGTCGACAGTCAGAAGCAGAAAGAAATACGGTAGAGACGGAGATTAAATTAGCTGAGATGATGCGCGATCACCTGCGTGCTGGAGAAAGTAGTAAGGAATTGATTCCAAACAATACCGGTTTAGTGGATGGTAACGTGGAATCGCAAATCGCTGAATATAATGCGGCATTATTGCGTAGAAACAGATTGGAAGAGGGTAGTAGTTCTGAAAATCCGGTCGTACAGGAATTGAACCGTACTTTGGGTTCGATGCGATCCAATATTAATAGAGCGGTTGATAATACCTTGCAAGGCTTAACCATCAAGCGTAATAATATTGATCGCGAGTTTAGAAAGCTGACGGGGAAAGTGATGCAGACGCCAAGCAAAGAGCGTGTTATGTTATCCGTTGAACGCCAGCAAAAAGTAAAAGAGGAATTATACCTTTACCTACTAAACAAACGGGAGGAAAACGCCTTAAATCAGGCGATGACCGAGAATAATATTAAGATCATTGACCCTGCAACGGGAGGAAACAGTCCAATTGCACCTAGTAAGATCCGTAAAGTCGGCATAGGTATGGGAATTGGCTTTTTGTTGCCAACAATCATCCTTCTATTAATGCTTACCTTCGATAACAAGGTCAGAAGTCGTGGCGATATTGAGAATACCATCTCAGTACCCTTCCTTGCGGAGATTCCATTGGCAGCAAGTAAAAAGTCAAGCTCTGATGTGAAGGTATTAGAACATGGACGTGATCCTATCACTGAATCATTCCGTATATTAAGGACGAATATCAGCTTTATGAATCCTGATATTACAGACTCCAAGGTAATTATGTTTTCTTCGGTTCGCATTGGTGCAGGGAAGACGTTTTCGGCATTAAACCTAGCTGCTACCCTAGCGTTCTTAAAGAAACGGATTGCAGTAGTTGACTTAGATATTCGGAAAGGGACATTAAGTTCGAAATTTGATCTCCCGGTAACAAAAGGGGTAACGCATTTCCTAGCGAATTCTACCTTGCCAATTGATGATATCATCTATAAAACTACGTTGGCAGATGGATTTGAGGTCGACTTGGTTCCAATTGGGGTTCCAGCACCGAACCCTGTGGAGTTATTGTTAACAAAGCGACTCGATGAGCTTATTGAGACGTTAAAAGGACGCTATGATTATTTAGTAGTAGATAGTGTACCTGTAGAAATCATTGCAGATGCCTATATTTCTAACCGTGTGGCTGATATGACAATATTCGTCATCCGCTCAGGTACAATCGATCGTCGTCAGTTGCCAGAAATTGAGAAGATTTATACCAATAATAAATTGAAGAATATGGCCATCGTGTTAAATGGTATCAAGCAAGATCCAAGAAGTTACGGCTATGGCTACGGCTATGGATATGGCTATGGTTACGGCTATGGTTATGATAACAAAAAAGATAAGAGCTTTTTCGACCGCTTTCGCAGAAAGTCATAATAAAAGGTAACGAATTTCCAAGGGCAGCTTTTCAAGCTGCCTTTTTTATTGCTTATAGGTATGTAGTTATTTGTCAATTCGGTTGTCAAAAATAATCTACAGGTTAATACTTATTCTTTTTACTCCTAGGATATCTAGCTTCATAGTGTTAATATTGCGCAATAAGAAATATTGTTGATGTTGTAATATATGTTTGTACGCCATTGTTGTTAATTTATTCCTTGCAGTAAATATGCTCGTCTTTATTCATTTAAGAGCGTCAATTGCATAAGTGGATGCACTGTAGAACAATATAAGCAGCTACATTCATAGCGCTATTCGTATCGTATGAAGTATTCATTTTTATTCTTTGTTGTCACTATTATGTTATGCCATGATGTGCTAGCTAATGAGCCTGATGGGAATTCCCCTAGAGATTTTCGGAAGTCCAGTTTAATCCATCGGGGATACACGCAAGACCATTGGTTTTATGGTATCCATGTTGGTTCCGTAATTTATTTTGGTGACCACGATCGTCAATTAAGTTTGGGAAAGCGTTTTACGCCCAAATTCGAAGTATTCGGAGGCAAATGGTTCAACAACAGCTTTGGCGGACGGTTAAGTGTTGGAGGACTCGAATTCAAAGGGGTCACACAAGATCATAAACTCTCAAACGGGTTAGTTTACGATCCTAGTCAATCCTTGAAACACCAAACGTTTAATTACCTCAATATCAACGCAGATTTCCTCGTCAATTGGAGCAATGACTTAGTCGGCTATAATCCCGACCGAGTCTATAGTCTAGTTCCCTATGCTAGTGTGGGATTGATTATGGGATTAAATCATCAGAAAGCGGTACGGATAACGCCTGGACTAGGTTTTCTGAACGTCTTTCGCGTAAATAATACAGTTGATTTGCAATTTGATATACGGGGGACATTCCACGGCGATGGGTTTGATGGGGAAGATGGTGGAAGAAATCTGGATGGTACATTATCCACCTTGGTGGGCATCAGTTTTAGAATAAAGTAGTCAGTGCAATAACAATATAATTTCGTCAATGCTGTGTTAGTCTTGGTACCTTTTTAGGGCCAAGACTATTTTTATATATTTACAGTAGAATTAGTACAGAATTATATCAATTTAATTGCTCCTATATGAGAAAACCCATAGTAATTGTCCTGACAAATGCACTTTGTTTATCATTGCTGTTTAGCGCTTGTAATCAAACTAAGAAGCAAACTAGCGATACTGATAGTGTGACTACAACGGAAACGGTGTACACGCCACCAAAACCACCCCAAAAGTTGACAGCGAAGGAGGATCAATTGAATTATGTATTTGAACATTATTGGGATAACTTTAATTTTAGTGACACAACGAAGATCTTGAATCCAGAATATGGAGAGCAAGCATTGGTGAACTATTTCGCGATGTTTCGCGCAATGCCCATTGAGAAAGTAAGTGAAGGATTGGAAGATTTTCTTGATCAAGCGAAACAAGAGCAGAAAGGATTTGACTATTTCAAGGAGAAACTTGATAGTTATTTGTTTGATCCGAATTCTCCAATGCGTAGCGATTTATTCTATGAGCCTGTATTAGTTTACTACACAAGTAGCGATAAGGTCTCAGCGGACGAGAAAATGCGTTATAGAACACTCTTAGATTTAGTTCGTAAGAATAAGGTGAATAGTATTGCGACCAACTTTCAGTTTAAAACGAAAAACAAACCGGTTAATTCGCTTTTAGATTTTCAGTCTCCATTAACTTTACTGTTCTTTTATGAGCCTGGATGTTCTAATTGTGAAGAGGTTATTAGGCAATTGAAGCAGCAAGAGTCTATTAATAAGATGATTGAAGATAAAAGATTTCAAATTATTGCTATTTATCCGGAAGGAAGTTTAGAAATTTGGGAAGACTATGCGGCACAAATTCCCGCCAATTGGATCAATGGCGTCGATGAAAATCAAGTTATCTTGAATACAGGATTATACGATTTAAAAGCCTCCCCAACAATTTATCTGCTAGACAAGGACAAACGAGTGATTTTAAAAGACACAGATTTAGCAGGTCTTGGGCAATATTTGATGGCTAAGGGCTTGTAAAAATTCCATTGCTATAGATACATGATAGTTTGGGCAATCTCCAATACGCTCAAACTATCATACATTATGGATGGCACCATTCTTTGCTATTCGCCCACCATGGCCATTTCCTTGAATTCCTTCTCTTGACTAATTAGATGATGCAATACTTCTGTCGACAATCCATGTAAGACGAGTCGAAAGCCGGCTCCGTAGGTAGGTAGGGGAATCATAGGGTGTTTATTGTTTAATGCTACAAGCTTTTCGGGACAGCGCATGATTGTTGACGCATATACGCCAATAACTTCGTCTAATTGTAAAGAGTTCGATGCGCGCCAGAAATCATTATCTGTTAGAAAAAACTGATATACTGGCGTGAAGATCTCAATAGCCGACGATAAGTCTAATACATTAGTCCATTTGTCTCTAAATTCTTCAAATGGGAGTGGACCAACGGTAATCGCGGAAAAGTTTGGATTCTCGATTGGCTGAATAGATAGTCCTTGCTCTTGAATTGCTTTATTTAAATTGATAATGAAATTATAGAGATTTAAGTCATGCTCTAAAAATAGATTATCTTTAACGGCTTCAATGGACACAGGTTTTAGCGGATTCATTGGAATATTTTCAGCGCCCTTAACATTATCCTTAATAAATCGCAGGACTTCTGAGCCCAAGTAAAAGTGGCGTAAAATCAAGAAGTTCGCCTCTGGAGACACCCAATATTTCATACCCCAGTATAAGAAGCGGTGTAGGGTCTTCGGTGCATTAATTAAGTTGGGCGCAACCGCCTTGAAGATCTGTAAAATAATAATCGTCAGACGCCCAAATACCCGTAGGAAGGGTAACAAAAATTGTTTGCTTTTCCTCGTCGAATCAAATAAGAAAGCTGCTTTTGCATCCTTGTTAAAAGGAACGCTGTTATCTAAAAACAAGGCGTGCCAATGACTGGGATCACGAGGATTGTTCTCAAGGTTTTCAAAGTATGAACTGTTGTGTATCATAGTCAATTAATAATTTCCTAATTCTGCCAACTGCATTTGATAAAGCTTGGCAACCACTTTTGCAGTTTTTGCCACTCGATCGGCCATATCTGCGGTTAGCAAATCCGAATTTAATGCATTTTCAAAGCGTTCAAAGTGGTTCTCATTGCTATCGCTTGTTTCGTGGTAAGTGAAAAATGACACTTGATCTTCGTTTAAGTCGAGTTGCTCTTGAATCGCGCGCCCCCACTTTCCTGCAAGGCGATTTCCAAGGCCTTCAATAATAAACATACCTCCCAGTAAATCAAATGGATTTGGCTGGCTAGCTTTATGAAACATGTATGCGCTTAAAGCCTCACTGCCGATGTTCTTTTGGCCATTGTAAAGCTCGTCGCGATTTCCACCACAGTTGATGTAATTTTTCTCTAAAATCTGATAGTCCTTATGTTCATCTCTAGAGTGGGAGATAAACGAAGAACGAATATCAAAATATTCCATACTGACATTGGATGCAGCACGTGCAATCCATTGTGAACCGTCTATAACTTGTTGTCTCAGGTTCAATAGCAGCAAGCGATAATCTGCTAAACTGATTGTGCCATTATAGATTCGATCGATAATATCGGTATTTCTTAGGGAAAGCTCAAAATCAACCCATGTGTCTGTCAAGGAACGAACAAGACGCTCTTGAATTGGATTATGAACAATATTAACAGTAGGTGCTAATATCTCATCGCTCTTGGCAATACTAGGTTTCTTTCGATCCGATTGTGCGCCTACAACTTTCAATTTAACAAAACTGGTAATAAAGCGACCGCTTTCTGGAACCATACACACGATATGGTCACCAGACTTTAATTGATTCCCATTAAAAAGCTCTTCCAACATAATGTAAATTGATGCCGAACCAGTATTTCCTTTCTGATGCAGGTTGGTAAACCATTTATCCTCATCTATATGTACGCCGCCTTTTGATAATAAATCGACGATGGGTTGTTTAAAAAACTCAGACGAGTAATGGCATACCAACCAGTCAATATCTTTCAGGTCGAGCTTTCCATCTTCAATAAGCTGGAAAAAATGCTGAACACCAAGATTTACAGTTTCATTGACCAGCTTGATGTCTTGTTTTAAATTAATTGCCGAATCTTGGTCTGCGCGTGTGAAGGAAGGATAATCCAACCAGCTTTGAGTCATCTTGCCGTCCCGAGTTTTATTTGCACCCGCAAACATACAAGGCTCGAATTTATTCGCGTAAGATTTAACGTCAATCCATTCAATCTGAAGCGATAAGCCTGTCGCATTCGGCGCATCGGAAAGTAACATTGCGCCGGCTCCATCGGAGAGCATCCAGCGTAAAAAATCCGTATCCAAAGGCAATCCTTTATCTTGAATACTTGGTTGATTTTCAAATCGCGAAGCTTTAAACATTCGGCTCGGCATATCCGCAGCACAACTAATAGCATGTTGATGCTCATTCGCTTGAATATGTAAGAATGCACTTTTCAATGCCATTATGCCAGCGGAGCAAACGCTCTGATGCGATGTAATATCACAAATTGGAAGCTTTGAAGCACCATGCACCATACTTGCGAAGCCCGGAACAGGCAAATCAGACTGTGTGGTGCCTGCCGCAATAAACTGAACTGCAGATTTCTGAAAACTACCTTTCGCGAGGCAGTCCTCAATTGCTTTCGCCGCCATGCCGGAAACTGAGTCTGTTGAGTTTTGCGCTTTATCCAAGGCGTAGTAACGTGTCTTAATACCATTTTGTTGAAGCATACGTGACTTCGATCGCGAGCTCTTGCCCGCAATAAGACCTAAGTAATCTTCAATCTCGTCGTTAGAAACTGGAGAATTAGGTAAATGAGCGCCTATGGCGTTAATATATACTTGCTTAAATTCTTTCTTCATTATTATGT
Source organism: Sphingobacterium sp. (assembly GCA_040394915.1). GTDB lineage: Bacteria > Bacteroidota > Bacteroidia > Sphingobacteriales > Sphingobacteriaceae > Sphingobacterium. The sequence goes on from JBEBRI010000020.1 coordinate 30,778, forward strand.
GTTTTAGGTAATTGGGTGCCAAACAATTGGTCTATCCAAGGTAACATAAAACCGAAGTTACCTTTCCCATACTTATGATGCATACTATGTCTAAATGTATATTTTGAGAAGGAACGAGGGTCTGTTTCTTCGCTTAATTCGTGGTTACAATGCCCAAGTAGATTTACGATTAAACTCATTAGTGGTAAGCTCAATAGCGAGAAAATCTGGAAATCATGCACTAAGAGCGGGAAGAAGATGACGCTTCCGAGCATAAAGGCTTCCAGCCAATGAAAGCTATAGATGGAGTATGCGGTAGGCTCGACCGACCAATGGTGTACTTTGTGAACATGTCGAATCATCCAGCGGCGATGTAAAAGCCAATGCATGCTATAGAAGTGAATCTCATTCCAAAGAAATAATAAAGGGATTTCCCAGAGACAGCGCATTGGTTGATCAAACTCAACATGAAAAATACCGATTGCAAAGAGCTGCTGGAATAAAATCGCTTGAATGCTGAAAACAAGGATTGATATCAGCGAGTTTTTGATCTCTTGCGCCCGCTGGGCATGCTTTGGTGCAATAACGATCTTTTTCAGCTCTGGTTCCTGAATTCGCACGAGGTAATCTGTGATGCCAGCACCTAGAAAATAGAGCAGGGAGAAGACCAAGAAAAAGAATAGCGATGTCCAATACCAGGTAGACAAAACAAACTGAAAACTTGCTTCTATAAATGCTGTCATGATTTAATATAAGGACTTAACTGTATGTGTTTTAGTGCTGTTTTCATAAATGTAAAACAAAATCAGAAGAATTTTAACATGTATTTTAATTATCACTGGAATCAGGGAGAATTCGATTAAGCTGCTTTTTTTGTCTTTTTGATATAGTTTAATCGTTGATTTTAAACAACATATGCCTTATGCAGGATCTGGCTAGCTCGAGACGCCGCTCGAATTGTAATATCTTCGTCTAAATCATGGCGGTTTCAGCAAAAGACGTCAAAGCGATTCGTTTAATAGAAATTAACTTCTACATTTGTTCGTATCGATTTAAATCTTGGAAGTCTCCTCGGAGAAACTAAAATTCAAAGAAGAACATGTTTAAAACTACCGTCGCTTACGATCCAAACAAAACATCTTATCCTATTTTAATTGCCATTTGTTTAGCCCATCTTTCCAATGATTTGATTCAAGCGGTAATCCCGGCATCTTATCCTTTGCTAAAAGATAATTTCCATTTGAGCTTTGCGCAAATTGGGATGATTACGTTTTGTTTTCAATTGGCTTCCTCTTTACTACAGCCTATTGTGGGTATGTATACAGATAAACATCCAAAGCCTTATTCTCAAATCATTGCCATGATGTTCTCCTTCGTGGGCATCATCGCCTTGTCGCTCGCGAATAGCTATTATGCAGTACTATTTGCGGTAACGATGGTAGGCATCGGCTCTTCGATATTTCATCCAGAATCATCGCGTGTAGCTTATTTATCCTCAGGTGGTAAACGGAGCTTAGCTCAATCAATATTTCAAATAGGGGGAAATACGGGTACGGCGCTAGCGCCTTTACTATTAGCCTGGTTTGTGATACCCGCAGGGCAGAAGAATATCATGTGGTTTATTGTGGTGGTCTTGATCGCACAGCTTATTCTCGCCTATATTGCAAAATGGTATGTTAAAGTTTTAGAATATGCGCGATCACAGGCGAAAAAGCAAATAATGCTGCCTGATTTATCGCAAACTAGAATTGTGGTGGCCATTACGGTTTTGTTGATTTTGATCTTCTCAAAGTATGTTTACGTCGCTAGTATTACCAGTTATCTGCAATTCTATATGATGCATAAATTTGGCATTACCGAGGTAGCCGCTCAAGTTTATCTATTCTATTTTCTCATAGCAATTGCGATCGGAACGCTATTCGGAGGATTTCTAGGGGACATTATGGGGAGAAAATATATAATCTGGCTCTCCGTACTAGGATGCGCACCATTTACCTTGGCATTACCATATGCGAATGAGATGTGGACAGGTATTCTGGTATCTATTATTGGCCTTATTATGGCTTCTGCATTTCCATCAATCTTGGTTTATGCGCAGGAATTGTTACCCAAAAAGATAGGGATGGTATCCGGTTTATTCTATGGCTTTGCGTTTGGAATGGGGGGATTAGGAGCTGCAATATTAGGTTGGTTTGCAGATAAGACATCTCTAGAAAGCATTTATATCGTTTGTTCATACCTTCCTTTATTGGGAGTAATTGCCTATTTTCTTCCCAACATGAAGAAAATCAAATACAAAGCGCTTTAAGGCGTTTTATATTGACAGAGCCATACCGTCGCACCGCCGCAATTTAAATCGTTCTGGCGGTGTAATAGTACCTCGAAACCCTGTTCATCTAAGCGTTCTCTATATTCCTCTTCACTTAGGGAAGCATGGTATAGATTTTCGCCATGGTTCATGCCCCAGGCTTCACCTTCTTCTGGTCCACTGGTAAACAGCAGTACTCCAGCCGGTTTCAAATGTTGCTTAAAACGCGGGAACATCGCGCGTTGCTCATCCATATTCAAGTGAAAAAAGCTATGCCATGCGATAATAGCGTCGAATTGCTCTTCGAGATGAAGCTCGCGCATATCCCGCTCGAGGAAGTCGCCATCAGGGAAATTTCTCCGTGCAATAGCCAACATTGCCGTGCTCGCATCAATGCCCTTCAGCTGATAGCCTTTGTCGTGTAGATAAGCGTAAATTGGGATACCAGTACCGCAGCCTACATCTAAAATAGAAGCGGGAAAAGGGATGTAGGATACCAACAAATCCAAGTACGGTTTTTCGATAAGTGTCGTTCGCTGCTCAGCGAACCAGTCCGCGATCTTGTCATAACTCTCGAATACATCCCGCTTCATGGTGGATTAATTTTTAACAATATAAACTATAGAAATTCAATGCTAAATTTATTGTATCCTAAACCTTCCATTAAAGGCTTGAAGATGTCCATTGCATTCTTTTTTGTCTGCTCAAGTATATCCGATTTCTTCACCTGCTTGGTGATTTCCTGCTCCGCCGCTTTGAAAGCATCGTCTACTAAATTCGCCTCTCTAAAGAACGCCATCTTGGTGTCGTAAACCTTCGAATCATTGTGATCAATCTTCACATAGCAGATCTCAGGATTAGGTAATGTAATGTGCGCTGAATCGCCCACCACTTCCACATCTTCCGGTTTTAACTTAGATAAATCGATACAACCTACCGCATCAGCTTTGATAATAAGTAATACACTCGCGTCCGGAAGAAATTGAGAAATAACCTTATGCTCAACCACATCGGACATTCTGTATTTTACCAATTCTAATTTACCCATGGACTCAATACGCTCCAAGAGTACTTGATGGTTGCTAACC
>JBEBRI010000021.1:0-33844 GCA_040394915.1 Sphingobacterium sp.
TGTACATTTAATCGTTCAGTCTAAAAATAAATGATCTCTCGTCGACATTTTACATAATAACTACTGAATACTAGCGTCTCATGTCTAATATCTAATATCTCACATCTAATATCTAACTACTAACTACTAAATACTAACTTCTAATCCACACAAAGCTCTTCCAGCTCTTCGATAGTACCTGAGTACATATTGAGGTCAACGGGACCTTTGATTCCGGCGACGGTTCCTTTTTCAGAAAATTGCCAGAAATTCCAATGCTTTTTGGGGCTTTCAACCCAGAAGTTATAGTTAGCGATCCAAAGGGTATAATCAGCAAATTCCTTTTCTAAGAAGTCTGCAAAGTACTTATCCCCAGAATACAGTATAGGTTTTATGTTGTAATGCGTTTCGACTGCGTTGAGCCAGCGTTTCAGCCCGACTTTTAAGCTGTCCATCGATTGGTTACGAGGCATTTCTTCAATATCTAATACTGGAGGAAGGTCTCCAGGCTCTAGTTTTACGATTTTAATAAAATTCTTTGCTTGCTTTGCGGAATTTTCATTGGGACGGAAGTAGTGGTACGCACCGCGCAGTTTATTTTTATCTATAATCTCTTTCCAATTTCTTTTAAATCGACTGTCTTTCGCATTTTCCCCCATAGTAGCCCGCACAAAGATAAAGTCGACAGGAAACTCATCATGTATGGTCAGCACCTGGTCCCAAGATATATCGCCTTGGTATTGTGAAACATCGATTCCATAAATCTTATCATCGTGTCGGCGCATCAATTCTTTATTACGGATATCGTATTTAGTGCGATCTTCAAGAGTGATTGAATTTTTATCAAACCATTTTATGAACAAATAGGAAATTCCTGCGCGATGTTGAATCGCAAAGATTATCAGAACGATAAATAACGGAATAGTAATACTCCAGACCAGTAATTTACGTTGCACTTCCTTGTCTGTTTGTACTTTTTTCTTGTCAGTTTTGTTCCTTTTTGACATATTGCGTGAAATTAGGCTATTTCTAGCGCATAGTCAAAAATAATTTATCTATGATTGTTTATAACCCAAAAGATTGGATTAAGACCATTAGCTATCTCCACAATAGCAAAATATTTAAGCGTCTTCTTCCCTATCTCATCATCTCCATCTTCGTATCTTGGGGGCTAGCCTACCTTGAGCTTGAATACCTAAAGCTGTCCGATCGGAGTTGGATTAAAAACATTACAACAGTACACAACTTACTCGGCTTTGTACTTTCTTTGCTGTTAGTATTTCGAACAAATACGGCGTATGATCGGTGGTGGGAAGCTAGAAAGCAATGGGGTGCACTAACAAACAGCAGTAGAACATTAGCCATTAAAATGAATGCATTCCTCGATCCGCAGGATAAAGTCAATCGTTCTTTCTATAGAAAATCGATCGCATTGTACGCTGAGACATTATTCACCTATCTACGCTCGGACTACACCAAGTTTATGCTTGATGAAGTCGAACACCCGGAGCTAAATAGTCTCGACGAAAAGAAACATGGACCGAATCAGGTCGCGGCATTAATTTACAAGAAAACAAATCTTTTGTATAAAGAGCAGAAAATAACGGGAGATCAGTTGATCGTCATCAATAAAGACATTACGAGTTTAACCGATGTCACAGGGGCTTGTGAACGAATTAAGAATACGCCCATTCCGCTCGGTTATAGCGCCTTTATCAAGACTTTTATTATCTTATATACAGCAACCCTGCCGATCGGATTAGTTTTCTCGATGGGGTACTTTGTAGCTGCTGCGGTGCCTTTTATTTTCTATGTCTTAGCGACATTAGAAATGATCGGCGAATCTATTGAAGAGCCCTTTGGATCCGATTCAGACGATTTACCAATCGATAAAATTGCCGCTAATATCAAGAAGCATACTCAAGAGATTCTATTGCCATAGTCAGTTGATGATAAAATAAACAGTCCATATGTCTAAATGCTGATTAGCAACAACGAAGAGGGACGATAAAAAAAGGCAAAGTTAACTAAACTTTGCCTTTCTCATCTTAAGCGATTTTTTGATCGAAATAAACGATGAACTGGGTTGGGTTTAGTCCTCGATGATCCTTAATAGATTTTGCAAATTTCCCATATGAGGAGAATCCACAATATGCAGCCAAATAAGCGAGTTTAAAGCTTCTAGCTTGTTCCGTCTTCCGCAAGTAGTCTTCCAGATAGCATATACGCAGCAAATTGATATAATTTGGAAAATCACAGCCTTTGTTTTTGTTTACTACATAGGATAAGTACTTCGAGTTACAGCCGATTTCACGGGCTGTAGAATTAATTGAGCAGCCTGGATTCAGAAAATATCGATCCAGCTCCCATTCCTGTAAGGCGTTCAAAAGTTTGCTCTCCGTGTCGGGGCTCATATAAACCTTTGACGCCGTCTTTTGATGGTTTGCAATCATAATGTTAGGTTAATTTACTATTACTAATTCGCAGAGTATTTTTATCGTTTTATTTGAAAATGAACATTGGTTTGATTTGTACTTAATGAAGATCTAGATAGTAACCCAGGTTGTTTTCCTTACCATCTACCATCTCCTTCACGCCACCTTCTTTTGCTTTTTCTTCTTGAAACAGTTCTTCATAATCTTTCGTATAAAGAGCATCTGGAACTACGTTAACATCAAATATTAGCTCCTCTTTTAAACTATTAGCAAAATTGCCATATAGCTCAATCCAGTGCTTCACATAGCCAATATTTTTATTACTATTGAAAGTCATACTAATAACCCCCTGCTCTCCAGGAGGAACATTCTTCGTGGTAATTTTATTGACTACAAGGCAGCCGCAAGAAGTGATAATATCGGTTAGCAACAGTGGGACATCTCCTGTATTTTTAAATTTAAAGACGACGTCTAAATGTTGCCCGGTTAAAATTGGATAATAATGGCGTTCATTGTCGATAATCTCAATTGTTGTTTTCTTGTCTTTAAAATCATCACAAGAAGTACACAAGCATAAGATTATAAAACAACTATATACGAATTTACTCATTTTTACATTATTTTTTAATTAAAAACTTGAACTTCATCCAAACCTAGTCTAGATGAGCGCTGATTTGTTGTACTAATCTTAATTTTCGAGGTTTTTGAAGCATCAAATTTGGAAAGTGGAATGCTCAACGTGAAAATTTTATCAGCCGGACGAGGATCGCTGACATCCATTTGATAGATCAACTGACCCCCTTGCCAGCATTCGACTTTCTCAGGAATGCCGTATTGATGCCTTTCATTTTTCAAAAACCGCATTTGTAACTCCTTCTTACCACTGAAAGCGTTTACATCGAATGTGAAAGTCATACTCCTGCTTGAGGTTAACCAGCCTTGATGAAAATCATTGGTAAAGCCAAGTATCCCATCGACTAGACTCAATTTAGGGAGTACCTCCTTCTGTTCATTTACCACTTGCAGCAGTTGTGAGGACTTCAATTGATTCGGTCTCTGCGAGAGAGAGGCATATTGATTCCATTCGGCGATATAACTTTTTAAATCACCATCGCTCTCCTTATACACCCGAATCCTTCCCGAATCTATATCTCGTGCTAGTTCAGCTAAAAGCGCTATTGTGGAGGATTTCGGTTGTACACGTTGATTGACGACCTCAAAGGCACCCGTTTTTTTGAGTCCATGAAAGTAAGCAATCTGTAATCGGGTAAAGCGAAATGCTGCTAAGAGTTGTGCAACAGCTGTTTGCTCCCCACCTTCCATTGATGGATAAAGCGCTTGTAATGCTTCATTTAGCTTTAAAAATTCAGTCTCATTGAAATAAGAATGCCTTATTTCGGAATAGCCGGCATACAAGGAATAAGACTTCCCCTTATTCACAAAATCGCTCTCCAATTTCTGGTAATAACTACTCAGCAATTGATGTGATTTAGGGTAAAATTTCTTGAAATACTTGTCGATAAGCACAGCGATATCTAAATCCGAATTGATCATCAAAGCGCCGGCCACATAAGTTTTCACGTCATCAAAACTGCTGTAATCGTATCCCGACGCATTGAGGAATACTCCTTTCACACCCTCTTTTTTGTAAGCTTGTAATTGTGCTTTTAACACCGACAAAGAAGGTAATGGCGTCAGGTAGTCATCGAAATTCGAAGAATAATCCCAAAGGAATATCTCTTTTGCTTTAGGTTTCCAGGCCTGGATTTCTTTATTAAAACGTTGAAGAGCTGGATTGTCCTTTATTTTCGTCGACTTTGGAAGGTTAATGCTGCTAAAAAAAATACCTGCATTAGGTTCTAAAGAAAAAACTGGCGGCTGATTAACCGAGTGATATCGTATCGTGTAGAACTGGTGATGTCTAAACTCCTTTGCAAGCTTGTTTAATAACAGCACTACAGCCGATGCTGCATTTGTCGGCGTATTCCCCGCCGCCATACACTGATTACAAGTACAGGAGATCATATTATCATTTGGCGCAATCATAAATTTCATGCCCTCGCTAGGATCGCTACTGAAGTTATCTACAATATAATCATGCAGTTGATTATAGAATGCCTCGCTACTAAAGCAAAACTGCTCTTTAGTAATTTGACCGCGATCTGTCGCCCATACCCCCTCTTCGTCTTGGATAATACGCGTTATATTATGTCCCCAAATGCCCCACTCATTATCTAGATTGTTAGTTCCTAATATCGCCGCGTAATCGACATCGATATTCCGTTGATAATGTGGCTCGCGGTAGGCGAAGTCAAAGTCTTTACATTGCGTTTTAAAATCGATAATGGCAGGCGTTAGATCCGCAACAGCAATCTCTTTTTTCACTTGCCCCAATGTTTCGATCAACTGATAACTCATCCAAGTCGAGATCCTCTCTGTCTTTACTCGGATATGAATCTTCTTATGCGCATATTCTATACAGTAGTCGTTTTTTAAATCTGAAGCAACTTCCACATGGATTTCCTTCGCACCCTCGGGAATTGCTTCACCTACTTCTGCAATGCGGAAAAGTGCTTTGTCTGACGAACGTTTGTATAGCTGATGGTACAAATAGTCGCGCCATTTTTCACTTCCCGCATCTTGTTCTGCCGTCAAAATATACGATGAAGCGTTCAGATCATAGTGATCACTGTGACAAGCGGTACTGATCATAATTAAGCAACTAAGGATTAGACTAAAAGGCAACATTGACTTGGATAAATAAATTATATAAATTACGATATGTTTTAGGCAGCGCAGCTGTTTGCACATTATACCATGTACCTAGCACACTGGAAGATACATTTTTACTAAGGAGCCGACCAACACCTGCACCTACCATACTGTTCATCACCGACAGTGTGTTGAAGCTTTGATAATTTAAGATGTCCACATCAGGCGTTGAACCAATATTGGCTAAAGCGACAACGTAATTTTTCGGATTATCAAAACTATACCGGGCTTGTGCGGCTAAATTATATAACCATTTCTTCTGCAAGATGGATTGCGTAAACTTTGCTTGCAATCTAAACTGCTCCAAATCTTTTCCAACTTGTACAACACCCGATGTCAATGCCTCCTCATTATATAGCTTTCGATAACCAGCACCAACTTCAATCTCCCAATCTTGTGGCAACGTACGTATGATAGCGCCATTGATCGCAAATTTCGAAAAATATTTGTTAGAAACACTGAAATCTATCCGACTTGACCATAATAGATCCCATGTTCTCCCCCACTCAAACTGAGCTTGTACGCCTTTGCCATCCTGACGACCTGCATAAAATACACGGCCAGTAAAGTTGGCATTTCGCTCAATACGATTATATTCAAGCATAGAGATCGTCTGAATAGCATAATCATCACCATAGCGAGACCGCATATGATTGATTGCCAACTCATTGTTATATAACTTATGATTCAGATATTTCAGATGTGCTTTAAATTCACCCAACTCCAGAACTCCAGGTTCGTAAAATGACTGATAATAGAATGCCGAATCAAATTGTTTCAGCTTCTCATAAGCAAGACCTTTCAGATACTTCAACTCCTTATCCATCGGTTTATGAATTAAACCCTGATCTGCAACAGTAATTGCTTCCTTCTCTGCCTTTTGTTTAAGTAATTCCGACGTGTAGTTTGTAGAGGCTTGCACATAGGCATTGACAACCTCATCATGATAGGGATTCGCCCTAATTTCTTCTTTCATCATTGTCCACACCTCTTCGGCTGGCGCGGCGTTGGCCTGCATGGCGGAAGCTAACTTTACGCGAAAGATCGTCTCTGATGGATAAGCCTCCCGTGCCTTCCTTGCGAAAGCTAGCATCTTGGGGTAGTCTTTTATCTGGTGTGATACGTTAATTGCATACAACAGTGCTTGTTGATTGTTGGGAGCTAATACCAGCCAGCGGTCAAGCCAGTGCATCGAAGCAATATATTGTTGCGCATCCATGCGATCCTTAACAACTTGTGTCATTAGGTCATTGAATCCTGAGAGATAATAGAATTGCTGATCGCTAGTCAAAGAGTTCAGCAATTCCTCGTAAGTGGACACCGCTTGCTCATACTGTTGCATGCGCATTTGTATACTCGACTTCTTCAATGCCAACTGAACATCATAGCTTTGCTTGCGCTGAATCTCATCAATCATTCGAATAGCCTCAGGATACTTACCTTGTTGAAAGTAAGCATTCAACAAACCATTATTGATAAATTCACGATATTCTTGATTCGCAAGCGGAATAAGCTGAATTAATTTTGTCTCCGCTTGACTCCACTCTTCGGCAGCCAAATGATCTTTTACCTCACGACTCAAAACCCCAACATAAGCTTCTTTCAGATCTGCATCTTCAGGGTAATTATAAAACAAGTTTTTACTGAGCTGATTCACCTTCGTCTGGTCATTCTTCAAGCGGTAGAGCTCCAATTCTTTCAAAGATAAATTCTTGGAAATGCCTTTCAAGCGCATGAAACTATGTAAACGATCGAGTGCTTCATCGTATTGCTGTTGACCAACGAGGCTATTGAAAACCACTTGAAACGCTTCCTCGTTACCTGGATTAGCGTCTAAAATCTTCCCATATAAAACCGCAGGATCATTGTCCTTGGCCGAACGTGCCGCTTCCAATAGGAAATATTGATATTGTCCGGTGCTAGCAGCCGAAGGATCTTGTTTAATAAACGATAAAATTTCATCGTACCTTTTGTCTTGTTCTAGTAATGCGATTTTTTTCTGCCTAAGTGACGCATTCCCGGGAAATGTATTAAGACCTCGTTCAGTAATCGTCAGCGCATTTGCATAATCCCCCGTCTTAATATAGCCGTTAATTAAATCCAAATAGATCTCTATATTTTTAGGCTTCTCTTGAAGCAAAAGCTTATTAACCTCATTTGCATCATCTAAACGTCCCGCTTTTCGCTTTTCGAGCGCAGTCATCTCCAACTGATAGTTTACATCCACTTTTAGGGTGTTATCCTCTGGAAAGATTTGCGAAATCCGCTTTAAGAGCCGATTTGCTTCCACCTCATTACCCTGCAAGCGATATAATTCGATTTTCTTACGCCACAATCCACGCCAATACGGGTTAACCTCCAACAATTCATTAACAAAACAGATCGCACTGGAATAACGCTTTGTCTCTGTTTCGACAGTCACTAATAAATGTCTGGCATCCACGTTCCCTGGATTGTATTCTATGGACTTATTCAATTCGAAACGCGCTTTATCATATTGCTTTGTCAAAACGTAGTATTTGCCCAAAAGCATTTTTAAATCCGAGTCTTTCGGATATTTCTTTAAATTAATTTCAGTCAATCGTTTTCCGTCCTGCAGCTTACCAGCATTGTACAGAACATTGATTTTCATTACGACATCGTCTTTGTCGCTCAGCGTGATTTTCTGCTGTGCGTATAAAAAATTTCCGGAGAAATGTTCAATAGATCCTGCGCTTAAAAAAAGCATAAGTATAACAGCGCGAAGACATTTAATATTGCGGTTCATTAGATTTTTAGCAAGTATAATAATTTGATAACTAGGCGGCTTCAGATTCTGACTTGGTTTGAAATCCCTGACGTGTCATGGTTCCCCACTTAAAGTTCTTCCTCGTCAGGAATTGCCAATATCCTTTAAGCGAAAAGAACACGACAAAGGGATGATACAGGAAAGCTTCAAATGATGAAAACAAAATCAGTTTCAAGTATTCGCTAATCGATCGATATTGTTTCTTGATGGAGATATCGAAGACGATGGTTAGGGTCGATATGCTCACCCCAATAAGATAAACATACAACAACATTAGCCAAAACGTCGCGAAATTAATTTGCTGTGTATATACCTGATAAATCAAGAAAAAGAATCCCGTTGTCTCGATAATAGGTGCCAGAAGTTCAAAAAATAAGGCATAAGGCATAATCAGCATACCCATACGACCGTATCTTCTATTAAATAAAAAACGACGATGAACAAAGAAGATTTGTAATAAGCCTCTGCCCCATCTTGTTCTTTGACGAGCAAGCACTTTTAAGTTGGGGGGACCTTCTGTCCAACAGCAGGAGAATGGCGTTTGTACAATGCGATATGGCTGCCCATTATCCCGTTTATGTGCGATCATCCGAAGCGTCATATCCATATCTTCAGCGTGTGAATTTGTATCAAAGCCACCGCATTCAATCACCGTATGCCGCTCAAATAAACCGAATCCACCAGAAACATTCGGAATTGCATTAATTGCTGACCAGCCCATTTTCGCAACCAAATAAGAACGCAAGTATTCCGTTTCTTGAAAGGTGGGAATAAATTGACGTGGAGGCCGCACGCGCGTAATGCGCCCTTCACTAAGCTCACATCCATTTGCCATACGCATCGTCGCTCCAACAGCAATGACAGGAATATCAGAGTCTAAAACTGGAAGAATAACCTTCGTTAAAGTATCTGGTGCCAAAATACAATCCACATCCGTATTGATGAAATAATCATATTTAGCCACGTTTACCCCCGCATTCATCGCATCCGCTTTCGTACCCCCGTTAACCTTGTCGACAACAATTACCCTGTCGTATAAGGGGTTGAAAGACTTAAAAATGCGCTTCATCGGCTTGCAGTCCACCTTGTTAATGTAGGCGTAGGGCACCTCTTCCATTTCGAAGTTTGAAATTAAAAGATCAAGTGTTTGATCCGTACTACCATCATTTACAATAATGATTTCAAAATTCGGATAGTTCAAGCTCAAAAGTGATTTAACACTGTCGATTACAATTACCTCTTCGTTGAATGCTGGTGCAACAATGGAAATACCAGGCGCTGATTCTGGATACTCCACCAATATCCGTTCTTCTCGGTTGGTGTATCTGGTTTTATGTCTCCAAATATTGAGGTAGCCTAAGACAGCCAGAGAGAGGTAAATAAAAGTAATTGTAGTCGCATAAAAGAAAATGGCATAGCCATAGGCTGTGAATAAGATATCTAACATGAATTTGCTTGCTTGAGCCTATACCCCCGATTGGTAAGTAACGTGATCGAATATCTTTTTCCCGAATTCGTTTGATGAAACTGAAAGTTCTTTAAGTGCGGCATTTCCTGCTGCGCCAAATTGCTGCATCGCATAAGCAATCTCAATCTTCAACTCATGATCATGTGTTCGATTGTAATTGCTGCTTAAAAATTCCAATCCAGCCTCGGTCTGAAACAAAGTGATCGCCTTGATAATGGCTCTTTGTACTTCCCTATTGTTCATCCCGAAGAGGTTAAACAGCTTAGCCTCCACTTCAATGTGATCGAGCTTTCCTAAAGTTTCAATAATGGCCACCTTTAACAAATTTGATGTTTCCACCTCGAGCATACTCGTTAAGATGACACTCGCTTCGAGCTGTTTGAAGAAGCCAATTTCCTTAATCATAAATGCTTTAAACGCTTCATTCTCTGAGGTTCTAACCCAACGCGTCAATAAAGGTAAAGGACCTGATTTTGCACGCCCCGTTAAGAAATGGTGAATCAATACCTCATCTAATGCATTAAAATCCGTATCGAAGCTGTCTTCCAAAAATTTGAAAGGATCATTATTATCGAACCCTAATGCGGCTGCACGCGCATGTTTTCGCAAACCTTTATCTTTATGATAAGCCGAACGCATCACAATTGCCCCTGCACAACCATTCCCTAAATCATCTAATTTGCGTAACGCATTCCGACGACGACTTGAACTACTGGATAATAATTCTTTCTCCCAAAACGATGGAATCGCGTAGGCGTTTAATAAAGCTCGAACGTTTGTTTGATTAACTGTCGCTTTCGTACCTGCGCCATTTTGGATCAATGCAATAATGATATCCGTAAAGATCATTTTATCTTGCTTAGTCTTTACCAACGAAATGGAATCCGCTAGTTGGAAAGCAATATGCTCTTCCGAGAGATTGGTCGGATCAAAAATAATCACATTGATACGATCCCCCATTTTTGATTCGATTTTATTCTTGCGTCGCTCCATCGTCTTTAGGTAAAGGTTAATGGCCAAAAAGCGTATCAAACTGAAAACATAGACAAGTACCAATATCGAAACAAGCAGTACCGTCAGACGGATAATTAAAGGATATCCAAAAAACTTGCTTTCCAAATAAAGCGCGTAATACTGTATATAATAAGTTAAATCCATAGTAATTTGTTTAGATTAATGAAATAGTTCGGTTTGTGTTGTATTCGTGATTCTTCGTGTTTTGTTGATAGCTCAAAATTAGAATCAACGCAAACGATTTTTATCTCATTTTCGAATCTTTATGACCATTTGGGAAATCAAGACATACTGATACAATTTTTACAACACTGATTACTAGCACTTTAAAAATATTATATCGATTCTATTATCAACTATCCGAATTCGGAATATGCAAAAATTATTACCCATAATTCGGAAAACGGAAAGGCAAGAAAAGGGTGGACATTACCTGATCCCTGCAACTTCATATCGATTTAAGAAAAATCCGATAAATTAACGTATGGATGTTTAGCTAATATTTTTCAATATCGTACTAAAAAAGGATTGTGATTTTTGTTTTTGTAGTGTAGAAGCTACCAGCATTCAGGGGTTTGAGCACCTTTTGTAATATTTCTCAAGCTGTCTCAGATCGTTAAGCTTACATCGTCGCAAAATGTCCACCCCCAAGGATAGAAAAGATGGATATATTAGTGCTTTTCTTTTCGAAGTTCATCAATATATTGGGACGGAGTTTTTCCAATAACCGATTTAAAGGCGGTTGTAAATTTACTGTGTGAAGAAAACCCAGATAACTCTGCGAGATAGGCCAACTTATAATCTAAGAGCGCCGGATCAATCGCAACCTGTTCCAATAAATAATTTATCTTCTTATGTTGCAGATAATCGTTAAAGTCGAGGTTCCTATATTTCTTGATTATATGGGATACGTACTTTTGATTCGAACTAAGCCTCCCTGCGAGCTTATTCAAGGTAATTTCTCGATCCAGAAAGAAATTCTCTTGCTCCAATTCCGATAGCTCGCGAATCAGGCGTGTCTCCGTCTCAATGGCGATATTTAAATCGGATTCGGGATTATTAATCAGCACAGTCGACGTAGCTAAGGTATTATCGGGTATTAAACGCTCCTTCGCTGGCACGTCAAATGGCTTTTCAATGGGTTTCGGCTTTCCTTTTCGTTTATGTTGGTTAAAGCGAATTTGATAAAAAAGGACTATGAAAAGTACAAGCGAGACGGCAGAAACACACCACCAAAACAACAGCTTAAACCTGCTATTTCGCTGACTCTCCTTACGTAGATCCATAATAATCCGGGAAGATATCTGCTGCGCTACCAAATGACGATCGGCAACCAGTGCATTCTGCTTCTTATAGAATTCGATTGCTAAAGGAAATTTGCCGACGAGTGAAAAATAATCCGCGCTTGTTTTATAATACAGTTCCTTTAATCGTAGTCTACCCGAGCTTTTAACCGCGAGCGAAGTTTTATCAAGGTAATATTTACAGGAGTCGAGATTGTCTTCCCGAAGATAAAACTCGGCTAATCCACGATTGATATAGGGGATGATCGTTAAATCACTGTCGCGGAGTAAATCTTTAGAAAGATACATATATTCACTTGCGGCTCTCGAATTTCCCAGCTCCATCTCGCAAATACCTTGCAAATGGTAGTTTGCAGCGCGAATAATACGAATGTCAACACTCGTTTTCAGTTGACTGTCAATGAGTGCTTTTGCACTATCTAAAAATATAAGTGCACTCCGAAAGTTAAAAGTATTCATTCGGTATTGCGCTTTCTCCTGAAGTAGCTCTACTTTTACCGATGCCAGTCGACTTGGATTATCAATCAATAGACACATCCTTTCGGCGGTTTGTAAGTGCTCTCTCGATTGCTCAAAAAGTCCTAACTCTCGAAAATACGTAGCCAACATTTTCGAAAATATTGCGCGCCAGTCCAGATACCCTGTCAAATGTGCTAACTTCTCTCCAACTGTCGCATAATATATCGAGTTAGCACTGTTTCCTAAGCTTTGTTGAATCCTACTATTTAAATGGTATGCGCGAAGCTTTTGCTCATCGTTTTCTGCAGCTTTAAAAAGCAAGTCTTCGAAGCGCTCTGCGCCAGCTACATCCGAATTGTTGAATAATCTAAAACTGTTTGCATACGCTTCCTCAAAATTCAAAGGTTGTGCCCAAGAAGCAGAAATCATGCATAAAAGACACAATAAAGGAAAAAATAACCTACCCATAGCATATTAATACTTCAACATCGACTTTTCACGGAATTCTATGGGCGAGCAACCCATCTCCTGACTAAAATTTCTATAGAACGAAGCTCGAGAATTGAATCCACATTGTAAAGCCAATTCCTCGATATTCATATCGAAAGCTTCGTCAGAAAGTGAATTACAGGCTTCTTTTATACGAAGGGAATTGATAACTTTCAGAAAGCTATCTTGAAAATGAAGCTTAAAAAATTGTTGAATAACGGGCTTGGAGACGTTTAATGCTTTCGACATCTTATCGATACTGAATTCAGTATCCAAATAGGTTTTATCAACCAGATAATCAATAATCTTCAATTTGATACTCTGCTGTTCGGCGTACGTAAAACCTGGCAATGGCTTTTCCAAGGGATTGCTGTTCGCGCTCAAATTGAGCGATTGAATATCCCAGTGAATGGGTTTCCGTAACTTACCAAGTAAATAATTATAAGCGAGTAAGCTTCCCAAAAGCATGATAAAGAAAATCGTCACTCCAGAGCTTGCAGCATCGGCGCCCGAACGTTCTACCATCCTATTCAGCACCAATGTCAACATAAAAATTGAGGATACTAGAATAAGAATCACACTGTAGTAGTAGAGTCTTCGCTCAAAACGTGCCCGATTCGTTGCAGAATTACTTAAGAAAAATACCCAGATTGGATAGAATAGCCACGAAAGTCCCATCATACTGTAAAGTAAAAGGTAGTATTCCATCCTATAGGTCATCCGAAACGTGTACGAAGAAATAAACAACACATGTCCCAGCAAAGCGAGTATAAACGGAATTCCATGCAGCAGCATTTGCTTCTTTGTCACTTCCCTTTGCTCAATGCTACAGAAGGTAAAATAGAGAATTGGACCATAGATTAGGCCAAAGGGTGCCGTACGGTCGACATATACTAATCCGGGCAATAAATCTCGAAAGATGGCAGCGTGTATTATATGAACCAACAAGATCGTTAAAAATACCTGCGCTAGCTTGTCGGTCTTCGATTTATTAGGGATATATCTACTAATTTGTAAACCTAAGGTGCAAATAATAATGATTGCAAAATACAGTAGGTAAAAGATCATATATTTTGTAGCATTTTACTCCGGTATTCCGAAGGTGATAAGCCATTAATTTGTTTAAAATATCGGGTGAAGGATGTTCTGGAGTTGAAACCACATAAATTCGCTAAGAACTCCAATTTCAAGTTGTCACTACCATTACTTAATATCTGCGTGGCATAAGCGACGCGATATTTTGCTAACCATTCGTAAAAATTACTCGATAACGTTGTGTTAATGATGTAGGAAATATGTTGCTTTGGAATATCAACATGAGTAGATAACCGCTCCAAGCTTAAATTCGCGTCGAGAAAAAGCTGCTCCGATTCCATGACTGAATGCAATTTCGCCTTATAAAACTCGATTGTCTCCGTCGATAAATTTAAGTGCGTCAACTCCTCTGCCAATAGTTTAATTTCTTCTTTCCGATCAACGCGAGCCGTATAGCCATACCATAAGATAAGCCCCATTGTAATAATCATCAACGCGATGACCACAAACAAAGGGTTCACATCGACCTCAAAAGGAATAATTTCATGCAACAAGAGTAAGCCGAAAAAGAACGCTACGGCAACCCCCAAGAGCGCCAAATTCTCGACAAACAGAATTCGATTAACTTCTGCAGTGGTTGACTTCAACTTTGACGAATGATACAAGACATAGATGGGGTATCCGGCCAATAAACTGAATGCGCAAATCATATAGGGAATATGGACATCCACATACCAGCTAATTGGATTCAATACAAAAAGAATCAAAAAAGAGATCATTGGCGTTAAGTGCATCAGCACCCTACCCAAATCAACACGTTCGTTATTCCCCGACTTAAAAATAAAAAACAGCAGTGGTCCGTAAGCTAGCGGAATAGGTAGAATTATTTTATTTACAATAAGGACTACATGAATGCTGAGCAGGAAAAAAAATAGGCCAACAAATAGCCTAAATAGTCCAAAGTGTTTGATTGCCCGACTAAACATTGCGAGGTTGAATATTCAAAATTAATACTACTGTACAGGTTAACATCGTTTTAACTAACGCTTTACAAATATAATCAATTAATTTTTTAATTAAGATTATTCCAATTATTGCAAATTATTTCATAGTAGGACGAAATAGCTGTCATTTTTAACCCTAATACGGAAACCTTAACCTTAATATTATTATATCATCTGATTGATAGTCTTTTTTAATAATATCGAATGGGTTTAACTAGAAAAACACACGAAAATGGCTGAAATCGAGAACGATTATGATATTCAAAAGACAGTATTCAACGTATAAACTGAAAAAATTATAGCCTCACCCCTAGATAGACGTTGGCGCTTGTTGATCGATGTAAGCCATTGACCAATCACGAAATAACTCGCTAATCAATCATTAAAAGCAAGATTTTCGAATGACGGTCTAATCACCTCCCTCAGCGCCAGGTCGCTTAGTATATATAATGCGTCGATATACGATTCCATTTTTACAAATAGATTACATTGGCACAGGGTTTGCAAATGAGAAGTTATAACATCAAAAATGACTATGAAAAATACTTTATTCTTTTCCCTGGCGCTTGCAACATTCGCCTTGGGTAGCTGCTCGACAGATGATGGTATTCCAACAGGTAAAACACCAGTGACGATTAAGATGACCGACGCCCCTGCGAACTACGATGCTATTTATTTAAATATTGATGAAATTGAAATTCGTACCGTAAGCGGTAGTGAAGTAATCGACGTAGAGGCCGATCCTTTTGATATTCTACAATATCGTTTTGGTAAGGACACGGTAATCGCAGCACATGACGTTCCCTCCGGACGAATTCAAGAGATTCGCTTAAAGTTAGAAGATGAGGGTAATGAAATTGTTGTTGATGGTGTTCACTATCCATTAACCACGCCGTCAGGACAATCTTCCGGTGTGAAAATTAAAGTACACGATAATTTGGAACCAAACGTTGCTTATACCCTACTATTAGACTTTGATGCAGCAAAATCTGTACATCAAACAGGAAATGGAAAATGGATGTTGAAACCGGTACTACGTGCTATTCCTGTCGCTACCTCGGGAGCAATTGAAGGTGTTGTCGCACCATTCTCGGCATGGCCAAATGTCTATGCGATTGCGGGAACAGATACAATTGGAACAATTACCAACCCATTGGGCAAATTCTACTTCCCAGGAGTCGATCAAGGAAGTTACAAATTATTAATCGAACCAACAGAACCTGGCTACGATACGGTATCTACAGAAGTCATTGTCACACAAGGAAAAGTGACGGATGTGGGGACGATTCAACTCGGTACAATCTCCGAAAACTAATCTCGATATATTATAAAGCAAGGGCTGCCTAGACATAGGCAGCCCTTGTTTTTATCCTATAGAATCCGCAATCGCATCCCACAGTGCAATGCGTTTCTGTAGCGCGGTTTTGGCAACCTCTCGCATCTCTAACCATTTCTGTTGGTCTTCGCCTGCTAATTCCATAATCATACGCATCGCTAAAGGACCATGCTCATCCCCATCCAATTCGATATGACGTTGAAAATAATAGATGAGACGATCTAAATCTGTCTCAGGGAACTGAGACCTGATCGACTCTAGAATTGATGTAAACATATCGGGAATTAAGTCCTCCCGACCAAACGTAAATGCTGCTGCTATTTTATGTGGGGCCCGACTTGCAATACAATCGAAAGTAAAATATAGAAATTCCTTGATACGCTGATCTATACCAAGCGACTCGATCACTTGGATAACGTTGCCTTTGTCTTGTAAAGTTGAAATAAAAGACTCGATGGCCTCGCAATTCGCACCTAAGGCTTGCATAGAATCCAGGTACATTTCATAGTGGCTTAACCTACGACCGTCATAGTACTCATCGGACTCTTCGGCTAACACTATTTCATTAATTAAATAACGTGTATCTGGAAACTTGCTCGCGAACCAAGGAACTTGTGTACAAGTCAATTCAATTTGTAATGCTTTTAATAAGGACATAAAATCCCACACCGCATACACATGACCTTCTGTAAACTTCCGTAAGTCGGCTACTGTCTGAATCTTTTCATATAAAGGATGTTGGAGTAAAATGCCACGCTCTTCGCTAATATAATCGTGGATACTTTGAATGTTATTTTGCATCCCCAAAAATAAGAAAGCTCCCAAATTGTAAGCTAATCGTAAAGTAAAATTTTAAACAATAAATTAGTTTGACATTTAACTGTTCATTGTTTAACTTTGTGCCACAAATGAAAGAGATGAATGAGGATGTCACTACTGTTCGCAATTTAATAGCAGATATAATTGCACTTAGGATTAGTATAAAACAATTCTATTATCAAAAAATTAAAGAACTGCAACTTGACCTCACCTATGAGATGATACAAGTCTTAGCCGTTCTATGGCGTCGAAAAGAACTTAATCAACAAGAAATCGCCGAAGCAGTCCAAAAGAGCAAAGCCAGTATTACTCCCTTAATTGATAACCTGTGCAAACGCGATTTGGTAATGCGGGTTGCCGATCCGCATGATCGACGCAATAATCGCATTGTCGTCACCAAAAAAGGATTCGCTTATCAAGAACAGTTGGTACCTGTTCAAGCGGAACTTTACGAACGCATCATCAAAGTTTGTGATAAGAAAGCCGTTATTCAATTGCAAGATCAATTGCAAAAATTAACATGCGCCATTTCCTAATCATTTTTTTACCTAATTAGTTCAATGTTGAACTAATTTAAATAAGCATCAAATACAGCAATGAGTCAACATACACAAACAGAAATTACCCCGAAAGAACGGAGTCGCCGTCGAAAAATATACGCCGTTAATATCGTATCTATCTTTGTTATTTTATCCGCTATTAGCTGGGGCGTAGTGGAATTCTTCCACCTGAATGAAAGTGTATATACGGAGGATGCACAGGTCGACGCACATATTAACCCCGTCTCAGCGAAAGTATCAGGCTATATCAAAGAGATTAAATTCCGCGAACATCAATTTGTGCATAAGGGAGATACCCTTGTCGTATTGGACAACGAAGAATACAAAATACAAGTGGAAAATGCATTAGCCGCACTAGCGGATGCACGCGCAGGGCACGATGTAGTTCAAACCGAAGTACAGATCGCAAATAATAGTTTGAATATCGCGGATGCTAACATTGAGGAACTTAAAACAAGACTTAATAACGCAGAAGTTAATTACAAACGTTTTCAAGCACTTATGGATAAAGATGCGATCGCAGTGTACCAATACGAGCAGGTGAAAACAGAGTATGAATCCCTATTAGCGAAATACAAAGCTCTCCAAGCGCAAAAAACTAATAGCAGCCTAAGCTCGGTAGAAACGCAGAAACGCACAGCGATCAACCAAGCGAGTATTTTGCGTGCACAAGCGGCATTAGATCTCGCCCGCCTCAACCTGTCATACACGGCGGTTATAGCGCCCTACGACGGTGTATTAGGACGTGTACCCGTTGAAGAAGGCCAATTAATACAAGCAGGACAGCAGTTATTTGCCATCGTTAGGGATCAACAAAAATGGATTACAGCCAACTATACCGAACGCCAGTTAAAAGAAATAAGCATCGGCAAAGACGTGCAAATCACGGTCGACGCCATGCCCAATCGTGTTTTCCAAGGTAAAATCAGTGCAATCTCTGAGGCTACAGGATCCAAATATGCTAGCGTACCAGTCGATAATTCTACCGGAAACTTCATCAAAGTACAACAGCGTATTCCTGTTCGAATCGAGTTTTCAAAACAAAATAACCCCAAGGATTTAGAAAAACTATTGGTCGGAATGAATGTTGTCGTAAAGGCTATTTAACATGAAGGATAGTCTTTTTCAATCCTGGGTATCGGAACGATTTAGATTCCCGATCCTGCTGCTCGTGGCAATTACCCTATCCTGCAACAGCGGTATCCCCAGCACGATCTACTCCTTCGTCATCGGTGATTTGTCTGCCAACTCACCTGATCTAGCCATGGCCATGTATGCCTATTGTGCCGGCATGGTCTGTTCCATACCCTTAATATTTCGTTTGAGTGGAGTAATCCCTAAGAAAACATTGATCATCGTCAGTATTTTAATCCTTATGGGCATCAACTATGCCCTCTCTCTGAGTGATCGACCTTTGGTGAATGTAATGCTGATGTTTGTTTTTGGCTGCGTCAAAATAATCGTGACCATGGCATTAATTACCGAGCTGATGCCCTATCTGATGCCTCGCGGGGAACGGTATCAAATGTACGCTATCTATTATCCGATGAATCTGGTATTTCCCGTGATTGGTGGATTAATCGCCGTCCTATTAGCCAATCATTACTACTGGGAGTTGGGATTCCATTTTCAAAACCTCATGCTCTTTATTTGTCTCCTATTTGTTCTAATAAGCTTCAAAACACAAAGCATCAAAAAAATTCCCTTGTTTCAATACGATTGGTTAGGAACCATCTTACTAGCAGCCTCTCTCCTTTGCTTTTCTTTTGTCTGTAGCTATGGCGTTCAAAACAATTGGTTCTACAGCGAGTCTATTATTCGGGCAACGGTTTTATTTATCATTTTATTTACCTTCTTTGTCAATCGAAACTTTAAGAAGAAAAGAAAGGTTATCAGCTTCTCAGCCCTCACGGATAAGGGTACCTTTCTAACCTTGCTCACCGTATTTATCATGGGTATGTTCTACGCCAATAGTACCCTTTTAAACTATTTACTGAATATTCTTGCCCCGAACAATCCGGAAAAAGTTGCTGAAATTAACGCATACATTATAATCGGTTATTTATTGGGAAGCTTAATCGTCTGGTTATATTTCAAACAAACTAAGAAATGTAAAGCCATCTTTCTGTTTGCAACCGCCTGCTATTTAATTTCCAACATTTTACTTCTCGGATACATCAATCCGACAAGCAATGTCGAACTTTTGATTCTGCCCGTTATTTTACGAGGGATCGCGGTTATGGTTTCATTTATTGCCACCGCAGTCTACTTGGCCGCAAATGTTTCGCCGAAGCAGTTCTTACATAGTATCGTACTGTTCCTGTTAGTGCGAACATTTCTCGTGACGACTTTCTGGTCAACCTTTATTGGTTATGTTTACAATCATCAAGTTATTGTTCATCAAACCCGATTGTCCGAAATAACCGAAACCAATATCACCCTAACGCGAAGCAGCCTTGCAAGTTTTCAAACCCAGACTTCGCTGTTGGCCCTCCAAGATGTTTATAGCTATCTTGTCTACGCCAATATCGCGGTTCTGCTGATTATCGTGTTGCTTCCTTATCATTCCTCGACGATCCGCCATATCTATAATTGGGGAACGAAGAAAAACGCGAAAGAGATAATCCAAGCAAGCCCAATGTCCTAAATATCCTAAAGGGTCTGCGCAAAATTAAAGCTTCCGTCCCCAAAAATTGAAAAATTGATACAACGAACGATATGCCGGTCTGATGAAAAAACAAAAGCAAACTAGCAGTTAGCAAGCGCTTAGCTTAACCAATTAAAAAGCATTTTGATGGGTTAAGCTAGGCCTAAGGAAGGGTTAATCTAGGCCTGAAGTCTGTAGAAAGTTTTAGGATGAATCTATTTTTGTTAAATTGCTCCACAAAATAATCGGAAATCGATTCCGTTTTACTTAAGTAAAATATCCTATTCTTATCCTGATGTACATGGTTTTAGTCAATTCACAGCATACAAATACTCTTGTTTTTATTGGGTTCATCCTAGTCATCGCGATTGTTTTACTAGCTTGGCAACTTTTTAAAACGAAGTTGAGAAACCAGCGCCTAGAGATGCAGATTTCAAACTTGGAGAATCAAGTGCATGCGGTACAACTGGAGGAGATTGATTATAAACTCAATCCTCACCTCTTCAAAAATGTATTGAACTCCATACAGTCACATGCTTATCAAACCTATCACTCCCTGGATTCCCTATCGCTGGTTTTAGATTATATCCTTTACGAGAGCAAGAAGAAATATGTGACGCCGAATCAGGAAATCGCTTTTGCCTTGAGTCTAGTGGAAATTAACAAGATTAAGTTAAGCCCCCTTTTTGATTTACAGATAAAGAATCAGGTACGCGAGAACGAACCGCTATTGAACCAAAAGCTCATGGTTCCATTGTTGAGCATCGATTTAATCGAGAATGCTTTTAAACATGCCGACTTGCAAAGTCCAAATTCCTTTATTTCTATTACGATTGGCTTTAAAGATCATGCTTTTTCGATGACCGTCGCGAATAAGATCTCCAAGAAAGCGACCTTGAAAAAAGAGAAAGAAGGCTACGGCTCCAAAATGCTGGACAAGCGATTGAATATGATCTATAAAGAGCATTACAAATTGGATCGCTTTGTTGAAGGCGATGTTTTCATTGCACATTTAAAAATAGACCTACTTGAACACAAAGCTACGATGCTTGCTACTCGATGATGAGTTACCAAGCTTAAAATATCTAAAACTCCTCTGCCAACAGATTCCTGAATTGGAAATCGTTCGCGTCTATAATTCGCCCAAGGAACTATTAAACGAGTTGAAGGACCTGTCGTTCGACCTTTTGATTATGGATATTGAGATGCCCGAAATAAATGGGATTGAGCTTGCTGCGCAATTAAAAGATAAAGCTCTAATTTTCACCACAGCCTATAGCGAGTACGCAGCCGATGCATTTGACCTCAATGCGATTGACTATGTACGGAAGCCGCTAACCTTAGAGCGATTGAAGAAGGCAATAGCTAAAGTCCGTGTCTATCAAGCATCGGGTACGATGCCCGAGAAAAACTTCGTCCAATTAAATAGTGATCAGGGAAAATTCCTTTTGTATTTTGATCAGCTGGCCTATATCGAAACCTCGACTACGGATAGTCGAGATAAACAGGCCTTCCTATTTAATGGGACATCCATTGTCTTGAAGAATATCTCATTTGATAAATTGCAAGAGCTGCTGCCTGAAGATCAATTTTGTCGGATTAATAAAAGGGAATTAATTGCCTTATCGATTGTACAATCGTTTTCTTACGAGGAAGTCAAGAGTAACATCAGTAGTCCCGACGGGAGTTTGAAGAGCTTCCAATTGGGGGAGGCATTTAAGAATCGTCTTATCGAATTGATCAGCCTATAATTTCATTACATTTTTTATCCACTTCATTACAAAAAGCGCCTCCTTCGCTGTTAAACGGCTAAGATAGCATGTAAAAATCCCTATTTTGCCCCAAGAGAATAATAAGATAAAAACGGGTATCAGATGAAGAAACTAAAGAGTAGTATTTTTTATATCGGGATTGTGGGTGGTTTTTCCTTATTAATCTATTGGATTATTTCACAAGGAAGAAGCATGGAGATTGGTCGGGATATACAAAAAATAAACTCCGGTATCTCGCAATGGCAAGAGTTTCTTAGCGCTTTGATACATAACTTACAACATCCACTAGCGATTCTCTTAGCACAGATTATCGTGATCATTCTTTTTGCTCGATTATTTGGATGGCTATTTAAAAAGATTGGACAGCCTACAGTGATCGGGGAAATCATCGCTGGTATTATCTTAGGGCCATCCTTTTTGGGTATGTATTTTCCGGACTTCTCGGCGACATTATTCCCGAAAGAGTCGCTAGGCAACTTACAGTTTCTAAGCCAAATCGGTTTGATTCTGTTTATGTTCGTAGTCGGCATGGAGTTGGATTTGAAAGTACTCCAAAACAAAGCACATGATGCTGTTGTTATAAGCCATGCTAGCATCATCCTTCCCTTTGCCTTAGGGGTATCCTTAGCTTATTTCATTTATGGAAGCTTTGCTCCGGCAGGCATTGACTTTACGTCCTTTGCTCTTTTTATTGGAATCTCCATGAGTATAACTGCTTTTCCAGTACTGGCAAGGATCGTACAAGAACGAAATATTCAAAAAACAAAATTAGGAACGATCGTAATCACCTGTGCCGCGGCCGATGATATTACCGCTTGGTGTCTATTGGCAGCCGTTATTGCGATAGTGAAAGCCGGGAATTTTTTGAGCTCCCTTTATATTATCGCGTTGGCAATCGCATATGTATTCGTGATGATCAAGTTTGTTCGCCCTTTTCTAAAACGGATTGGCGACATGCACGATAGTCGTGAAAATCTAAGCAAACCGGTTGTTGCTATTTTCTTTCTCACCTTAATAATCTCATCTTACTTAACGGAAGTTATTGGTATCCACGCTTTGTTTGGGGCTTTTATGGCGGGCGCCATTATGCCGGAGAACGCAAAATTTAGAAACGTATTTATCGAGAAAGTCGAGGATGTTGGTTTAGTACTTTTACTACCCCTATTTTTTGTTTTCACGGGCCTTCGAACACAAATTGGGCTATTAAATGAGCCGTACCTATGGCAGATTACCGGGTGGATTATATTGGTTGCGGTTGTTGGAAAATTCGTTGGAAGTGCGATTGCGGCGAAATTTATGGGGCAAAACTGGAAGGATAGCTTGACGATTGGGGCATTGATGAATACGCGCGGATTGATGGAGTTAATCGTTCTTAATATCGGTTTTGATCTCGGTGTACTCAATGCAGAGATGTTTGCAATGTTGGTCTTAATGGCCTTAATTACCACCTTTATGACGGGTCCGGCCATCGATCTATTTAATAAACTTTTTAAATCCACTGATTCTTTAATACCCGATGAGATCAGCCGTATAGGCAAATATAACTTATTGATTTCTTTTGGTAACCCATTGCGTGGCCCGTCGCTCCTGCGACTGGCCCATGGGTTAGTTAAAGAAAGCGATAAGAACTCTTCTATTACGGCGATGCATTTAACGCCGACAAATGATTTGCATCAGTACAATGCTGAAGATTATGAGATCGAAACCTTTGAACCCATTGTGACGGCATCTAAAGAACTTAGTCAGCCCATCATCACCTTTTTTAAGGCGAGTAATAATTTGGAAGCAGATATTGCAGAAATCGCTAATGAAGGAAACTACGACTTACTACTTATTGGTGTTGGGCAGTCCATTTACGAAGGCAGTGTATTGGGTAGAATATTGGGTTTTACAACAAGATTTATTAATCCGGAGAACTTGGTCTACCGTGTAAAAGCAACCGAAAGCTTACTCGACAATTCCGTGTTCTCGAATAGTACACTACAAATTATGGGACGCAGTAAAATTCCCGTTGCTGTATTAATCGATAAGGATTTTAAAAAACTAGATCATATACTGTTTATCGTCTACTCGAAATGCGATTTGGAATTACTGCCTTATATCCAAAAATTCATCCATAATGCACAATCTCAAGTGACGATTATCGATATGAATCAATACTTACAGCAAGATAAAAAAGCACTTGAGATTTTTCGCTCGATTGAGCAGGTCGCGCCAAATCATATTACAAAAATAGAGGGTGCAGAGATTAATATGGAATTGACTAACACACAGGATTTGGTGATGCTAAGTAAGAATAGCTGGAAAGAACTGTTTTCAAATAAAGAACATTGGATTATCAACCTTCCTTCTACGCTGATTATAAAGCAATAGTTAACTAGGGGCTTATTGCGAGGAATGTATTTTCAAAAATCTAGATAGTGATAAGCTCGCATTTTCGAAAAAATAGCAGTAATTCCAGTTAAACTTTTTTCGTCTACGATAGTCATAAAAGCAGGAGCACGATCGAGCTTCTGTTATTATTCCTATTACGTTATAGTTTAATGCTATTTTATGAGAACAGTTAAATTCCTACTATTACCCATTTTCCTTTTGGGTTCCCAAGTATCATTTGCTCAGGACCGTCAAATAGAGACGCAAATCACAACCCATGAAAATATTAATACAAACGAAGCATTATTCAACCGAATAGAATCGTATATTTTTCTAGAACCGGTATTTAATGCGGTCTTTGAACCTGTCAAATTCCATTCTTATAGTCTAATGCTATCCCTTCAAGATGATCCTTTTTCAATTTTCAAAGACAGTAAAGAACTAACCTTGGAAAGTATACGCACCGGCGGTTTTGAGCTGTACGATGAACAAAATAACTTGATTACTGTTTCTCATGATATCCATGGTAATTATTCATTAGAATCTAGCGCAAAATCATGGGTTCGTCCAGCTTCTCCAAGTTGGCGGAATAAAAAATATAAAACTAATACAGGAATGGAATATGAAGTCGATTGGGGACTGAGCCTACACGGGCGTTTTCGGATCAAGCGAAACGATGGCTACCAGATTACGGTTAATTTGACAAACTTTTCTGGACGGACAAAGATTAGTGATAATGAGGGGCGTGAGGTATTTATCAAACAAGACCGCTATGGTCAGCGTCAACTTATTCAGGCGGATAAAGTCATAAAAACCTTGAGAGCGCAAACCGTGGAGAACTATATTATTGAATACGCAGATGGCAGAACCGGCAATATTCGCTTTCGCGGCCGTTGGGGTGATTTAATGGTCAACGGCGTCGACGGTGAGCAATGGATGATCAAGAATCGATATATAAAACAAAAACCCCCTGTGGTAGAAAGTAGCAACGAGAAGGAAAAGGAAAACGAGAAAGAGAAACAAGATTAATTTTTTTATATCGCTGTTCTCGGACAACATCCGTTATGCAACGCGACCTATCCTTAAATCTTCCCGATTATTCAGTTTGTTTTCGTGCAAGTCCACGAAGCTACAGATAAAAGTCATGAGAAAATTCTGGAAAAAGTATGAAAAACGAGTAATAATAGCAAGAGGAACGCTTATACGTTCCTCTTGCCTATTTAAATCTATGAATTCCTCGTTTTGATCAATCTACCGACATCTTAAGGCTAATTTTTAAAGTTTGAACGTTGGATCCTAACCGCATTCAAAATAGCAAGTAATGCTACGCCTACATCGGCAAATACGGCTTCCCACATCGTCGCTAAGCCTCCCGCCCCCAGAATGAGAACGATGGCCTTCACCCCAAATGCAAACCCAATATTCTGCCATACAATCGTCTTTGTTTTCTTTCCAATCTGTATCGCTACGGGTATTTTACTAGGCTTATCGTCTTGAATTACCACATCAGCAGTTTCAATGGTCGCATCAGATCCCAGTCCGCCCATGGCAATCCCGACATCACTTAATGCAACAACTGGAGCATCATTTACGCCGTCCCCAACAAAGGCAACAGTTTGATCCTGCGCTTTAATTTCCTTGAACCGCGTTACTTTATCTTCCGGCAATAAATCACCATACGCTTGGTCAATACCAAGTTCTTTGGCAACTTGGCGCACGACCGCTTCCTTATCCCCACTCAACATCGTCGCTTTCACTCCTAAGCTGTGCAGTTTTTCAATACTCTCCTTTGCATCGGGTTTGATGGAATCCGCAATCGTTAAAAAGCCCTGATATTGCTTATCATAGGCGATAGCAATCGTTGTATACGCAATATCTGCTGGATTAACGGGATAGGCCACTTGATACTTATCCAACAATTTAAAGTTGCCAACTAAGAATTCCTTGCCATTTACCGTAGCTTTTAAACCCTGTCCGGCGATCTCCTCCACGTCCTGCAAAGGCAGTTCTTCTCTTAAATCGCCGACATATTCATGAATAGCAGTCGCAACGGGATGTGTGCTTTTGCTTTCCAATAAATTGACGTAATCCATAATATCAGGCAAGGCTAGTCCATTGATCAATTGCAGCTCTTGTACCTTGAAGACGCCTTCTGTCAGCGTTCCTGTTTTATCCATCACCACATGCTTTACTGCAGCAAGGATGTCGAGAAAGTTCCCTCCTTTTATTAAGATTCCATGGCGACTTGCAGCGCCTATACCGCCGAAATACCCTAATGGTATCGAGATCACCAGTGCACAAGGACAAGAAACAACCAGAAAGATCAGCGATCGATATAACCAATTTTTGAAAACATAATCTTGTACAAAGAAATATGGGATAAAACAGATCGCTATCGCCAGAAAGACAACAATTGGCGTATAAACACGAGCAAACTTAGAAATAAAGAGCTCAGTTGCAGCCTTCTGCGCACTAGCATGCTGTACAAGCTCCAGAATTTTACTGAGCTTACTATCGGCATAAGCGGTTGTTACTTCAATTTGCGCTAAGGATTGAAGATTAATCATCCCCGCCAATACTTGCTCTCCCTTATTTTTAGTATCAGGTTTACTTTCCCCTGTTAAGGCAGCCGTATTGAATGAAGCCGTATCTGAAATTAACAAGCCATCCAAGCCTAGTTTTTCACCGGGCTTTAACTGAATAATATCGCCAATTTGTACATCTTTAGCTTTAATCGTTAAGGTCTTTCCGTTTCGAATAATGCTCGCCTCATCAGGTCTTTGATCCAAGAGTTTCTTGATATTCGATTTCGCTCTAGAGACCGCAAGCGTTTGGAAACTTTCCCCAACAGCATAAAATAGCATCACGGCTACTCCTTCTGGGTATTCAGCAATGGCGAACGCGCCGAGTGTAGCAATCCCCATTAGGAAAAATTCGGAGAAGAAGTTCCCTTTTTTAATACTCTTTACCGCATCTTTAAGTACAGGCAATCCTACCGGTAAATAGGCTGCGAGGTACCATATTAGCCGGATGTTCCCTTTAAACCAGGGCATCGTCCATAAATTGTCGAATGCTAGCCCAAGCAACAGCAGCAACAAACTAACCAGCGATGGAAGAAAGAGCTTGAACAGACTACTATTTTCATCATGGCTATGTTCATGATCATGTCCATCATCTTCGGAATGTTCATGTGCATGTCCTTGCTCCTGATGAAGCTTCTGGGTAGAAATAGTTTTCGGGGCATTGTTTTTCGATCGGTTCCTGGCATTTGCTTGCTCATAGACTTTCGCAGTCTGACTGCAGATTTCGCATACGCCCGCTTCATTATAGATGTGCTGATGTTGCTTACTCATAATACACTGTTGTTATGTTGGTTAATGTTCATGACCTTCAGACCCACTTAACACTGCGTTTACAAAGAACGCACCTGTTGAGACGATTTTATCGTCCGAATTAAGGGTCTTAGTACTGGTTACAGCAGCATAATTTGCATCTGTAATACCACGGTGAACTTCTATTTTTTCAAACTTATAAACGCCTTCGTTTTTATCAAATCCGCGATCAACGAAAATATAATCTTTTCCTTCTTCATTAACAATAGCGCCGACGGGAAGGCTCTGCTGCAAACTAGAACCTGCATGAATATATGCTACTGCCTGCATGCCTTCAGCTAGATGTTGCTTGCTGCTCAGGATTTGCGCATGCACCGGAATCGTGCGATTAGCGTCGAGACTCTTATTAATCATGATGATCTTTGCTTGGTAACTCGCCGTACTATTGTTGGCTAAGGTAAACTCAATCTCTTGACCGACCTTCACCAAGGGAAGTTCCTTCTCATACATATTGATTTGTAATAAGATATTATTATTATCCTCTACGGTCGCTATAGATACAGAGGGGTCTACAAAGTTTCCGATGCTGCTATTCAACTGCGTGATATAACCGCTTAAAGGACTTCGAACTGCGATTGAGTTGATCAAATTACCCTGGATAACTTGAGCAGGTGATATCCCCATCAATTGCAATTGCTTTCGTAAGCTTCGTTGCTGTGCACGCAGACTCTTTAACTGGGATTCGGCATTTTGTAAATTACGAAGCGAACCGGCTTGGCCCTGATTCAAAATCTTTTGTCGGTCGACCTCTTTACTTGCGAAATCGATTTGACTCATTACCGATGAATAGTTCTCTTGAACTTGAATGTACTCAGGATTGCTAATGCTCGCTATGGTTTGTCCTTGTTTTACAAAATCGCCCTGTTTGATATAGAGCTTGGAAATCGTTCCAGAATAAACACTATTAATTGTTGCTTTCTTTTCATTCGGAATGATTAAAGAGCCATTGAATTGGAGTTTATTCTCTAAATCGCGCAAAGATACTTGGGTATAGGTAATTCCTACGGTTTTGAACTGTTCAGGACTTATTTCGGCGATATTTCCGCCATGTCCGGCTTCCTCGGCGGCATGATCATGACCATGATCATGTCCATCGCCTTCGCTATGTCCTTCTTCCTGTGCTGCAGACTGAGTATTGCAGGCTAGGCAAAGGCACAGACTCAGCGCGATAAATAGGCATTTGATATATGTTTTTACGGGAATGCTCATGATTGCTTTCAAAATAAATATAATTTAATTATTTGGTATTAAACTGTTGGATAGATGACTACCTAAAATATACTTGATGGAATTAACTGTTTGATTGATTTCGTAAATGCGCTGTATATAATTCATTTCTATGTTAATGGCATTCTGAATCGCGGTCAAATATTCGATATAATCCATATCTCCTACCTCATAGCCCAATCTGCCGGCATTCAGAATATCCTTGGCGTTCTGCAGTCCCTGAGACTGATAGAAATTGTATTGTAGTAGCTGCTGCTGGTATTGTTTGAGCTGGTTTGCCAATTCGGCGCCGAGCTCGCGAGTTCGCTGCGCTAATCTCAAGCTATTTGCCTCTTGTTCTAGTTTAATACTCTTTACCTTAGCTTTTGACCCTGTATTAAAAATAGGGATCGCTATACCGATATTAGCAGAATGGAACCGGTCTCTGGAGGTTCGCTCATCGATCAATACCCCATTTTGTACGTCCCGACCAATAAAAGACGTATTCGCATAGCCTATAGTGAAATCTGGCAATCGTTCTTGCTTTTGGAGATTTACTTCTGCATCGGCACGATTAATCTGTCCAGCTAACTGCTTTAATTCAGGGTTGGCAGCAATCAAATCGGCTTGTAGCTTCCCATCAATTGCGTCTACCGCTAAAATGGGATGATTTGCTAATGCTAATAGACTATCGCTTGTAAAAGCGGCAATTTGCATTTTCAAGTTTTCAATTTGAACTTGTTGCTGCTTCCATTGTAACTGTGCTTCGCCTCTTTTAGTTTTTGCCGTTGTCACTTGGATTTGAGGGATATCACCTGCGGAGAATTTGACTTGCGATGCTCTTTCAAACTCTGCATACAAACTATCTATTCGTTTGAGCTTTTCTTCCCGCGCATAAGCATAACTCAGCTCATCATAGGCGTTCGCCAACTGCATCGCCAATACATTCCTAAACAGGTTGTAATCGTTTTCCGCTAGCAATACATCCTGCTCAAACAAGGTTCTACGCGCTTTAAAAATTGTGGGGAAAGGTATCGATTGAGAGACTTCGATATTTTGATCAAATTTCTCGGAATTGTATTGCCCCAGTTGTAATGCTACATTGGTCTTACTAAGTGCTGTTGCTGCAGCAATCAATGCGCGCCGCGATTCGATACTGCGACTCGCCGCTTGCACCTCACCATTCTTAGTGATACCCATTCTTACAAATTCCGTTTTATCGATACTTTGCGCTTGTGCAGATAAGCCTAAGCAAGTGAAAAACATCAACACGAGGGCTTTTGCCTTTGGATTCAAACGCCATTTGCGCTCAAATAAGGTATACAGGATAGGCAGCACGATAAGCGTTAGGATAGTCGCCGTTATTAATCCCCCAATAACGACTGTCGCCAATGGCTTTTGTACTTCGGCACCATCACCTTGACTTATCGCCATCGGTAGGAAACCTAAACTCGCAACACTTGCTGTCATCAGTACAGGTCGAAAACGTTCTTTCGTTCCTTCCTTAATTCTTTGCCATACGTCTTTCATTCCATCATTTTTAAGATGATTAAAAGTGCCTATTAATACAATACCATTTAATACTGCAACACCGAACAAGGCAATAAAGCCAATGCCTGCAGAAATGGAGAATGGCATCCCCCGTAACATTAATGCAAATACACCGCCTATTGCCGACATAGGAATCGCAGTAAAGATCAGTAGTGCTTGTTTTACGGACTTAAAGGTCGTATACAGCAGGAAAAATATTAATAAGAGGGCAACTGGTACCGCCCAGGAGAGTCTTGCATTGGCTTCCTCTAAATTTTGGAAAGAGCCCGCATATTGTAAGTAATATCCACTGGAAAGTTTCAATTGCTTACCCATCTTCTCCTGTATCTCTTTTACGACCGTTGCAACATCTTTTCCATCGGTAATATTAAATCCAATAACCACTCTCCGTTTTCCTTCTTCACGAGAGATCTGCGCAGGTCCATTTTTATATTCAACGGTCGCGAGTTCATCTAGCGGCAAAAGGGCACCTGATTTGGTCGGAACAAACAAATGAGCAACATGATCAATAGTCTGTCTATTCTCTTCGTTTAATCGCACGACTAAGTCAAATTTGCGTTCATTTTCATAAACCGACCCTGTCACTCGACCAGCGAATGCGGCAGCAACAATGTCATTGACCTGCTGTACCGAAACGCCGTTATTCGCTAAACGTACGCGGTCGTAGTTAATTGTAATCTGTGGCAAACCACTGATATTCTCCATTTGTGGGGAGCTCGCCCCTGGCACCTGCTTGATCACCTCGCTAACTTGCTTTCCAAAATAAAGTAAGCTGTCGATATTTTCACCAAACACTTTAACGGCCACATCTTGACGTATACCCGTCATCAACTCATTACTACGCATTTGAATAGGCTGATTCTTTTCGAAAAATACGCCTGGTATGGTCGCTTTTAACTTCGCATATATTGCATCACCAAGTTCATCATACGTTCGTCCTGATGTCCAATCATCTTTAGGTTTCAGAATCACCATAATATCGGTAGCTTCGGGTGGCATAGGATCCGTCGGCACTTCCGCAGAACCGGTCTTTCCAACTACCATCTTGACTTCATCAAAGCTTTTAATTACGCGAGAGGCTAACATGGAAGTTTCTATACTTTGATTTAAACTCGTTCCTTTCGGCAGAATACAGTGGAAGGCATAATCTCCTTCTTTTAATGTCGGCAGGAACTCTCCCCCCATCTTTGCAAAAAAGACTACAGAAATACCAAACAATAGTACCGTAAATCCGACAACCCAAAGTTTAATAGCAAATGCCTTATGTAAGATTGGTTCATAGCGCTGGTACAACCAATTCATCATCTTAGTAGAGAAAGTTTCTTTTTGCTTGATTTGTTTGGGTAGAAACAAAGCACACATCATCGGGATATAGGTCAACGAGAGGATCAGCGCTCCGATAATAGCAAAGGATACCGTCTGTGCCATCGGTACGAACATCTTGCCTTCTACCCCCCTTAAAACAAGTATGGGGATGTAGACAATTAAGATAATAATCTCCCCGAAGGCAGCACTGGATCTGATTTTAGAAGCGGATATATAAACCTCTTCATCCATTTCTTTTTGGCTCAACTTACCATGGAGCCCTCGCGTCGCCAAATGATGCAAAGTCGCTTCCACAATGATCACCGATCCATCGACAATAAGTCCAAAGTCAATGGCACCAAGACTCATCAAATTGGCACTGACCCCGAAGACATTCATCAGGCTGATCGCAAACAAGAGCGATAAGGGAATCGCAGAGGCAACAATTAAACCGGCTCTAAAGTTCCCTAGGAAGATGACTAACACGAAGATGACAATCAATGCTCCTTCAATTAAGTTACGTTCTACGGTGCTTATGGCGCGGTCAATTAAGTCTGTACGATCCAAATAGGGCTCGATCTTAATGTCATCAGGAAGGGTCTTCTCAATAGTTTTGATACGTTCTTTTACGGCATCGACAACTTCCTTGCTGTTCTCTCCTTTCAACATCATGACAACACCCCCAACGGCATCTACTTTACCGTTGTAAGTCATCGCACCATAGCGTACTGCATTTCCAAATTTTACGTCCGCAATATCCCGGATATATACGGGCGGCTGCTGATCTCTAATAATCGCGATTTGCTTAACATCCTCTAATGAAGTCACCATGCCTACTCCACGAATGTAATAGGCTGTTGGTTTCTTATCGATATAGGCGCCTCCGGTATTTTCGTTATTTTGCTCTAAAGCGGTATAGATATCCGAAATGGAGAGATTATATGCTCGTAATCGCTCCGGATTGACGCTTACTTCGTATTGCTTCAAAAGTCCGCCAAAGCTGTTTACTTCAGCGACGCCCGGCGTTCCATTTAACTGTCTCCGAACAATCCAATCTTGCATGGTCCGAAGATCCATGGTTGAATATTTACTTTCAGCACCTTCCTTTGGGTGCAATATGTATTGATAGACTTCCCCTAGCCCTGTACTTACGGGCGCTAGCTCGGGACGTCCAACACCTTCTGGGATCTCTTCTTCTGCAAGTTTTAGCTTTTCTTGTAGAAGCTGCCTTGCGAAATAGATATCGACTTCTTCTTTAAAGACGACGGTAATAACGGATAGCCCGAATCGAGAGATACTTCGTATTTCCTCGGTATTGGGTACATTAGCAATAGCTTGCTCAATGGGAAAAGTAACAAATTGTTCGACCTCCTGCGTGGCAAGTGTCGGTGAAAGGGTAATAATTTGAACTTGATTATTGGTGATATCGGGTACTGCATCGATCGGCAATCTGGAAAGACTCCAAACACCCCACACGATCCATCCTAGGGTGATCATTCCAATAATCAGTTTGTTCTGTATACTGAATTTTATGATTTTGTCTAACATGAAAAATTTATTAGCATATAACAATAGCCTCGCTTATGTTCTTAAGCGAGAAACTTTATGAAAATGGTGTTATGCTATAAATTTGGGAGGCTGGAATATACAGTCTAAATAGCTTGGGGAATACGCTATGACATAATGGGTATTAAATTCGATAAACTGGTATTCAGTTCGAATATATTCGTTTAAGTTAATACGATAAGCTACTTGATCGGAAAGCGCCATATGGCAACAGCCGCATACACAGAGCGGAGAGCAATCATGCGAGTCATTATGTGCCTCTGAACTATCATCTGGCGTTGATTGGCCTTGTGCTTCGGAAAGGTCATGAGAACAGTGTGTTAAGGTACTCTTCATTTGTCCTTCGTGTTCAGCATAATGAAAGTGATCACCACATGGCACAAACAGAAGTGCTATGTAGTAAACGATAAATGCTGTAATCCAAAGTCTCATGAAATTATATAATTTCGTTAATACACGACAAATATAATTAATCAATATTACAATAATGATGCTAATTTTGATTGAACACAATAAATTTCCCTATGAAAAGATTTTTTTTACTTGCCACAGCATTGATTTTCGCCCAAC